>JAJRSM010000042.1 GCA_024278765.1 Deltaproteobacteria bacterium | reverse complement strand
GTACGGACTTCGCTAAAATAACGGACGAGCAGGCGGCAAGGGTAGAATCACTGATCAACAACAGGCCCAGAAAGTGTCTGGGCTACAAAACACCGCTTGAGGTCGCTTCCGCCTCTGTTGCACTTCGACCTTGAATGTGGGACTGATTTTCCGGAAAATTTTCTAATATTCAGCAAAATCCGGTAACAGGGCGGAGGCCCTCGCACATACCTCTTAATCGCAATCACTCATCTTAGACGAAGCGGGCCAAAGGCCAGGTCCCTTTGCGGCCCACCATTGCTCTAAAAGCAACGCTTGCAAAGATCATCCAACAAGAATAAAAATAACCTCACGGAAACGACTTCCTGTACTGAACACTTTTCAACCTTATCGCTAAATATAACATTGCTGCCGGCATAAAGTATCCCCTTTCAACCAGCCTTCTTCTCAAAAAATGAATACCCTTTGCAAAAAATAGTTTCATATGTTAAGATTTATCATCCTGAAGATAAAGTCAGATCAATATTGCCAGTAAAAAATCAACTGACAGCAGCATAGAGCCTCACACAGACATAATACTATGGCAGTCTCAAATAGGGAAATCCAGACCTTTTTGAGGCTTTTTTTTGTTTGCCTACGGCCTCTGCACAACCAGATAGGACCAAAAGAAATGAAAAAAACATTGGTGAGCGTTATCATACCGACCTACAACAGGGCGGGCTTTCTCGTGGAGGCGATTGAGAGCGTACTCAATCAGACCTACAGCGAAATCGAGATAATAGTTGTCGATGACGGCTCTAACGACGATACTGAAGAGAGGATAAAGCCCTACCGGGACAAGATAGAGTATATCTATATAGAAAATGGAGGTCCGGCACGCGCGCGAAACATCGGCATGAATATGGCCCGCGGAGAGTTCATTGCATTTCTTGACTCAGATGACCTTTACTACCAGTATAAAATAGAAATCCAGGCAGACTTTCTGGATAAACATCAAGACGTAGCCATGGTTTGCTCTGAACTATCCGCCTTTAACGATACAGGAATATTAAACGAGCTTCATCTGAAAAAATATCATAGGTCAGCATACTTGGGTAGCGAGGCGACCTATGAAAATATCTACTCAAAAAGCTTTTCCATAACAGACGCTGGAGTTAAGCTAGAAAAATGGAACGATAAAAAAATCTATGTCGGCAATGTATTCGACAGGTATTATAATGAGCTCATACTCTCCACCAATACCGTCATGTTCAGGAAAAGTTTGCTCGACGACCTCGGAGGGCAACATGAACCTTACTGGCTATTTGAAGACTACGAGTTTGTCCTGAAGATTACAAAGTCGTACAGTGTCGCCTTCATAGATGTACCGACATACAAACTGCGATATCATGATGATCAGATCTCAACGACCAGAGACAAACCCAACGGAGCGGAACTATTATTTAAAAAATATACAAATCTGATAGAAATCGCCGAAAAGCACGGCCTAAATGACAGTCATTATTATTCGCGCAACAAGGCCGCAGTCGATAAGAAATTAGGCGGACTAAACAAAGCACTGGCAATCGCTTTAATGAAAACGGGCAAAAACAGCAAACTTGCCCGAAAGCATCTAAAGGGCTGCGCTCAACACAACAAGCCGGAATACCTACTATGGCTCCTAACCCTTACCCCACTCCTGATGAGGAAGGTATCGTTTAAGGTAAGCTCGATGTTAGAGGTATTTAATCTAAACTTCTATTGACGATGATTGATGAGGTCAAAGATCTTATCAGCCACAGACAGAAACATAACAAAACATACCTCCATCAACCAAAAACCATCCTAAACAATAGCAGAGCTTCTATGGTATAATTCGGGTACAAGGTAATCCTTCGTGCAGAGCAGGTGCGGTAACCCAACCCGGGCAGGTGGCATTTACTAATGACTCAATCACCTGAGAAGACAACTAGGTCAGGCAAAAGAGCCCGTAAGGCCTTGATCTGCATAGTAGCAGCCTTCGCACTTTATACCCTTATAGGTTTTTTGATCCTGCCCTTCGCCCTTAAATTAATACTTGCCAGCAAACTCAGCGATAACCTAAACCGTCCGGTCACTATCGAGTCGATTAAGATTAACCCCTTCAGCCTTACCCTTTCCCTTACTGGCCTACGCATAGGCCAGCGCACCGGTAACGAGGTCTTTGCCTCTCTTGATGAACTCTTTATTGACCTCGAGGCAACCTCTATTACCAGAAAAGGCATCGTAGTAAAGGAATTTCAACTAAGGTCTCCTCGCGTAAATATCGTACGAGGGGCGGATATGACATATAACTTCGCAGACCTTATACCAGAGCAGAAATCAAAGACTCCGGAAACCTCAGAAAAAAAGGAAGACGGTAAGGGACTGGCCTTTTCTATCAATAACATTCAGATCAGCAACGGCAGGGTCGAGATCAAAGACCTTGCAAAAAAACTCACACACCGCATTACTGATATCAAGACAGAGCTGCCATTTATATCTAATATGCCCTCTGATATAGAGAGCTTTGTCAAGCCTTCCTTCTCGGCAATTGTCAATGATACGCTCTTCAGATTTGACGGTACTACAAAACCGTTTTCCGACTCACTAGAGACGAGCTTTAAGATAAAACTAACTAAGCTCTTTCTTCCGCACTACGCGGCGTACTCACCGGTTAAGCTGAATTTCAACTTCACCTCCGGCTACCTAAGTACCGATACTACGCTCTCCTACATTCAATATAAAGACAAGTCTCCCTCGCTCGTGCTTAGCGGAGTAATCGAGGTTAGCTCCATACAGCTGAGAGACAAGAAAGACAATAAAATGATAGACCTTGCTCTCCTTCGACTCGACCTTGCCAAGGCAAAACTCTTTGAGCAGAAGATAGACATCGCCTCCGTCTTAATAGAAAGACCGGCAATTAACATAGTACGCAACAGGGCCGGCAAGGTAAACCTGCTTGCCCTTGCCCCTACCCAGAGCAAGCCCGACCCGAACAAACCCGACAATAACGTCAAAGAGATCAAAAAAGACAAAGCCCCGGCACCCGGTGCGCCGATGATAAATATATCTAGGGTAACGCTCAAAGACGGTTTCGTAAGGTTCTCCGACCAGACACTGAGCCCTGCCTACTCGGTAAAACTTGCATCTATAAACGGCGAGATCAAAGACTTCTCGACCACAGCCGACTCTACTACCCGAATAAAGCTCTCTGCAAAGATAGACCAGCACGCGCCGCTATCTATTAGCGGCAAGACTAAACCATTTGCCAAAGATCTTTATATCGATATAAAGTGCAAGCTCTCGGACTTTGAACTAAGCAGCGTAACTCCGTATTCAGGTAAATTCATAGGGCATACCATCAGTAAAGGCAAGCTAATGCTGGATCTCAGCTATAAAATAGATAATAAAAAGCTATTGGCAAGCAACGTTATTCTGGCAGATCAGATGACGCTTGGCAGGCGCGTTGAGAGCGAGCAAGCCACGAAACTACCGGTCAAGTTCGCCCTGGGTCTGATGAAGAACAGGCGCGGTGAAATCAAGATTGATCTGCCCGTAACCGGGCGTACCGATGACCCTGAGTTCAGCGTAAGCGGCATAGTCATCAAGATGTTTATCAAGCTCGTCACAAAGGCTGTCACCTCGCCCTTCTCCCTTATTGGCGCCATAGTCGGTGGCGGCGGTGATGAACTGAGCTACGTCGAGTTAGAGCCCGGCTCACATACACCGACCCCGGCCAATATGAAAAAGCTAGATACACTGGCAAGTGCCCTCTATGAACGCCCGTCTCTTAAGATCGAGATCAGCGGGTACGTAGACATAAAAACAGACCGGTTAAAGATAATGAACGATAGACTCATCAGTAAAGTAAAGGCGCAGAGGTTCAGGAAGATCGCAAAGAAAAAAGGGCAAGCCGCGCTCGTTGCTCTTACGATAGAGACAGGTAAGTTTGATAAATATCTCTGGAAGGCCTATAAAAAAGAAAAGTTCAAGAAACCAAAAAACGCCCTTGGGATGACTAAAAAGATTGATGCAAAAGAGATGCGACGGCTAATGCTTTCGCATATTCTGGTCACCGACGACGATCTACGCGAGCTTGCGACGATGCGCGCGCAGGTTATAAAGGACTACATTCTTGGCTCAGGCAAGATAGATGCCGCCAGGATATTTATCGTCTGGCCGGAAGAGCTAAAACCAAAAAACAGAAAAGGCATCAAGGCAAGCCGCGTTGAGTTTAAACTTAGATAATCCAAACCACTAAGCAAACCTTCGCAGAGCCTGAAAACTCACAAGCACCTGCCCTAAATATCTTTTAGCAACCTATTAGAAGAACTCTCCTCGCCCCTTTCCTTAAAGAGATCGAGCGCATCTTTTATCTCCCTGAGCCCCTCAGTATCGGCAAGTGGGATAGTCTCTACCCCGCTTCGCTCCAGAGCGTCAACGACGTAACCTACCGTAAGCTCATTGATATCGCGCCCAATATGATAAAACAGCTCTCGACTATCATCGACCCTGCTATCATAGAGCACACTGCTCTCGACCAACTCAGCCAAGACAACCCTCACCAGTCGCAGCGGAGTGCCGAGCCTCTGGGAGATACAATCAGCCGAGAGCGAGACCTCGCCTTGCTGAAAGTTCTTAATAATTAAATGTACGATCTGAAGCGAAAGGAGTTTTTTAAAGTGCGGGCTAACCTTCCGGCAATCCGGCTCAAATTCGTAGGTCTTAACATTCTGGGTCGCAAATGAAAACTCAGCACCCAAAAGAAGGACAAGCCAGCTCAGCTGAATCCAGATAAGAAAGAGCGGCAAGGCCGCGAAACTTCCGTAGATCGCATTATGCTGGGCGATACCAACCTGAAAGGTAATATAGACCCACTGTAATATCTGGTAACTCGTCCCTGCAAAGAGCCCGGCCATAAGGGCCGACCTGAAAGAGACCTTGGTATTCGGCACAAAGATATAAACAAAGGTAAATAAAAGCCATATCAAAAAATAAGGCACAAGCTTCAAGGCAAAGAAGATTAAACTGCTAAAGGCCCCTATCCACGCCACCTGCCCTGTTAACGTGGTCAGCTGCGAGGTGATAAAGATAGTGATACTGCCGGATACGACAATAAGAATCGGTGCGATAAGTATTACCGAGAGGTAGTCAGTGATCTTCCTTCTAAAGGTACGGCCTTTTTTAATCTCCCAGATCTCGTTAAAGGTTCGCTCGATATTACCCATGACTTTTATAACAGAATAGAGTAGTATCCCGACACCAACGCCAGCGACAAGGCCACCCTTTGTATTAGAGAGCAAAAGACGAGCAAAGCCGACAACCCTGGTAATAACCTCCTCGTGACCTGCGAATTTTTCGATCAGTTGCGCTTCCAGCAACTGCTCCATTCCAAAGCCCTTGGCTACACCAAAGGCCATTGCCACTACCGGCACAATCGAGAGCAAAGTATAGAGCGTAAGGGCCGAGGCACGCAAGAAACATTTATCCTGATCAAAGCCGCGTACCGTAAGCACGGCGACTCTGAGCTGCTCTATTGGAAAAGACTTTCTTCGTGGCAAGCCGTCGAGTTTGATCTGCCAAATACCACCCTTTAGAAAACCGGCTGCCTTAAGTGCTGTATTCCAGAGTCCGCTCAAATGAAAAACCTCTCACCAAGTTAACAGCTATAATCATAAAAATTCAAGACACTCACGCCCGGAAATAATCTAACAAAACAACACCTACAATATAGCATGTTACGTTAAAAACTTCTTTCACCCAACTCCACAGAAAACCCCAATAGGTCTCGCTCGTCACCCAAACCGGCCACACTCTCCATACTTTGACTCAAAAAAAGTCTATACAAATAGCACCGAGTTTTTCATCAAAACCAGCTGCAAAACTTTAAAGCTCTCTAAAATAAAGAAGAGGCCTAGCAATTTCACCAGGCCTCTTCTTTAAAAGAAAGCTACACTTCTTATCTTCAGGTCATTAGAAAGCGATTTATTTATTCATGTAACACATTAGACTTATTCTGTATTTTCATTGCGATAGCACGGCTGGTATCGCCAAACCATCCGTCTTCTCTGGCACTGAATGTTCCGCCCTTTCCGATAATGATATGATCATGCACCGCGATATCCACTGCCATTGCGGCGGCTACAAGTTTCTTAGTAAGTTCACGGTCAAACAAGCTCGGTGTAGGATCTCCACTCGGATGATTATGTACAAATATTATTGCGGCCGCATTATGCTTAAAGGCATACTCAAGGATCTTTCTCGGATAAACAACCGTCTGATTAACAATGCCTTCGTTTATCACTTCCATATCTAGCAATTCCATCTTTGAATTCAAGTAGAGTGCCATAAATTTTTCGACCTTCTCACTTGCAAGCGTCCACTTCAGATAGTTAACGACATCCTGGCTGCCAGCGAGCAGATCCCTTTTTACGATCTTTTCCTTCAAGTAGAACTCCGCCGATTTCTTTATAAGGCCAATAAGAACCGCAGGTTTATAACCGAGATCACCGAGCCCCCTGAGCTCTTCCGGTGGTGCGTCAAAGACACTTCTTATATCATCATACTTGTCCATATATATTTTTGATGCTGACCGAGCCTGTTTCTTTGGTAAGACAGCAGAAAACATCATCTCCAGGAATTCACCATCCTGCTCATCTTCAACCGATATTCCGTGTAGCTTATTAAAGATAAGCTCAAGGTGATCTTCTCTTCTATTCACACTAAACCTCCATATTGGATAAAATTAATGCTTACGCCTGAGTTCCAGGCTAATGATATTTTTCTACTGCCACCGGCTTTTTGTTAAACTTCGAGAAGAAGTTTTTTTCAATATCTTTCAGAGCCCAGTCCATCGGCATCGCACACATATCGATCTTTTCGCAATAAACCGGCTCTCCCGTGAACATAATCCCGACTCTAGAAAAAAGCTTCAGGGTCGGCGGCATATTTATCTTTACCAGGCCGTCTTGATCACTACTGTGTTCGCAGCAAGTACTATCGGTTAAAGGAAACCTGAAGCTGCGCACCTTGCCTATCCCAGGCCTCTTCGGTGTTACCGATATCTGCCTGTCTACCAGCCCGCTGGATTTGATCAGGTCATAGACCAGATAGGCATCACTTAATCTATCGGTCTCAGGGTTAACATTAGTGACCAGATGGGTTATTCCCTTTGATTGAGCGAACCTGATCAACTCCTGCCAGAGATAAAAAATCGTCCTCGTGCGTCTGTATTTATGCTTTACACTTGACCGCGATATTTCTGCTATCCTTATTTTTTTTCTTTTGTAGTGCTCAATGTCGAATAATTCTTCTATTGGTAATCCGAAATAATTTTTTTGGTCTTTGCAACATCCGTATTCGGCATCACCAGTCTGGCAGCCCCTGCCAATTCATTGTTATACCGCGCCAGAAAGTGATAGGTCGTATCTAGCTCATCGAAGTCATCTGCCTCAATTCCAAGTTCATTTTGTTTCTGGATATAGCCTGTCTCCTTGAAGAACACATCGTAGCGAACCTTAAAACAGTTATTTTTTTCAGTGTTCGTCTGGGCCCTCTCCACAACAATACTCATCCGTTACCCTCCTATTTCATTTTTAGCTTGGCAACTCCACAGAACACCTTCTCTAGCAGACCAATGAATTCCCTGCATGCACTTTATTTACTACTAAGACGCTAGAATTAATCTTCCTTACTATTTCCTGCATATTCTCCTGATCACCCACTGTCAAGTAACGACGGACATTATCCCTAAACTCGCTATACCCCAAGTCGCAGTGCCTGGCCATCAGTGCCGCATCCTCCATGACCTGCGTTAAGACACCGTCTTCTTCCAGTGCCTTCGCAAAGCTATCGGACTCCTTTGCAACCGTAAAAAAATCTTTACCATTGATCTTATAATTCATGGGTTGCCACATCGTTGGCGGATAAAAAAGTGCGGGTGTAAATAACATCAGATCATCAAAATAACCTTCACCAAGCTCTATACCGAACTTCTCAGGATAATCACCCCAGGTACTCTTGGGCGTAACAATCGGCGGACAAAACGTTGCCACATCAGGACGGGTCTCTTTAATGAATTCGTATGTATCTTGCGCGGTCTCTGCGGTCTCGCCAGGGGTTGGGTAAACAAAACTTGTGACTACAAAAAGGCCTTTCTCCTTTGCCTCTCTAATGGCTTCTTTTGCTTTATTCAGATCTAGGCCTTTATTTATCACCTCATCGAGAACTCGCTGATTGCCCGACTCAATCCCAAAGAAGATTGAGAAACACCCGGACTCCTTTAGCAATTCGTAGAATTCTTTCTTAAGGTTATTGACGTGGCTTATCAGGGCGTACTCGACATCAAGGCCATCTTCCAGTATTTTTTCCGCGACTCCCTGGATGACAGAGCCCGGCGTATTTGAATCTCCATTTCTAAAGACCCTAGTCCCGTGAGTCTCTGAGATATAATTAAACTCTCGTATTATATTTTCAGAGGTCTTGTTCCTGCGATCCAACCCGCTTTTATTTGAATGTCCGCAAAAATTACATTTGTTCGGACACCCCCTGCTAAACTCGGCGATAAATATCTTTAATTTTCCGTCCCCCTTCATAGCCGGGTATACGTCATCGTCATATACAGGGAAAGAGACATTTAAGTCTGTCAACCGTTTCTGCGGCGTCTCATAAACGCGGTCTCCTTCTTTAAGCACAAGGTTATTAATGTCACTGAGCTCGCCTTTGCCAATGACGTACTCGGCCAGTGCCACGATAGTCTCCTCACCCTCTCCGTAAACAAGAGCATCAAAAAGATCAGTCACCTTATAGATTCTCTCTCTAAAATAATCAACGTGAGGGCCTCCCGCAAATAGAGGAAGCGAAGGATTCCTTTTCTTAATCTCTGCGGCGAGCTTGATATTATTTTTAAAGCCATTGCCGGTCCACAGCTTAAAACCCAGAAAGTCTATGCCTTTTTCTTTGATGATCGCTGTTAGCTCATCTGCCTTTCTGGTTATGTCTTTCTCCTGTATTAGAGCAATAGAGCCGGCGATCTGCTTTAATTCTTCTGTGCTATTTTCATCCGTCTTATTCTGTAGCTCCAATAACCTTTCACCGTACTTTTGCGGAAGAAGCTGCATGACATCAAGGGTGTTATAATCCATAATCGTCGTTTCGTGACCACTACTGATCAACGAACCCGCCAGGACCGCTAGGCCATTATCTGGCATAAATGCGTTTGGTGTCGTGGGATAGCCGGAATAATTAATCAACAGACTTTTGCTCTTCATAACTCCTCCCTCAGTTGTCATTGAGCATTCAGTGCACTAAAATGGTCTGGTAATAATCTGTAAGTTAGACTTACTCAGCTCTTGGCTCTGTACGCTGTCTAGCTCAACTCTTGCCTCTCCAAGTATTCGTCTTGCAAAAAAACCTTTATGACATTGATCATTCGCTTCTTACCCGCATCTTCCAGCCGGTTGTACATCTTCAAAAACTGAAGATCATTCTCGATTGTTTCCTTCCAGTTCTCTTTTTCAAAGACCCTGCCGCGACCTGTCATCAACCAGTCATCATTGACCTCAAAATGGCTCTCTACCTTAAAGAGCAACTTAATATCCGGCCTGCTCTTTCCAAGCTCAATCCTGGCGAGTTCTTTGCTTTCCACACTAAGAATGCATGCGTACTCAGCCTGACTAAGGTCGTGCTCTTCACGAACTCTTTTTACCCGCAGCCCCAGACCTTTAAAATATTCTTTCTTTTCATCTTTCAGCCTGTACTCCACTGATGCGCTCTGACTTTCCATCAAAACAATCCCTCCTTACACAGCTATGAGTTATTCAAATGTTGCTACTTCTTTCTGTGTACGACTGCCTATGCCTTACAAATACCAAAGGAGTACTGACAGATTGGTGACGTATTTAACTCAGGTTGTATTTAAGTAGAGAAAAGTGAAAAGACTAGAGATATTGAGTTTTTTGGAGTGGTAAAGGAGGTAAGGACGTTAGGCGCAGCGCATAAAAAAAGGCGATAGCCGCTGTCATCCAAAATAAAAAGATAACAGCGGCTATCGCCTGAGTAGGTCTCTATAAAATATATCTTACTACGTCTTTCTTAAAATATAACCCTCTTCTAAGAGTTAAAGATGCCCCGATAGATTTTCTTGGTCTTTGAAGATGGCTCTATGCCAAGCATATCGGAATACAGGTTTGACAGGTATTTAAACAAGGCTAAGGCCTCGGCTCTGCGCCCCAGTCTGTACTGACACATCATTAGCTTCTGATAGAGCTCTTCGGATAGATTATCGACCTCAAGCCCTTTCTTATAGAGCTCCACAGCCCTATCAGAGTTGCTGGTCTCCTCCCAATGAGCCCCAAGCTTTATTATGCAGCGAATAAGCTTGCTCCTCATTCGCTCATTAAAAGCAAGTGCCAAAGACGATTGATCGGAACGAAGACTGCAATCATCAGCAAAGGTCGTGATAACCCTTTCAAGCAGGCGGACAGTCTCCTCGGTCATTCCATCTCTAGAGTCTTTATCCACCCTCCCTACTATATAATCAAACTCCCATGCATCTACCCAGCAACAAGACGGATTCAAAGTAAGTTGGCTGTTGCTTAACTGCAGGACGTTATCTATGCCAAGGGTACTACGCAGACGCTTCAGTGTCGTTGTAAAGGCGACGTGAGCACTATCACCATCAGCGTCCGGCCATAAGGCATCTGATATTACCTGCTCAGAGACGCTCTTTCCGCCGTGCAGGATCAGAGTCTTTAGCATCTCCATTGGTTTTTTCGGCACCTTTCTACCGAACTTCATCCGGGTGCCGGCCTTGACTATAGTAAACTGCCCCATTACAAATACCTTAACCTTCCACGGCCAGTTCCCGATACCAAGTGGTGCTTGCTCAGGAAAAATGCCACGCTTTTCAATGAGTGTCTTTACATACTGTACCTCTATATCTTCCTCAAGAGCAAGGATGCAGAGCCTGGCCATTATATCCGGACGCCACATATGAAAATTAACAAATCCATGCCTACTACCAAGTGCCATCGCCTCTCTGAGCTTCTCAGTGGCCAGCTCTCTTTTATCTCCTTCCAGAGCAAAATAGGCCTCAAACAGATATCCTACATACTCAATCAAGTGGCTATTTATTGTATGCGCAAGCTCTCGCGCTAGGGCGACCTCTTCTACTGCCCTGCACTCTTCTCCTAGTTCTTGATTCAATAGAGCCAACCCCATGCGGCTCATGGCCTCAGCAAAAGGAGCACCCAACTCTATGGCTAGATCAAGGGCTAACCTTTCATGGGCCAGTGCACCTGCCAGATCTTTTTCTAAGAGTTTATGGCAGGCCACGAGATGATGATAATACGACCTGCAAAACCGCTTTCTCTCATCCATGACCATAGCGGCCTTTGCAAGGTATTTCTTTGCACCGTCGAGATCTCCACCTGTAAGTGCACCGACGACGCCGTGCCCATACAAGAAATAATCAAAGACCTTTACCCCGCTCTTCTCTGAGATTTCAAGCCCCTCATTAACCGTCTCAATACACTGCTCTAAATCACCCTGATACCAGCAATTCAGTGCCTCAGTAAGCTTAATTGCAATCTTAGCAAACGGCGGAATATGCCCACTGCTCGTTATCTTCGAGAGCCGCTCGGTTATGGAACTAGCCCTCTTTATATCCCCAACCCACAGGTAGTAATCTACCAGATAAAGGTTAATCGGCACGAGCAAGCTCTTATTGGTCGTCACCTCTGCAATAGCACAGACCTTATCAAGCCATACCCTCAGACCCGGGTGCTGGGGTCTGCGAAATGACAAGGCCACAAACATACAGAAAGAGACCCTCTCTTCTATCTCTTTTGATGGGAACTGAGGAAACTCCGTAATGAGCCCGTCTAGGAGATTGATCCAACGGTCAAGTCCCTTGAAATCATCAAAGGCATGTATTGTTGCGTCAACCACACCGGCCCAACTCAGAAAGACTCCGGCAGCGTCCTTGCTGATATAGAAGCTTTCAAAGGCCTGTTCAAAAGCATGCTTGCTAGTGCCCTGATCATAAGGAAGGTAACTACTTCCCTTCCAAAACAACAGCCATGGCTTGGATCTCTGTATCTCTTCCGGCAGATAACCAAGCCAGTCATTTATTGTTTCATGCCGCCCCTGCTCCAGCAAAAGCGGTGCTTGCTCGCAGACCAGTACCACCAGAGCCTCGGTATCACCGACCTTATGATAAAGCTCAACTGCGTCATCGATATAACCGTTCTCGGCCAAAAGCCTTGCGCCCTTGCGCTCAAGCTCTAACAGGCTAGCAGCACTTGACGTAGCCTTAAGCCTTGCGTAGATAAATTCTCTGAATAGCGGATGCAACTGGTAACTCGCATGACGTCCAAGGTGGCTCTGGACAAAGTGATTTTTCTGTACAAGCCTTGAGATAATACGCTCGGCACGCGGATCCCCTGTCAGCTCCCGCGATATCTCTGCTGTTATTACAGGAGAGACCGATAACTTTAGCAAAAACCCTTGCAGTTCTATATCAAGATTTTCAAAAAACTCACCTGCGAAATATTTAAAAGTAGCGGAGGCATTGTGGCAGTCTACGTATTCATTCGAAAAGTTTTCCCTGTTATCACTCTCCAGCATCAAGACTAGGCCGGCTGCCCACCCCTCGGTCCTAGCGAGCATATCGTGAATTTCCGCCTCCGAGACATCGGTTTTTCCACTTACCACTGCTATCCCCCGGGCCTCCTCGGTCGTCAGACGCAGATCGTCATAGGTAATAACCTCCATCTGCTGATTAAGTCTCATACGCGAAAGTATTGGAGGAGGAGGTGTGCGGCTTATGATGATAATATTAAGACCCTTTGGCACAGAGCCAATCCCTGAATGGATAAGATCGTGAAGTGCAGATTCAGAGGTAGTATCCTGATAATTATCAAAAACTATTACTGATTTTTTCTTAAAAGTTTTATAGAGCTGCTGGAAGTATTCGCGTGCAAAGACTTGCAAGCCTTGCAGGTATTCCGGGGTAAGGTGCGGCAATGATATTTTCTTACGCGAACCACCGAGCTGCGCGGCCTCCCCCATATAATGAAAAAAGGTCGCAGGATCTGTGTCCCGTTTGTCTACCTGATACCACAGACACCCGAGCTTACGAGACTCTATGTAGCTACTTACCAGAGTAGTCTTACCCGCACCCGGAGGTGCGGTAATCCATATTACCGATTTATCCAGGCAACTGTCGAGAATACTAAAGAAGTTATCACGAAGATAGATGTTGTGCAGATTAGGACGGGTTATTTTTGCTATTGATACTTCCGTGTTCATTGATCCACCCCAGCATTACGTCTCCTTGACGGCACAAATTACAACAAACTAACTTTGCGCATAGTTAAGGAGACGGCCTATAAAAGTAAATTAATAGCAAAGATGAGTTTTCTCAAAATAGATACAATGATAAAAAAATCATAACAAAAAAACCTCCTTTTTACAAGAACCAATTGACTAAATTCACGCTGTGTGTGAATTTAGTCTCTAACAATAATATTTGACCTTTAATAATTTTCGCAGTATACTATAAGGGTAGTATATACGACACAACTTAACTACATTCTTACTTTAAAACTTATTATATCAAAGGAGATAGAACAGTGGATATAACATTTATCGAGGTAATAGAACGAATGAAGTCTGCGGCCAATCTGAAGAATTCATCTCAAATAGCTAAATCACTAAGTATAACACCGCAGGCAATAGCCAATTATAAAAAAAGAAATCAAGTGCCAACAAGCTTGGTAATTAAATTTGCATCTATATACAACCTCTCAGTGGACTGGATCTTATGGGGCACAGGCCATATGCAGAGCCCTGATTATCAGACGCAAGAATTTACAGCCTCGGTAGCGGCAGAGTCAGTCCTTCCATACGACTACAAGCTGGACAAATCATTGCCAGCACTTGAGACAATCTCTGATTTGTCGCCTGATGAATTAATATGCCTTGGCAAACTACTCAAAATACTGCGCTCTACCAATGAAAATGAGCAGACTACAATTAAATTTATCTTAGATAACTTTAATAAAGACAATTAAAAAAAAATCTAGAGTTCCAGAAAAGTAAAACATCATTAAAGCAGAGTTTCAAGTCCTGTTTATGCGCCCCTCCCACCACTTCATCTTGTGCTTATTCACCTGAAAACACTACCTACTCAGATACAAATCCGCAGCAATATTCTTTATCAGATACTTAAAAATATAAATCTAACTTCGATTAGCCAATAAAAATAACTATTTTATAGTCCTAAATAGCACTATAAAATAGCTCATCAAACCAGACAAAACCACTTAGAATTCTTGTAAAAAATATCACTGCCTCATTAAGACATTGAAAATAAAATTATTTACGCTAACAGAATCAAGCCTTTAGCGCAGCGCATAAGATTGTAAAAAAATAATAACAGTTAAACAGGATACTGATGTCAAGTTTTCGAGAAAAACGCCGATAAAAAATATAGGTGGAATTGTAGCAAATATAACTTTCTTGGGGCTCAACGGCGAGCGACCAGAAATATCAATATCAACATGCGACTAGGTTTTCACGATCATCAGCTCGGCACTAAATGTCTTCTAGCTTTGGTACAGATAGCCATTAATAACAGCACCACCAGCAAAGCTTATTAATGGCTACATTTCTTTGTTATATTTTACACCGAAGCAAAACACATCTTCACCTGGCTCCTCGTCC
This sequence comes from Deltaproteobacteria bacterium, assembly GCA_024278765.1. Classification (GTDB taxonomy): domain Bacteria; phylum Desulfobacterota; class GWC2-55-46; order GWC2-55-46; family DRQE01; genus JAJRSM01. The sequence goes on along the minus strand of JAJRSM010000042.1, from coordinate 806 downwards.
GTTAAAACGTGACAATTTTCGCATTACGCCATCGATAGAAAAACTAAATAATACTTGACTTTACTGCTGATCGTCTATGAGTGAGCGCGGTATTTAGGGGTACATAGCGTACATCTGGAGGCTTACTATTTCATTCTGTGTTCTTAACAATCCTGAGTTAGCATGCATTCGGACAAACAAGGGGGGAGGCAAGTCATGAGCGTTTTAAACAATGTAAAGGTAGGCTATAGAATTTCCGGTGTCATGGCTATTATTTTAGGGCTTATACTGATTGTAGGGCTTTTTAGTTTTGCAAAAATGTCTAATATTATCGGAGAAATCAGGGATATCGCAGAAAACGATATGCCTATGATGGAGATTACAACCGAGATTACTATTAATCAGCTGGAGCAGGCCCGTTTATTAGAGCAAGTACTACGTTACAGTGCCGAGAACGAGACTGAAAAGGCTCAGAAGGCTATCCATGAATTTGAAAAATTTGCAACTCTGGTAGACGAGGAGATCAAACAGGCAGAGGTGATCGCCCAGCGAGGCATGGATTCAGCTCATTCAAATGATGTTAAATAAGAATTCTCACATGTGCTTGGCAAACTTAAAAGAATAGATAAAGAACACGCCAACTTTGATAAACACGCAGAAGAGGTGTTTAAAGAACTTGAGAAAGGATGCCCTTGCCCCTGTTTAGTGGACACATCGAAAGGTTAGTGATAAAAAGCTACCATAGGAGGTGTTCAGATGGAAGAGAAACGAGGTCGTAAGAGTTTTGACCGTGAGTTCAAGCGCGAGGCAATAAGTCTTATTATGGT
>JAJRSM010000041.1 GCA_024278765.1 Deltaproteobacteria bacterium | reverse complement strand
GGCTGACCTCTTTGATTACATCGAGGTCTTTTACAACAAAACCCGGCGTCACAGCTACCTCGGTCAGCTGAGCCCGCATGACTTTGAAATGGCTTCATCAGGTAAAGGGTAGTTGTCTACTAAACTGAGGGAAGTCCACCTCCTTACAAAACCCACAAAAAAACAGGGGTGGCGAGCCACCCCTGTTCAAGTTTTCTATAAATCACTGATCCTAATAACTATTTTTTCTTTTTAACGATTTTTTTAGCAGCAGGCTTTTCAGCAGCAGGTTTCTTCTTAGCCACTTTCCTGGCTGCCGGTTTCTTTGTCACAGCTTTTTTGGCCGCTGGCTTCTTAGCTGCCGTCTTCTTCTTGGCCGTAGTCTTGCACGCTGACTTCTTTGTCTTACATGCTGCCTTCTTATTGGTAGCCGGTTTCTTTGTTGCTGCCTTTTTAGCGGCAGGCTTCTTAATAGCCGGACACTTCTCGCTGGCCTTTATAATCTTTTTATACGCGCTGATGGCAGTTCTCTTTGCCTTTGCTATCTCTTTAAGTGATGCCTTGGACTCTTTATGAGCCATAATTGTCAAGGTATCCTTAATATTCTCCAGCAGAGCAATTTCTTTTTTAAGAACAGCCTTAAGTGCGTTTACTGACTTTGCCATGATTCTCCTCCTTAGATTTTTTGTTTCTTTAAACTTCCCAATTAGCTACTATTATTTTTCTTTCGGCAGAAAACGAAAAACCTTTAAAGATTACAAACCTATTTTGCTATACACTGCCAGAAGAATATGTTAAATTACCAACCTTAAAAGTAGTCATAAGACTACTAGGCATTATCTTCAGGAGAAAATCAATGAATCTGGACAAAGCATTTAAAATGTTATGGCGCTGGGGTTGGATACCATTAGTACTCTATTTTGGCATCATGGCAATCAAGCAAGGCTGGTAGTTCATCAAGCAATACTGCATGACAAGCCGTCTTCTATAAATTTAATATCAACAGAGATAACTTCACAAACCCTACGGCTCTGAGAGTATCTCACTAATCACCATTAAAAACTCGTCGACCTCATATGGTTTTTTAATAAAGCGTACAGCCTTGCCGTTTATCCAAAGATCCTTGGCCTCCTTATCCAGATAACCACTGTAGAGCAGACCCCTGAAATAACCATCCATCAAGGCCAACTCCGAGAGCAACTCATGGCCCGCCTTACCTGGAAGCATACAATCGCTGATAACCAGATCCACTTTACCACCCTCGCTGGCATACAGCCCCTTGGCCTCTGTGCTGTCTTTTGCCGTAACCACCTCATAACCCTCAGACTGGAGGATCATAGAGGTTGAGTCGCTTACAAGTTGATCGTCCTCTACAAGCATGATCTTAGCACCTGAATGCGCAGATGTATCACCGCACACAACTTTTTCTTTTTCTTCCAAAACAGGGCCGTCGGCAATCGGCAGATAAATGCTGAATATAGTATCTCCAGGATGGCTTGAAAGATCTATAAAACCGTTATGATCCTTTACAATACCATAGACAACTGCTAGCCCCAGCCCAACCCCCTTGTCTCTATCCTTGGTACTATAGAAAGGCTCAAAGATATGCTCCATATCCGCCGGGGCTATGCCGTGGCCGGTATCTTCCACACTGAAGCAGACAAAGTCCCCTGCCCGACCATTGCTCGCACCCACGGAGCTATCATCGCTCAGACTGACCTTTTCCAGAGCTATCACTATCCTTCCTCGCCCGGCCATTGCATCTCTAGCATTAAGCACCAGGTTGGTTACTACCTGCTCAACATTGCCCTTATCCGCATTTACCACCATACCGTTATCACCCATGTTCAACTCAACCTCAATGCCCCCTCCTATAAGAGGTCGTATAAGGTCCAGGGCCTCGCTGGTCACCTTGCAGATATCTATATTTACAAAATTCTTTTTCCCATGACGGCTAAATGTAAGCAGCTGGCTGGTCAGATTTGAGGCCCTGTTGGTCGCCTCATCTATCTTTTTAAAGTGTTCATATCCATTGCTATTTTTATCAAGGCTGCGCATCCCGAGACTTGCCATTGTCTTAATAGCACTCTGTATATTATTAAAGTCATGGGCTATGCCTCCGGCGAGCCTTCCGACGGCCTCAAGCTTCTGCGAACGTTGCAACTGCATCTTGATCTCTTCGCGCTCAACCTCCTCCTGCTTGCGCCCGGTAATATCTCTTGCAATACTTACGATATATTTTTTCGCACCTTGGCTTATAAGCTTTACATTTATATCAACAGGGAAACTAGTACCGTCTTTACGCAGAAACTCGCCTTCCCTATGCATAACACCGGTCTCTTTCAGCAGTTTTTTATCTATTTTCCAGGCCTCGCTGTTTTTCATAATAGAGCTTACCTCAGATACATTCATCTTGGCAAGCTCATCCCTTTCATAACCCAGACTTTCACATAACTTATCATTGACCTCCAGATAACGCCCACTCTCAAAGTCAATAACCGCTATACAATCATTAGAGCCATTGATGAGACGCTTAAAGAGTATAAGTTCATCGCCAACAGTTTTTCTTTCGACGATCTCACTGCGAAGTGCCTCATTGGCCTTTGTAAGCTCCCTGGTCCTCTTACTTACTCGCAGCTCCAGGTCGGCGCGAATCCTGCGCATCCCGGCCTCGACCTCCTTACGCTCGGTTATATCCTCAACCATCCCAAGCCCGTACAGGGCCTTCCCGTTATCATCATGCAGGATTGAGGCGGTCAGTGATACCCAGAAACCCTCGCCACCGCACTTAAGGCAACTCTTTTCCAACTTGAAAAAAGGCCGACTCTCAGAGAACATCTCACCAAATATCCGCTTGATATCGCCATGCGCGGCCTTTGGCCATATACAGTTGATCAAGGTAGAAATGCTAAATTCTTCTCTGCTGCAACCAAGCGTCGTACAAAGCACGGCATTGATATCTACAAGATTATAGTCCATATCAACAATAAACATTCCAACCGGACTTTCTTTAAATACCGTACTAAAGTGCTGCTCGCTCTCTCTTAAAGCGCCCTCAATGACCTGGCGCTTTATCTCACTCTGATAAAGCACCCTCCAAGTTACAACTACCCCTAAAAGCCCCACAATCCAGAGTGCCGCATGAACAAGGCAAAGCCAGAAGATACTCTCACGAGCAGCCGCACGAAAAGGTTTCAGAGGGACCGAGACACTAAGCCCTGCCTGAATACTCTTACCGCGAGCCTTCCAAGACGTATGGCAGGTCAGACAACTCTGCTCGGCCTTTATCGGACGTACCAAACGCATATACTCGTCACCATCCATAAGCTCAACAGCACTAAGCTCTAACTTGCCTTTATTAAAAGACATAAGGGCACTACGCTCCCACTTATCAGGGAGATTTTCCGAATTTAAAGGGTTCAAGCTTACAAGACGCTGGCGCACACCAGTCTCTCTTTCAGCGATCTCATAGGTCTGGCGCATAATATATGCGGGATTGAGCAGTGTAAGAGTACGTCCTGAGGGTGTTTTGACATCACGCTCTGCGATATTTGAAATGTAGGGGTTGGGCTCTATATCTCCGCCAACGGCGACATAGACGCCACCGTGCTCGGCACTCCACCGTCTGAAGATAAGGTTACGCTCAAAGACCGTACCGGCCTCGATACGGGCATTATCCAGGCTATTTCGCTTGGAACTGTAGATATTCCAGGCTAGCGATATACCCAAAATAAGGGTCCATAAGACGATAACGACCATGAAATAGCGCCACTTCACCCCTTGACCTGTTTTTTTGCCGTCATAGTTGTTCATAGCCGCGACCAAAGTCCTCTTTGACCTAATTGATAATAAACCTATACGACCACGTATCTAGCAATAGATAATACCACTAAAGAACATGTCACACCTATCTTGAAAAGCAACCAAGCAAGACAATCACATGTGAATATTTAATCAGAACATACCACATACCAAAAAAAAGCTCAACAATTTAAAGCCGTACGGGTAAAAGCCCGCATCAACATAAAATGAATACATGGCGTAGTAGCCGTAAACCAGAAGAAAAAAAGAAAGGAATACTCCACTCTGAAAGATAGTAATATAGGATGCTCTAAAGGGCCAAGACAGGGTCAGAATATGACCGGGAAGAACTTCATATATATAATATCGGAGGATTTTACAAAGACTTAAAAAAAACTACTGAAAAATACAATATATAATGTTACCATTCCAGCTATTACATATATAACTTAAATCATATACAGTGATGACTGCGGAATTGAAAGGCTTTCTGAAAAAAGAGGCCTTAACCTAAAGATTTTCAGCATCCTTAATAAAGGCAGGCTACAAATTCTAAGATCAAGGCCTCTTTTTAACAAGACCTCATGCCGCGGGGCATGAGGTCTTGATTTAATTTCTAACTATTTTACCTGATATTACTTTCTAGCCAGCTATTTTCTACCAAAAACATTCATTATTCGCTTTAAGACACTTTTCTTCGGCTTTACATCACCTGAGGTTGGCACAGCACTACTGCCAGCGGCAGTGCCGCTGGTCTGACTCTCTATAAGTGCGCTACCAACGCTGCGCTTAGAAGTATTACCTATGCTACCGCCAAGACGAGCATCTCGCGCGGCACCCTGAGTCACCTTGTTTCTCGCACCTTGAGTCCTACCCCTACCCTTACCAGCCCTTGAATGTGGCTTGGTAGCACGAGACGACGGCGTAGCACCGTCAGGTGCAGATGCCGATGACAACGCAGTTTTATCGCTGTTGCTGCGCCCCTCTTGCAGACGTCTTCTGAGGTGCCTTGAACGGCTACGCCTTTTAGGGGCACCTTCACCTTCTCTACGAGTAGCTTCTATCCCAGTCTCTGCGCCTTTACTATCGCCGCTACCGGCCTTAAGATCTTCTTGACTATCTTTATTATCACTGCCAGAACTGCCAGCACCCGTCCCTTTGCCACCGCGCCCTGTACCACGGCTACGCCTTGGTCTCTTTGGACGTACAGCATCTACACCTGGCTTTTGGTCTTCAGAACCGGCTTCTGCGACACTCACCGCCTGTGCCTTATCATTTACAGTCTTATCTACAGTCTTATCCGACCTGTCACGCTTTTGCTGTGACTGCTTCGGTTTTGGTGCCGTGCTCTTACCGCTACCAGCCGATTTAGAAGATACCGAACTACTGGAAGCAGAAACACCTGATTTACGAGGACCTCTAGCTGAAGATGACTTCTTCTGGCTCCGGCCTTGGCCCATGCCGCCTTTTCCGCCCTTATTGCCCCCCCTGTCCCCTCTACCCGAAGCCCCCTTCGCCCCGGACCTTCCGCCACGGCTTCTATACGGCCCTGCCTTGTCCTTAAGCATATCTTCTTCGTCTATCCACTCAGCCGGGATCTTACGCTCGATATACTTTTCAATCTCGGGCAGGTTAAATGCATGGTCTTCACACACAAGGCTATAGGCCTTACCGCTCTTTCCGGCACGTGCCGTCCTACCGATGCGGTGAACGTAGCTTGCGGCCTCCTGCGGCAGATCATAGTTATAGACGTGCGTAATGTCTTCAACGTGAAGTCCGCGTGCAACGACATCGGTCGCAACGAGGATCTTTAGCTTTCCGGCCTTCATATCGTCTATAATGCGCTGGCGTTTACTCTGGCTGACGTCACCGGTAAGTCCCATCGCCAAGAAATCATTTTCTGAGAGCTTCCACTCAAGCATCTCTACCGTACGCTTCATATTACAGAATATTATCGCACGCTCAACATCAGGACGCCTTAGCAGCGCCATAAGCATAATTAGTTTTTCTTCATTAGAAGGATACAAGACCTTCTGATCGATCTTATCGACCGTAACCTGCTCCGGCTCTATCTCAACAACGACAGGGTCGGGCTTCATATAGCGAGCCGCCAACCTGTGGACGTTCTCGTCGATTGTAGCGGAAAAAAGCATGGTCTGGCGGTCTTTACCCTTTGGCAGACGGCTTGCGATATAGCTGATATCCGGGGCAAAGCCCATATCAAACATACGGTCGGCCTCGTCAACGACAAATATCTCAATATCTTTAAGCGAGAGTGATTTGGATTTATAAAGGTCTATCATACGCCCCGGCGTGGCGACAACGAGATCTACACCTTCTTTCAGGGCCGAGACCTGCTTATCATACTCAACACCACCGTAGATCGCAATTGAACGAAACGGCAGATGCGTGGCTAATTTTTTAGCCTCGGTATCTATCTGCAAGGCCAGTTCACGCGTCGGTGCCATGACCAGAGCGCGTGCACCTTTAGGTCTATCCTTGCCACCAACAATAAGCCTATTGTAAATAGTCGTAATAAAGACCGCTGTCTTACCTGTGCCAGTCTGTGACTGCACTATAATATCCGGGCCTTGTAAGGACTCGGGCAGGGCCTGCTCTTGCACTGGAGTGCATTTTTCAAAGCCCGCATCCTCAATACCAAGCAGCATCTTTTCATGTAGATCTAATGTATTAAACTTCATTGCTCTTTCTTTCTCTCTCCTGGATTCTCTTCATAGTTAACGTTCTATTTTGGCTAACTTAAATAACCATCCTGATACTAATTATAAACTTTCTTATAGTAGCATAGAAAAAGCAGTTACATATTTTTTTCTTTAAGTAAAAGGGCCTTAACGGTTTTTTGTAACGCCTTTATTTACACGCGCCGGGCCTGCAAGACAAAAAACCCTTGTAAAAATACCCAGCTATGCTAATATTCAAATTATGAGTACCTTAAAGCGATATTTTGTGATCTTGCTTGTCACCTTTTTTACGGTAGCCGCCTCCGGCACGGTCGCGATGGCACACTGCGATAATTCGGCGCACGGATTTGGTGACGTCGGCATAGAAAAGAAGATAGACAATTGCAACCATAGCCACTCCGCAAAAGCGGAAAAAAGCAGCGACCACAAAAGCTCCAGCGAAAAGACACACAGCTGTTGCAATACAGGTTCCAGCGAATCCTCCAGCGATTCCAACGACCCCACAAACCAAGGCAACGAAGCCCAGACGAGCAGTTGCATCGACTGCGGCGCAGGCTTCTGCCAAACCCAGAACGTTGTCACAGCAAAGACCTCAGCGGCCTTCTACGCGACATTAAGCGACTTCCTTACCTCTAAAAACATAAACCTCACAGCAGCATTTCTTACTAAAATCCCAGATCCACCCAATTTCATCTCCTAAGACTCTTTCACTCGCATTTTAATTAAATGAATTGAGCACTGGTAGTCCGTTTTTTTTACGACTGCCTTACCAGGAGAATTATAATGACCTTATATGCTAGAGCCTCCCTACTGCGTACGATTGTAGCGATGGCGACCCTCGGCCTTTCGATCATGCTCGCCGCCCCTGCCCTCGCAGGCAATAACAGCGGCGCGGCGGCCACGACAGAAAACCCGGCGGCAGTAACGCTTGAGACCTTGATAGAACAAGGCCTCAGAGACAGCCCCGCCATCAAGGCAAAACGCTTTGCATGGCAGAAGACAATAGAGAAGTATCCACAGGCCCGCTCGCTTGACGACCCTATGCTCGCCTACACTCAGCCCATCGAGGAGATAGAGACGCGCCGGGGACCAATCAAACGGTCTATCAAGCTGTCTCAGAACTTACCCTTCCCGGGCACGCTCAAAACAAGAGGGCAGGTAGCACGTAAAGACGCGATAATAGCGCGCCTTGCGTTCGATAATGCCACCCGCCAGCTCGTCCTGGATATTAAGAAGGCCTACTTCGAGCTCTACTACCTTGATCGGGCAACAGAGCTCGCAAAAGAGAAGACCCGGCTCTACAAGCACCTTACAAAGGCCCGCAGCAACGAATACTTGGTCGACTCGACCGACTTCTACGACGTTATAGAGGCAGAGACCCGCTTTGCCGATGCAGAGTACGAGTTGATACTGCTCGGCGAGCTCAGAGAGGCTGCCGCTAGTAACCTCAACACCCTCCTTAACCTGGAGCCGGAAAGCCGTATAGGTCCGCTCACAGAAGTCAGGGTAGAGGCCCCTGAGATCAGGCTCAACGAACTTTACACAGAACTGAAGAACAATGAAGAGCTTCTGGCAAGTGCTGTCGTGATCGAAAAAAGCATTCTAAAGGAAAGACTCGCACGCCTTAAGACCCGCCCGGCCCTTCGAATAGGCCTGAACTATACCGAGATAGGCTCGCCCGAGATGACCGGCGTAAAGGACGGCGGCAAAGACGCCGTAGCAGCAACGCTGGCGATCACGCTTCCGATCTGGCACAAAAAGAACAAGGGCGGCAGGGCTGAAGCGAGGCTCGCACGCCTTGGCGCAGAGCAGGCAAAAACAGCTCTCATCAACAACCTCAGCGCAAGGGCCAAGACCTCTTATATAGATATGCAGAGCAACTACCAACTCGTAAAGCTCTACTCGGACTCGCTTATACCAAAGGCCGATAAACTCATCACGACCGCCGAAGCAGCCTATAAGAACGGCAAAGGCGGATTATCCGACCTCTTTGAGCCGCGCATAATGCACATTCAGTTCAAGATGGCCTATTACCGAGCGTCGTCAAACTACAAAAAAAACAGCGCTGAGCTTGAAAAACTTACCGCAGGATTTGCCATAAAGGAGAATAACAATGAATAGTCCTTCACAAGGGGGCCGCAGCCCTCTTATATATATAGTACTGATACTGGTCGGCATAATCGCAGGAGGGCTTCTGGTCTATATCTTTCAGGGCGCGCGGCAAACAGCAGTTACAGCGTCGGGTGTTGCGCAGGACGGACAGAAGACAACAGCGACAAAAGAGCGAAAGGTGAAATACTGGAAGGCCCCCATGGATCCGAATTATATAAGAAACACTCCCGGAAAATCACCGATGGGCATGGACCTTATCCCTGTATATGAAGAAGACGGCGACGACGGCGACGTAGCGGGACTTGTCAGAATAGACCCGGTAACGGCCCAGAATATAGGGGTCAGAACCGCGCTGGCAAAGACCGCGCGGCTCACAAAGACCATCACAACGGTCGGCAGGGTCACCTACGATGAAAAACGCGTATACCACGTAAATACAAAGGTCGAGGGCTGGGTCACCAAACTCTTCGTAGACTTTACCGGCCAGGATGTAAATAAAGACGACTACCTGCTGGAGATCTACAGCCCCACGCTCGTCTCTACTCAGGAAGAGTTTCTGCTGGCAAAGAACTTTCAGGAAGAGACCTCCTCGGACGATAAGTCCGGAGATTCATCTGTGCTGGAACTTGCCAGAAAAAGGCTTGAGTTCCTCGACGTCCCGGCGCACCAGATCAAAGAACTTGAAGAGAGCAGAAAGATAAAGAAGAACATACATATCCACTCGCCCGCCAAAGGCGTGGTAGTCAAAAAAAATGTCATTGAAGGCATGTTCATAAAACCGGGCACGCCTCTATATACAATAGCAGACCTCTCGAAGGTATGGGTCTACGCGGATATCTACGAGTATGAACTACCCTGGATAAAGATCGGCCAGGAGGCGGATATGACGCTTACCGCCAGACCGGGCATGCTCTTTAAAGGGAAAGTAACCTTCATAAACCCCTTCATGGAGGCAAAGACGAGGACAGTAAAGGTACGTCTTGAGTTCGATAACCACAAAGGCCTGCTCAAGCCCGATATGTTCGCAAACGTCATGCTCAAATCAAGGCGCGCGAAGAAAAGCGTCGTCATACCGACCGAGGCCGTCATCCTCACTGGCAAAAGAAATATAGTCATGGTCACCCGCGGCGCGGGTAAGTTCATACCAAAAGAGGTCAACCTCGGAATAGAGGCCGGCGGCTACTACGAGATCAAAGGCGGGCTTGATGAAGGCGAAGAGGTCGTGACCAGTGCCCAGTTCCTTATTGACTCCGAGAGCAAACTAAAGGAAGCGATATCCAAGATGCTGGAGCCTAAAACAGCTGGCGACGAGACCAAAGAAATGGACCACGGGGACATGAAGGACATGGATCACGGAGACATGAAGGACATGGACCACGGGGACATGAAAGACATGGACCACGGGGACATGAAAGAAATGGACCACGGAGACATGAAAGAAATGGACCACGGGGACATGAAGGACATGGACCACGGAGACATGAAGGACATGGACCACGGGGACATGAAAGACATGGACCATGAAGGCATGGACCACTAACGCATGCAAAGTAAGTGTAGCGATGAATTATAAAAGAAACCGTCCGGGCCGTCTCGAACGGTCATATAAAATATATATTTTCAGCTTGAATATATCTCTATATATTACAAGCATCGGAGCCCATAGCGAATGCTTAAAAAAATAATAGAACTTTCCATAAACAACCGTTTCCTGATCATCCTCTTTACGGTCTTTATAATAGGGCTGGGGATAATGTCCGTAAAGAATACCCCGCTTGATGCCATACCGGATCTCTCGGATGTTCAGGTCATCATCTACACCGAGTACCCGGGCCAGGCCCCCCAGGTCGTTGAGGATCAGATAACCTACCCGCTGACCACCGCCATGCTGAGCGTGCCGTTCGCAAAAGTAGTCAGAGGATATTCGTTCTTCGGCTACTCCTTTGTCTACATAATCTTTGAAGACGGCACGGATATGTACTGGGCAAGAAGCCGGGTACTTGAGTACCTGAACTTCGTCGCAGGAAGGCTTCCGCAGGGCGTTACCCCGAGCCTTGGCCCGGATGCCACCGGCGTTGGCTGGGTATATGAATACGCCCTGACCGACAAGACAGGTAAAAACGACCTTGCCGATCTCAGAAGCATACAGGACTGGTTCCTGCGCTATGAGTTGCAGACCGTCCCGGGCGTCTCCGAGGTTGCCAGCATCGGCGGCTTCGTAAAACAATATCAGGTGGAGGTAGACCCCAACAAGCTGCTCTTCTACAACATTCCTCTGAGCAAGGTCAAGCACGCCATTCAGCGCTCCAACAATGACGTTGGTGGTCGCCTGGTAGAGATGGCCGAGACAGAGTTCATGGTAAGAGGGCTTGGATACATAAAGTCGGTCGAAGATATAAAAAATATCGCAGTCGGCATCGACAATAACGGCACGCCTATCACCATTAGAAATATAGCCCACGTACAGATCGGCCCCGAACTAAGACGCGGCATTACAGAGCTTAACGGAGAGGGCGAGGTCGTCGGCGGCATAGTTATCATGCGCTACGGAGAGAACGCGCTCAGCGTTATAGAGAACATAAAGATAAAGATCGAGGAGCTTAAAAAAGGGCTTCCCGACGGCGTGGAGATTATAACGGTCTACGACCGTTCAGGACTGATAAACAGGGCGATAAAGACGCTCAAAGAAAAGTTTATCGAAGAAATCATAATGGTTGCGATCATCTGCGTCATGTTTCTTCTGCACTTTCGCAGCTCGCTAGTGGCCATATTCACGCTGCCGCTGGGGATACTTATATCCTTTATCATCATGTACTATCAAGGACTCAATGCCAATATAATGAGCCTCTCCGGTATAGCCATAGCGATCGGTGCCATGGTAGACGCCTCTATCGTAATGATAGAGAACGCGCACAAACATATAGAACACGCAAAGGAGAACGGAGAGAAGAAAGAACACTGGCAGATCATCATGGAGGCCTCAAAAGAAGTCGGGCCGTCCATCTTCTTCGCCATGCTTATCATAACTGTCTCGTTCCTGCCGGTACTCACCCTTCAGGCCCAGGAAGGCCGACTCTTCAAGCCGCTTGCATTTACAAAAACATACGCAATGGCGGCCTCGGCCATAATGGCGGTAACCATAGTACCCGTCCTTATGGGCTACCTGATAAGAGGTAAGATAATTGCGGAGAAAAAGAACCCCATAAACCGTTTTCTGCAATATTTATATACCCCTTTGGTCTCCCTGACGCTCAAATACAAAAAGAGCGTAATCATCCTGAGCATCCTGACGCTTGTGATTACCGCCGTTCCATACTCAAAGATCGGCTCGGAGTTCATGCCGCCTTTAAATGAAGGAGATATCCTCTATATGCCGACGACCCTGCCGGGCATATCCATCACAAAGGCAAAGGAACTCTTGCAGCAAACCGACCGTATTATAAAGACCTTTCCCGAGGTTCACCACGTCTTTGGCAAGGTAGGCCGTGCCGAGACGGCGACCGACCCGGCACCGCTTTCAATGATAGAGACGACGATAAGTCTCAAACCAAAAAAAGAGTGGCGCAAAGGCATGACCATAAACAAACTCATAGATGAAATGGACAATGCCATCAAATTCCCGGGCGTTACCAACGCATGGACCATGCCCATAAAAACAAGAATCGATATGCTCTCCACCGGCATCAAGACGCCGGTCGGCATCAAGATCGCAGGTGAAGACCTTAAGGTACTTGAAAGTCTGGGCAAAAAGATAGAGGCCGTCGTAAGGGATATCCCCGGGACCCTCTCGGTCTACTCCGAAAGGGTCGTAGGCGGAAACTACCTGGACTACGATATAAACAGGCTTGAGGCCGCACGCTATGGCCTTACCGTCGGAGACATTCAAGACGTTATACAGTCGGCTATAGGCGGTATGAACATAACCACTACGGTCGAAGGGCTTGAAAGGTATCCGGTAAACCTGAGATACAGCAGAGAGCTGCGTGATAATATATCAGGACTCAAACGTATACTCATACCAACGCCCACAGGGGCGCAGATACCAATTACCCAGGTCGCCAAGATCAGCATCAAAAAAGGCCCGCCGGCGATAAAGAGCGAGAACGCCCGGCTTAACGCGTGGATATACATAGATCTAAAAGGGGTGGATATAGGAACGTACGTAAAAAGAGCCAAAAAAATACTGGACGAACAGATAGAGATGCCGGCAGGATACTCACTTGTCTGGAGCGGGCAGTACGAGTATATGCAGAGGGCCAATGCACGCCTGAAGGTAGTAGTGCCCATAACCCTGATCGTCATCTTCCTGCTCCTGTACTTTAACTTTAAAAACATAACAGAGAGCCTGATAGTCATGCTCTCGCTGCCATTCTCGATGGTAGGAGGCATTTGGTTCATCTATTTACTGGACTACAACATGAGCGTAGCCGTAGGGGTCGGTTTTATAGCCCTGGCGGGAGTGGCGGCCTCAACAGGTGTTATCATGCTCATATACCTGGATCACGCATATGAGGATAGCTACAATAAAGGCAAGATGAACACAATAATGGATCTCTATGCCTCCATAATAAAGGGCGCGGCCGAAAGAGTACGCCCCAAGATGATGACTGTCCTATCGACGATATTAGGGCTTATTCCGATTATGTGGGGCACTGGTGCCGGCTCACAGGTGATGAAGCGTATAGCAGCCCCTATGATCGGAGGCATGGTAACGGCGACGATACTAACACTGATCGTCATACCCGCCATCTATGCACTGTGGAAAGAACAAGGTCTAAAAAAGAATGACAAAACAGGTGGAGAAGTTAAGTAACAGAAAACCGCCTTAAAGGCAGGAGGCCGCCATGAAAGAGATAAAAGCTTATATGCGGGAGTTCAAGGCAGAAGAGGTAATTAACAGCCTTGAGGAAGCGGGAGTGCCAGGGATCACGGTCATCAATATGCGGAGCACCGGGAAAAACATTCCGGAAGATGCGAGCTACTCTATAGACTTCTGTGAAAAAATAGCCTCTATCGCAAAGATAGAGGTCGTCTGCTCGGATGAAGATGTCGTCAAGCTTGTAGATATTATACAGAAGACCGCCTATACCGGCCAAAAAGGCGACGGAATGATCTTTATAACCAATATAGAACATGCAATTAAAATAAAGACCGGTGAGTGGGGTGAAGACGCATTGCTCCCGACCATTGACTAAAGACCGGAGCTGAGATGATCGCGGATATTATTTATCCATTAAAACAAAAACACTGTAACCACAGAAGACAAAAGGAGATCAAGATGAAAAAAAAAATAAAATTCTCAGGATATGTCATGGCTGCCCTTTTAGCGGGCGTTTTATTAATAACCCCTGCTATGGCCGGCGATCAAGGGCATGAAAATATGGATCGCAAAAAGATGATGGACCATGACAAGATGATGGATCAGAAAGGTATGGATCACGACAAGATGATGGATCAGAAAGGTATGGATCACGACAAAATGATGGATCACAAAGGTATGGATCATGACAAGATGAAGGACCATAAAAAGAAAAACCACAAGAAAAAACACAAACATTAAGTCGCAACAAAACGCAGCGGTAATAACGCTCTAAAAGATCTATCTCACAGGCTTACGCCGCTGCCAGGACAAGATCAATAATAAAAAAAAGAGGTGAAGACATTGAGAGACTCATTCGTCATAGACATTAAACACATGGCTTTAAAAGGTTTAATCATAGCAGGCATGGTTTTAGCACTTATGATGGCCATGCAGACGAACTCCATCTCTGCTAAGGCCTCTGTCTCCATCATCCCTGCAACCAGGGTAATCTCCAGCGAGGTCTGCATGGTGACCGACCGCGTCATGAAAAAGCCACAGATACCGGTGGTAGTCGACGGCAAGACCTACTACGGTTGCTGCGAAGGCTGCAAGGCCCGCCTGCAGAAAACCCGCTCCATACGCTACTCCACCGATCCTGTCACAGGAAAAGAGGTGGACAAGGCCAAGGCGTATATAGTGCAGGGAGCTCAATCAGAGGCCTTATACTTTGAATCGGAACAAACGGCAACCCGCTACAAGAACCGTTAGTAAAAGGAGGTATTAAATGGAAGTCTTTTCAGGCATATTGCCGGGCATAGCTGAAATGGCAAACATCCATCCACTCTTCGTGCACTTTCCAATAGCCTTGCTCAACGGTTTCCTGCTTATGGAATTGCTCGGGGCTATAATGGATAAGAAGTCCTTAAGAGCAGCCGCAACATGGATGCTATACCTCGGCACACTCGGGGCCGTTGCTACCGTTATAACAGGTCTCATAGCAGAGAGCAGCGTAGGGCACGGCGCAGGCGTACACGAGCTGATGCTCAGCCACAAGAACCACGGCCTGGTCGTCCTGGCCATAGCACTCATACTCTCTATATGGAGGATAGCCGTAGGCGGGCGCTTCTCTGCAAAGAGCAGGGCCGCACACTTTATCCTTGCCGTTGTAATGGTCGGAAACATGACCATAGGAGCTGACAAAGGAGGAATGATGGTCTACAAATACGGCGTCTCGGTACAGGCAGTACCGCAAGAGGAAGGCGGCGCACACGACCACGGAAGTAGTGGTGGGCATGGAGAGATGGAGGAGACCGAGGAAACGGACAGTCAACACGACGACGAAGGCTCGGCCCCACACGATCATTAAGTATCAGTATTAAATAGCTAACTATATCAAGCAAAGACAACAAGACAAAAAATCCAGAGAAAAAACAGAGAAAATAAAAAAATAAGGAGGTGATTCAGATGATAAGGCGATTTATGATACCACGAGTAGCGCACTGCGGCGAAGGACACTGAACAACGCCACGCTGCACCGCACCATTAAAGCGGTATAAATCTAAAGATCCGGCTCTATACCTCCGCAAAGCCGTGGAGGTATAGAGCAAGGTGATTTTCCTAATTCTTAAACAAGGGAGGAAACCAATGGATGAACACATCGATTTATCTGAAAAAGATAGAAAACTGAGATCAAAGCTTGTTGTTCTGGCCTTCTTGCTCTTTACCGTCTTTATCCTTGGAATGATCTACCTGGCCACCAACCCTTCGACGACCGTTACGGCCGGCCTGGCCTATGCCGCAGGCCTGTCCATGATCACCCTGCCCTGCACCTTCCCGCTTGTCTTTGTGATAGTCCCGATGAGCATGGGAAAGGGCTACCGAAAAGGGTTTTTCATGGCCCTGCTCTTCGGTCTCGGGCTGACCATTACAATAACGATCTACGCGGTGGTAATCGCAGTGGCCGGTTCATACCTGGGTATGGACAGGGCGACGACGATCATGTATGTAGTGGCAGGCATATCGGCCTTTATATTCGGCCTCTCGGCATTAAAGCTTATAAAGTTCTCAGCCCCGAGCATGGGCAGGGCCATACCAACATTTATCGTAGACAGGCAGGACTACCTGAAGGCACTCTTCATGGGCCTCTTTCTGGGTAACGCAGGGGTTGCGTGCCCGAACCCGGCATTTTACGTCCTGCTCACCTATATAGCAACGGTAGGAGATCTGGGCAACGCATCGGTACTAGGCGCTATACACGGCGTTGGAAGGGCCACGCCTCTTATATTTCTCGCAATACTTGCAATACTAGGCGTAAACGCAACACAGGCACTAATAAGAAAAAGAGTCATAATAGATAAGATCTCCGGCTGGTTTATGGTGGTTATCGGTGCCATTATCCTCACCATAGGACTCTTCGGACACCAATGGCTTCTGACCACCGGCCTGCACGGAGGCTGGAACTCATTGTTTTCAAATGTAAGCGGAGCCGCGGAATATGAATGCTGTATAGAACCGCCCTGCAAAGTATGCATGACCGACGGTATGTGGGAGGGCGGAGCATGCTTCTGCAGAAAGGTAGTACAGTTCGGCTCTTACAAAGGAGTCAACCAGGTCTGCGGTCAGTGCGCAGTCGGCCTGTCGCAGGGCAAAGGGGTATGGGATAAAGCAAGAAAGACGACTATTTATGCCCTCCCCACGATAGGAGGGCTCATAATACTCCCTATCGGGTGGTACTACATCAAAAAAAGAAGGAAAGGAAAACCAACGGACGACGACACTTAAAACTCTTGCCGGGGTGCGCACGCCGTGCCCCGGCAAAAAAAAGATACTGAAAAGACAAACAAAAAAACTTAACGGAGGTGTACTATGATAAAAATCGAGTTCTTGACCATGCCGGGCTGCGCTCACTGCGCAGCAGCAAAAGCGATACTGGAGAAGATAGGGCCGGACTACCCCGAGTTGGAGGTAGAGTTCATCGATGTAGCCGAACACCCCGAAATATCGGGAAAGTACATGCTTATGTCCGCACCGGGCATAGTCATTAACGGTAAGCTCGAATTTACCGGCGGCGTTACCGAAGAACAACTAAGGGCAAAACTGGATGAAGTAAAAGGGGGTTAAAAAAATGGGTGGCTACAGCGGAATTATATGGATTATTGTAATAGGCGCCCTGCTCTATTTTATGATAACGGGCGGCGGTTGCTGCGGCGGCGGTAAGAAGCAGGAAAAAGCTTCGGAGAACAAAAAAGATCCGGAAAACGACGAAAAACAAAATAATGACGAACAAAAGGGATGCCACTGAGGTAAAACACTATAGTGAAATCTCCGTACTAGAAGTCGGCAATCAGCCTTGGACTGTAGAAAGTACAGGATAAGACGGAAGTATCCTGTCTGCCTATTGCGCAAAAGATTACTGTAAACAGTCTTAGACTGGAGGAGGATACTAAAATGGCCAAAGACCCTGTATGCAAAATGGAGATAGAGCCTGAAGCTTCGGAAGGGAACGCCTCCTGTAATGGTACTATCTACTACTTCTGCAGCGCAAATTGCAAAAACAAATTCGAGGCCGACCCGGCCGGCGTGCTTGCGCCCGTGCAGAAGCCCCCTGCGCGAGCGCAGCCCCCTCTAAAACAAGAAAAAAATAACAATTTAAAGAACGAAGGCATCGAGACGATCACCCTTGCGCTGGCAGGGATGAGTTGCGCCTCCTGCGTCACAAAGATAGAAAATGCCCTTACCGGACTCAGCGGCGTAAAAAAAGCAACCGTCAACTTCGCCAGCGAGAAGGCCACGATCACCTTTGACCCCAAAATCGTTAATAAAGAGGCCTTTATAAAAAAGATCGAAGATACGGGCTATAACGTGCCGAGCACTATTAACAAGGTAACCTTCAAGCTCGGCGGCATGACCTGTGCCTCCTGCGTGCAGACCATAGAGGGGGCCCTTAAAAAAGCAAAGGGCGTCCTTGCGGCCTCGGTCAACCTTGCCACCGAGCAGGCAACCGTTGAGTTCGATGCGGCTCTAACCAACACCGCAGCCCTTGAAAAAGTCATCGACGGAACCGGCTACAGCGTCGTCAAGTCGCGAGAGGGGGCAAAAGAAAAGGACGAAAAAGACAAAGACCTGATAAAGCTCGATAAAGCGAAAAAACTTCTGACCTACGCCCTTATCCCGGAGACCGTAATCATGGTCATGATGATGATCCATTTCATGATTGCGCCGCTGCCGTATTATAATATAATCGTCGCGGTTCTGGGCTTTCCAATAGTCTTTATCCTCGCCTGGCCTACCCACAGGTCGTCACTGCGGGCACTGCGCCATGGCCGCGCAAATATGGACGTCCTGATCTCCTTCGGTTCGGTCCCTCCATACCTGATGGGCTTTGCGGTCTTTATCTTCCCTGCGGCAAGCTTTATGGAGATGGCAACGACTATCGTTACCTTTCATCTGGTAGGGCGGTATCTGGAGGTAAAGGCCAAGGGCCGCGCCTCGCAGGCCATCAAGAAACTGCTGCAACTCGGTGCCAAGTCCGCCCGAATCATAATAAGCGGCAAAGAGACTGAGATCCCGATAGAAGAGGTCAAAGAAGGCGATGTAATGGTAGTCCGCCCCGGCGAGAAGATCCCTACCGACGGCCTTATAGTCGAAGGAAAAAGCTCAGTAGACGAGTCAATGGCCACCGGAGAATCAATGCCTGTTAAAAAACAGCAGGGCGACGATGCCATAGGTGCTACGATAAACCAGAACGGCCTCTTAAAGGTCAAGGCAACAAAGGTAGGTAAAGATACCTTCCTATCTCAGGTCATCAAGATGGTCGAGGAGTGCCAGGGTTCCAAGGTCCCGATCCAGGAATTCGCCGACAGGATAACGGCCTATATGGTGCCTGCCGTCCTTATAATAGCCCTCTCTACGACAGTTGCCTGGCTGATTTTTCCTGCGTTTTTCTTAAGCATTATCACATGGGCCGAGCCCTTTCTGCCATGGATAAATACCGAGCTCGGAACAGTCACACTGGCAATCTACGCAGGCATCGCAGTCCTCGTTATATGCTGCCCCTGCGCGCTCGGCCTTGGCACCCCTACGGCCCTGATGGTAGGCAGTGGTATCGGAGCGGAGAACGGCATCCTCATCAGAAACGGAGAGGCCATTCAGACCATAAAAGACGTCCATACCATTGTCTTTGACAAGACCGGCACCATTACAAAGGGAAAACCAGAGATCACCGATATCGTTGCCATAGACGGCTACGAAGAGAGCGAACTCCTGCGTCTTGCGGCAAGTGTGGAAGTCGGCTCCGAACATCCTCTGGGCCAGGCCATAGTAAAAGGCACGATGGAGAAGGGCATAGAGCTGATCGCCCCGCAGAACTTTGAGGCAATAACCGGCAAAGGGGTAAAGGCCACGCTTGAAGGAAAAGAGGTTCAGATAGGAAGCACGAAACTGCTGGAGGAGGCCGGTATAGAGCCGTCCGTTAAAGACACTATGACGCGCCTTGAGGACGAGGCCAAGACGGCGATGCTGGTAATAATAGATAATAAAGTTGCAGGCATCATCGCCGTGGCCGATACCTTGAAGGACGATTCTATCCAGGCTATAAAGGAACTGGAAAAGATGGGAATACAGACCGCTATGATAACCGGAGACAACGAAAGAACAGGTAAGGCAATAGCAGCGAAGGTGGGAATAAGCAGGGTTCTGGCCGAGGTCTTGCCGGAAGACAAGGTAGCGGAAATAAGGCGATTGCAGGCCGAGGTCGGAGTAGTTGCGATGGTAGGGGACGGAATAAACGACGCCCCCGCCCTGAAACAGGCAAATATAGGGATCGCCATCGGCACCGGTACAGACATAGCCATTGAGTCCTCGGATATCACTCTGGTAAGGGGCGACCTCAGCTCTGTTGTTACCGCCATCAAGCTCTCACAGGCGACATTTAAAAAGATCAAACAAAATTACTTTTGGGCATGGTTCTATAATGTAGTGGCCATTCCTTTAGCTGCGGTCGGGCTTTTGCACGCCATGATAGGAGTGGCGGCCATGGCCTTCAGCTCGGTCAACGTCGTATGGAACTCGCTGCGTCTGAGAAAGGTAAATATCCGTAACACAGACTCCACACATACAACAGAAAGGCGTTAAACCCAACGCATTAAATACAGGCACGGATTCAAGACGCCACAACTACGAAAAAGCGAGCTGCAAATGAATAACAATATAGTAATAGATTCGATAAGAAGCCTACACGACCTGACCAAGGCCATAAACTCCACCCTTGATATCAAAGAGGTCATCGAGGTCATAATGGAAAAGGCCTCGGAGCTCATGAAGGCCGACAGGGTTATCATACTGATCCTTGACAGTGCAAAAAAGGATCTGAGCATTTACAACTCCCTGGGCTTTGAAGATGGGCAACTGCCGACAGAGCAACTGCGTAACGTCATGGCCTTTGATCGCTGTATCGTGCACAAAGGCACGGTCATCAAAATGAAAGAGTTACTATCCGAAGATGATTACAACGAGCTGCTGGCCGCCGTGCCCTCGCTCTCCGATATGGTCTTTGCCCCGCTTGAGATAAGGGGAGAGGCTTACGGTCTGCTCGGTGTATCAAACAAGAAGAACTTCTCAAAGATGGAATTAGAGATCTTCTGCGCGCTGGCAAGCCAATCGGCTGTAGCAATAGAGAATGCCAACCTCTACAAGAAGTTAAAAGACACCTTCGTGCATACGGCACATGCCCTGGCTGAGGCCATTAACAGCCGCGACCCCTATACGGGCGGCCATACCAAACGGGTTGCAGAGTACTCTCTGGAGCTTGCCAGTGCCCTTGGGCTGACGGAGAAAGAAAAAGAAAAATTAAGGCTCGCCGCGGTCCTTCACGACGTAGGCAAGATAGGCATAGACGATGCCATCTTGAGAAAAGGAGGGTCTCTCTCCCACGGAGAAGAAGAGTCCATGAGGACACATCCCGAGATAGGGGCAAAGATATTAGGCTTTGTCGAAGAGATGCGCGACGTCGTACCGGCTATCCTCTATCATCACGAAAAACTGGACGGCACGGGGTATCCGGCGGGGCTTAAAGGATATGCCATCCCGCTCCATGCACGGATCATAGCTATAGCCGATGCCTTCGACGCCCTTACCACTAACAGGCCTTACAGGGACGCGCTGGATAAAAAAACAGCACTTGCGGAGTTAAAAACAAAGGCCGGAACGCACTTTGACCCGTCTCTTGTAGATATTTTTTGCAAGACCATACTGGAGAAAACAGCGACAAAAGAATAAATACTCGTAATGTCGGGGTTTATAAATTAGATAAAAGCCATTGGACCATACTGACTATATCAGCAGAAACCCGCCAAAAACCGAAGGAGGCACCTTATGTCCGAGCTAACACATCACAATATCAAATTCAAAGAAGGCCCGAAATCAGGAGGGCCTTCCCAGTGGGAAAAAGAGATAAAAAAGGTCAAAGGCGTATCCAATGTGAAGATAAACGCACAGGAGAAAGAGGTCACCGTCGAGTATGATATCCACAACTGCTGTGAGGAGGCTATAGAACACTGGATGGTTAAATCCGGCTTTATCCTCGATGACAGCCTCTTGCAAAGGCTCAAAAGGGGCTGGATACACTACACCGAAGAGAACGAACAGGACGCCCTGGCAAGCAAACCTCAGTCCTGCCACGACGTAGAGGAGATAGAGAAAAAAAGAGACGAGACAAAGTAACGGCCCTCGGTCTCAGCCTTTTCGTCCCAGGTAATACCAAGGGGTATCTTATGAAGAACGTAAAGCCGGCCTTTGACGCCTGAGCTATGACTATCATCATAGCCTTCTATGCCGAGATCTACGGCTTTTAGCTGACCATAAACTTTCTTGCCTCTTTTCTCGGGATAAATATTCCGAGGACCATAAGAGCGAGGACACATATGGTCCTCGCTCTTTGGCAGGGGTACGGATATGGCCATGGTGAAGATGCTCGTAGGATACGGCTTTGTCTTTGCCGGGGTCTCGCTAATCGTTAAAGGATGGAAACGGATCTACGACGCCGAAAATAAAAAAAACTGATTACAGGCGGAGTCTACCGCTACATAAGGCATCCACAGTATGCACTATGAAAGGACTAAAATTTGTAAAAAAATAACATGCAATGATGATATATGTCAATAAAATGACTACAGATTAGTGTTATAATGATTACACCATAACAATAACGGAGGTTTGCATAACTCAAGGTAATATCGCATACACTTAGACCGACAACACAAAAAAAGGAGGTAAGATATTGAGACTGACATCCATCATCGATAAACAACACGCGCGGTTCAGAACTCTTATACTTGCAGGATTAATCTTTACATTTGCAACAGCCATGCAATCGTCTTACGTCTCAGCAAAGAATCATATCACACTGAATAAGGCCGAACAGGTCGAAGCAAACAAGGTCTGTATGGTAACGGATATTATTATGAATAACGCTCAAACGCCTGTAAATATTAATGGCAAGACATACTACGTCTGTTGCAAGAGCTGCAAAGTGCGCCTGAAAAGAACCGCCTCATTTCGTCAGGCCAAAGACCCGATCAGCGGCAATATGGTAGACAAATCCGAGGCATATATACTAAAAGGCTACAGTAAAAATCACATTAATGGTAAAGCCCTATACTTTGAATCTGAGAACTCGGCAGTCAGGTATGTAAACCGCTAAGGGCAAGAACGAGAGGTTAGGGTTTTACAAAACACTCGCCAAGGTGGAATTAAGCGACCCGGCATTTTATGATCCCAGGAGCTGCGCACTGCGATGACGGCTTCTTGCAAAGACTGAAAAGGGGCTGAATACACTACACAGAGGAGAACGAGCAGGACGCCTTGGCAAGCAAACCTCAATCCTGCCACGATGTAGAAGAAATAGAGAAAAAAGATACAAGACAAAGTAGCGGCTTCGCATCTCCAGTTGGAACAAAGAATATAAAAATAACCCCAAGACACATCTAAAACCGCCTTGGATGGTCGGAAGAACATAGGAGAGACCTTATGGAAAGTACACAGCCGGCCTTCGGTGCTTGGGTGATGACTATCATCATGATCGTCATCGCTTCCTGGATCATCTATAAATACCTCGTTCCCGGAAACTTAAAGGAGTGGCGCAACGTCGGTCTGATACAGGCGTTCATCATAGCCCTCTATGCCGAGATGTACGGCTTTCCGCTGACCATATACTTTCTTACCTCTTTTCTCGGAATAGATATTCCGTGGCTACATATGAGCGGACACCTATGGTCCTCGCTCTTTGGCTGGGGCACGGGTATGGCCATGGTGGAGATGCTCGTTGGATACGGCTTTGTCTTTGCCGGGGTCTCGCTGATCATCAAAGGATGGAAGCAGATCTACGATACCAGAAAAGAAAAAAAACTTGTTACCGGCGGCATCTACCGCTACATAAGGCATCCCCAGTATACCGGAATATACTTCGCGGTCTTCGGCCAGCTCATCCACTGGCCGACCATCCCGACCCTTGTGCTTTTCCCGGTCATAGTATGGGCGTACTATCACCTTGCCAGAAAAGAAGAAAAAGCCATGATAAAGGAATTTGGAGAGAGTTACAGGTCTTATATGAAAAGCACGCCGATGCTTCTGCCCAAAGCAGGGACGTGGAGCAAAATATACGGTAAGGTATAGAAGACGATATAAGGCAGGCAGGCAGGCTACTTATACAACCATCTCAAAAACCCTTTTATATCACCGAGTATCATATAATTTATTGGGACCAAAAAGAGCGTAAAGACCGTTGCTATAAGCACACCAAAGCCGAGTGAGACAGCCATTGGTATCAGGAACTGTGCCTGCGTGCTCTGCTCGAATATCAGCGGCACAAGCCCCACAAAGGTCGTCAGCGATGTAAGTATTATCGCCCTGAAACGCGCCGAGCCGGCAAGACGCACGGCTTCCTCGATCTTCATCCCGTCCTTAACCCGCCGGTTAATATAGTCAACCATCACAAGACTATCATTGACGACAACACCTGTCAGAGCCAACATACCGAGTATACTCATTATCGAGAGACTAATGCCTACGACAAAGTGCCCGACAAATGCCCCTAGAAGCCCGAACGGTATCACCGACATAACAATCAGCGGCTGCGTATACGACTTAAATGGAATAGCAAGAAGTATATAGATAACAAACAAGACCACTAATATACTATAGCCCAGACTGCCAAAAGATTGACGCTGCTCCTTAGCCTCTCCTTCCAAAGTATAGATTACCCCTGGATAACCCCTTAACGTCTTTTTTAAGAATTTGCTCAGCTCGGCATTCATACCAACGACATTTACTGTTTTTTTGTCAATATCAGCCTTTACATTTATCGTCCTCATACGGCCTACACGATTGATGCGGGAGAAGCCTCGCCCTATTTCCAGATCAGCGACCTCGGAGAAGGGAACCTCTACCCCGTCTTCCGTGCGTATCTTCATATTCTCAAGACTTGCCAAGGTCCGACGCTCCTTCTCCGGATACCTAACCATGACCCTTACGTCTTCTCTGCCTCGCTGGATACGCTGAGCCTCTGCGCCAAAAAATGCCTGCCTTACCTGACGAGCAAGATCAGCTTCTTTAATACCCAGATAATCTGCTCTGGGCTTGAGCGTCAGCTTTATCTCCTCCTTACCATCTTCAAAGCTATCGGTTATATCAAAGACACCCGGGCGCTGCCTTAGCCAGTCTTTTATCTCGACTACTATAACCGAGAGTGTCTCAAAATCGACCCCTTTAAGTTGCACATTAACAGGGTCGCTACTTCGACCAAGCTCGTAGCGAAAGCTAAGCTCTTTTACCCCCGGCAGGTCGCCGATCCCTTCACGCCACTCCTTAACCAGCTCGGAGCTTGTAATATCTATCGTACGCTTTTCCGGCTCAACTATCTCAAATGTAACCCTACCGGTATTAGAGCCGGTACTGCCCCAGACTGAACCCGGGGTCGAGAGAATATGCTTAATAACGCTCTCACCTGTCTTTTCATCAATATACTTTTCGCGCAACTCTTCGGCGACATCATTGATACGCCCGATATACTCAGCCGTAACCTCAAAAGGCGTTCCAAGCGGCATCAGAAGCGTTGCGGTCGCCACCTCACTCTGCACCCTTGGGAAGAAAGTAAAATGCATGTGAGCATAGACCATAGATAAAATTATCATGGCAATGCCGACAAAAGCTGCTAATGAGAGATACCTTCTCTTTAGCACAACCACAAGGGCCGGACGATAAAAGGTATTAATAAAATAGACGAGACTATCTGCGATCTTACCTTGAAAACGGGAAAAAATATTCGGCTTTTTTCCGTCCTTACCATAGATACGTAGATGCTTCAGATGCGAAGGCAAAACGAGCTTTGACTCTATAAGCGAGAAAAGCAGAACCGGAATAACGACAAGCGGAATCTGAATAAAGAGCGGGCCGCGACGCCCCTCGACCATCAAGAGCGGAGAAAAGGCCGCAACCGTCGTAAGCACACCAAAGATAACCGGCACGGCGACCTCTTGCGTCCCCTTGATAGCAGCCTGCTCAGGGTCATCAGTCTTCTTTGAATGCGAATAGATATTCTCTCCTGTTACTATGGCGTCATCAACGACGATACCGAGGACCAGAATAAAGGCAAAGAGACTTATAAGGTTCAGGCTCACTCCCAGTAGCGGCATTAGGGCGATAGCACCTAGAAAACTTACAGGTATACCAACACAGACCCAGAAGGCAATTCGTAGCCTCAGAAACAGCGTAAGGAGTATAAAGACCAGAATACCACCCTGCACGCCATTTCTAAGTAGCGTATTTAGGCGGCCCTTTACGATCTTTGAACGGTCACGCCAATGACTAAGCTCCACACCCGGGGGCATCGTAGCTCTGGCATCTTCCAGGTATTCCTTAACAGTATCGGCAAGCTCTATCGCGCTCTGATCACCGCTGCGAAATATATCTATCATAACGGCAGGCTTACCGTTATAGCGTGGCTCCATCGGTACGTCCTCAAAACCGTCTACGACCTCTGCGATATCTCCGAGGATAAGTGACGAACCATCCTCTCTTGTAAATATAGGTATCTCTTCAAAATCCTTACCCGTGTAGGCCTGCCCTTTTGTACGAAGGAGTATCTCTCCTCCCAGGGTCTTAACCGTGCCGGCTGGAAGGTCCATAGAAGACCGCCTTATAGCCTCTGCGATAGAAGAAAAAGTTATACCATGACGCTGTAAGGTAGCCTCAGAGACCTCGACTGATATTTCATAAGGACGTACTTCTTTTAGAAATACCTGAGTAATACCCGGCAGCATTGTGATGTCATCGCGTACTCGCTCGCCAAGTTTGCGAAGCTCGCGTTCACTTAACTCACCTGCGACAACAACGGTTATGACCTGACTGTTATGCTCGGAAACTGTATATGTCGGACGCTCTGCTTCATCCGGAAAGGTAATTATCGCATCAACACGATTTTTTATATCATCAAGCATATCGCGCGGATCGTAGCCCTTTGCGACCTCGACCATCACGCTACCAAAACCCTCGGAAGAGGTAGAGCTCAGCTCTTCAATCCCTGCGATATCATAAATCGCCTCCTCAATCTTTATAACTACCCCCTCTTCGACCTCGACAGGGGTAGAGCCACGATAAGCAACATTTACCGTAACGATATCCATCTCAAAGGAAGGAAAGACCTCTAGGACGATCCGGTCCCTGAGCATGAACAGCCCAAGGCAGGCAATAACAATCATCAAAAGGTTGGCTGCTACATCGTTTTTAGCAAACCAGGCTATCAGCCCATTCATCTAACGACCTCTTTTTTAATTTTCTTTTTTTCACTCTCAAAGGCAGGAATATTCCATTCGTTAGGTTCAGCGGCCTCTTTGGTAAGGGTAGGTGCTGCTCTAGGCATTGTAATGCCTAAAGTCGTATTACCCTGCTTTGACTTCTGACCTATTAATGAACTTTGCTGGCCCGCAGGGACCGCAGTTGGTGGTCTTTTATCCAACTCGGATAAGTCCCAGTCCTTTGATAAGGAATTGGCTCTGGAATTAGCTTTTGAGTTAGCAGGCAGAGTTATACCAAGGGTCGTCGAGGTCTGTGTTGGCTTTTTACTGGTTAATGAACTTTGCTGGCCCGCTGGGTCCGTAGGGATTGACCTGGTGGCAGATACTTTTTTACCATGAGTTGCTTCACCCTGCTTTGACTTCTGACTGGTTAATGAACTTTGCTGGCCCGCAGGGACTAATTGTTTAACTGGCGAGACTTTATCTTGAGTTGCTTCACCCTGCTTTGACTTCTGACTGGTTAATGGACTTTGCTGTCCCGCAGGGACCGTAGGGGCTATTTTGAACTTACCGGCCTTCATATAAACGGCTGGCGTCGTCACTACGAACTCGCCTTCTTTTACGCCATCGTCGATTATTACATTCTCGCCGTCCTTCCAAACGACATTGACCTTTCTGCGTTCAAGCAGACCGTCTTTTATAATAAAAAGTTCTTTTCCAACCCTTAGTGCCCGGCGAGGTACGACAAAGACGTCTTTGAGAAGACGGCCTTGAATCCGTGCCTCGATAAAGGCACCGACCTTAAGCGGTGGTGCGGGTCGCGCGGAGGTAGTTGATGCGCCTTTTATTCCGTAAGGATCAGCGACCTCGGCTACGACAAAGAGCTGGCGGCTTTTCGCATCTATCGCCCCCTCACTTCTTACGATCCGGGCTTGCCACTTATAGTCTTCACCTCGGTGACTGGCGATTATATCGACATACGGAAAATGCGCTTTGCCATTAATATCTTGGCCGCGATATAGGTCTTTAATATTTACAAAGGCAAGTTCGCGGGGCGAGAGAGGTAGCCTTATTTCAGCAAAGTCAACGGCATATATTCTAGCTACAGCACTACCTGCGCTAACGTACTCGCCGAGATCAAGGTTTTTCTCCAGGACTCTG
This sequence comes from Deltaproteobacteria bacterium, assembly GCA_024278765.1. GTDB lineage: Bacteria > Desulfobacterota > GWC2-55-46 > GWC2-55-46 > DRQE01 > JAJRSM01. Next base: position 3,103 of record JAJRSM010000041.1, on the reverse strand, counting down.
CCCGAGTACGGTGCGACTATACGCGTACGGTCTAGATCAAGCTCGGCCCGGTCGAGCTTTGCACGAGCGGCCTTTAGTTCAGCACGCGCACTCATCAGCTGAGGGCGGCGCACGGCTAGCGGACTCGGGGCCTGATCCGCACGCAGTCTTTTCCAGTTACGCAAGGCAAGAGCTGCCCGCGCCTCTTCTTCTATTAAAAGTTGGCTGGCCTTGGCGAGCCCGGCCTCTTTAAGGGCTACCTCAATTGCGTAGTTACGAGGGTCAAGGCTTATCAGCAGTTCGCCCTCTTTAAAAAAACTACCCTCTCGAAGGTTCGCGGAGATCTCAACTACCTTGCCCGAGACCTCCGGCACTACCGCGCTCTCGGTGCGGGCTCTGACCGTTCCATGGCTCGTCAGAACGACCCTGAAATCAGTCTTCTTAAGGGGCTCTGCCTCGACGACAGAGATTGTCGGAGGGGCTGCGTGCAGCTTTACTTTTTTCTTGCCCGAGATAATATTCCGAGCGATAAAAAAAGAGATAACCAGAACCACCAACGGCAAAAGCACCCTTAGAAAATATTTAAGAAACTTCATCTACTGCATTATCCTTTTTTTCGAGTCCAATTCAACTACTTCTGCGGCCTCTACAGGCTCTATGGCCTCTCGAATTTCGCCACCAAGGGCGAGATAAAGATCCAGGCGACTTTGCAGGCGTCTTGCCCTGGTCTTTAATAAAGTAAGACGCGCCTGATACGAAAACCTCTCGGCCTCAAATAAACTTAATTGGTCAACCAGACCATTATCATAATCTCTCTGAACAATCAGCTCGCCCTGCTCTGTCTCCAGCGCTACGAAGGACTCGGCACTCTCTTGATCCAGAAGATAGGCCTCTGCCGACAATGCCACCTCAACCTCATACAAGGCCGCAAGCACCACGGCAGCGTATCTGGCCAATGCCTCTTTACGCTCTGCCGTTGCAAGCTCTTTTACAGCCTTTATTCTACCGCCCTCAAAAAGAGGTTGCGCAATGCTACCGGTAATCTTGGATAACATAAAATCCGGCTTTAAAAGCTCAATAAAGGTATTCGATCTGCTATTGAGGCTGCCGCCAAGTGTCAGATCGGGAAGAAAACCCTTGCTCGCATCCGCAAGGGCCGCATCCGTTGCGGCAAGCCTCATCTCGGCCTCTATGATATCAGGCCTTCTGCGAACAAGGGCCGATGGCACTCCGGCCGAGACCAGATTATTAATCTCTGGAAGATCTCTTTCTGTTACAAACCTGAAGGTAGGGCCGCGCCCAAGTAAAACCTCTAGCGTAGCGACTGCCTTTGCACTTGCCTCTCTGGTTTTTTTATATCTACTCTTTGCCGTTGCCTCTGCGACTCTGGCGAGCCGAAGCTCCTGCGCACTATAGATACCGTCATTAAAACCCTCTTCCGTTACTAGAAGGCTTCTCTGAAAACTGTCATAGTTAAGGGCCATAAGAGCTACTTCTTGATCGGTCTCGATAAGATCGAAGTACCGCCTTGCGACATTTACGGCAAGCGAGAGACGCGCGGCCTTTACAGCGGACTTTGTCGCCTTATAGTCGTAATACGAAACCCTCGCCCTGTCCCTTAACTTTCCCCACAGGTCCAACTCCCACCCGAGCGTCAGGCCAAAATCCATATAACCCGTAGCAACGCTCGATACAATAACAGCGGTCGATAAAGAACCTCCCGTATCCGTCTTTGTCGCACCGTAGTTAGCACCAAACTCCGGCAGGCGGTCCGCACCCCTTACACGCACAGTCGCACGCGCAGCCTCCATACGCGCAACAGTCGCCTGTAGGTCGTAATTACCGTTAAGTGCCTCTATAACTATCGCTTCCAGGACGGAAGACTTAAAGTCCGCGAGCCACGGCTCTACCGGCGCACTCACAGCCGCCCATGCCCATGCCTCGGGTATAGTCAACCCTGCTTCTTTTAGAGGTACGTCCTTTTTAGCGGCGCAACCAAAAGCAAAAAAGATAACAAGTAATATCAGAAAGGAATAACGAGTCGTTTTACGCACAGAACCCTGTTAGATTACGAGTAAAGTTTATATCCGAATATTAAATGCAAAGGCGTTGCAAGATATCAAAATGATTGTCAATTCCAGTGATTATACCCCTCTGGAAACAAGCCGTCAATAGCTGTGGTTACAACTCCTGATCTATAGAAAATATTGAAAGCGCAGACTCCCCGAAGGCGCAGCCGCTTGAGGCTCAAGGCAAAAAATCCTTGTAGTCCACCCTCGGCAGGGCTATGATAAGAAGATCTCGACGACTAGATACGCAGAGATAAATAGACCGTAATATAGATAGGAATAATGCGCGGCAAGATAACCATAAAGATAGATCCGGTCGGTCCGGTCCTCTTTGAGAGCAGTGCCAGAGCAAGGCGCATAGGTATAAGCGTTCGTCCATTTAAGGGGGTACGAGTTGCCGTCCCGTACGGTACGCCGCTTGAGCACGCCTGCAACTTTGCCGAAGAAAATACCAAGTGGATAGAGAAACAAATACTCCGTACCGCTGAGATCGAGCTTCGGTCCAAGGCCCGTGAAGCAGTCCAGTTACCACTATTCGGTAAGTTTGAAGAGAAGAGGTCAAAGAAAGAGATACTCACGCGGCTGGCCGTCTTATCAGAGCAGCACGGGCTTGGCTATAATAAGGCCTCGGTCAGGCGTCAGCGGACGCTGTGGGGTAGCTGCTCGCCAAAGGGGAATATCAGCCTCAACCTGCACCTCGTAAAACTACCGCCAGAACTTATGGACTACGTCATCATCCACGAACTCGTCCATACAAAGGTGCTTAATCACAGCGCCCGCTTCTGGGGCGAGCTTGAACGCCTCGTCCCGGGCGCAAGAAAGATCGATAAAAGGCTAAAAGAGCACAGACCGAGTGGGTGGTAAGGGGGGGGTAACTGATCTTCCCCCGATAAAGTAGACACAGAGTTAAGCTGCTTTTCGCTGTTCTTCAAATGCGAGAGGCGATTTGTAGCCGAGAGTAGAATGTTTTCTCTGTCTGTTATAAAAGATCTCTATGTAATCAAATATCTTGCTTCTGGCCTCGGCTCTTGACCGATACTTCTCAAAGTACGTGT
>JAJRSM010000040.1 GCA_024278765.1 Deltaproteobacteria bacterium | reverse complement strand
TATCGCCTCAAGAGCAACTTTGGCCTTTAACGATGAATCGATCTTACTCCGAATCTTACGCATAAACCTCGCCTCCTTAATTATTTGGCAAGGCTAACATACACCTTATTCAACTGTCCAGATTTTGGGGAGTGTTATAGAATACGGGGATGAGGCAAGGTGAAATCTTATCTCTAAAGTGGTGTAACGTTGATCTTCAAAGAGGCATCGCTACCCTTCACGAGACCAAGAACGGCGAGAGGCGTTCTGTCCCACTAAATAAAACGGTCTGGAATCTTCTTAAGGAAAAAAGCAGGGTACGTTATCTTGCGACGGCAACCAGTCTTAGACTGAGCGATTATATCTTTACAAGCTCCACTGGGACGATGAAAGACGGTGGGCATCTCAGAAGGGACTTTATGGCTGCCCTCAAGCAGGCACGTATCGAAGGTTTCCGTTTTCACGACCTACGGCATACCTTCGCTACAAGGATCGTTCAGAGGGGCATAGACCTCTACAAGGTGCAAAAGCTTCTCGGACACAGAGACGTAAAGACGACACAACGTTATGCGCATCACTACCCTGAGAGCCTTTAATACGGTGTAAAGATTCCAGACTCGTCGCATGAGGCTTCAAAACAATCAAGTCGATTTTAGCACATTCGGGCTAATTGAAAACAAAGCAGACTTGAGTGCATGATGTAAGTTGTTGAGATGTAAAAGAAAAAATGGTGACGGTGGGTGGACTCGAACCACCGGCACGGGGCTTATGAGACCCCTGCTCTGGCCACCTGAGCTACACCGCCATTTTGGAATTTTCTTTTAATTACCAGAGAAGACATATGATACAACGGTACTCCTACTGCCATCGACCGGAACCCTGCCGCCGTCGACAAAGAGGATCATGACCTCGCTAGTACCGTCGCCGTCTGTATCGTCTACGAGTATGTCCGCGATATAGCCGACCATCTCTTTAGTACGCCAATTTTCTTCCAGTATTACGCCGTCCCATGAAAGACTCCTGACCGTGCCGCTCTTAAAGTGCCTGACACGCTCGGAACTGTCGCCAAAGACGCCGCCTGCGTCATTTTTCTTTATTATAAGCTCCGGAAGACCATCGCCGTCCAGATCTGTGCGTATCAATTTGCTCGGCAACTTAACGATCTTTGCGATATCTCCCTGCTGCTTACCTGCACCAAGCTCTACTACATTTAGAGTACCGCCGTATTTATCCGGACTCGTCCAGTCTACCTTCCACTTGCGACCCTTCTTTATATAGATCCTTATACGCCTGTCGGCCTCCAGGGTTACAAGGTTATTCTTGCCCTCTGCTGTCAGATCAAAGATCTCAAAGCTATATAGATCAACGCCTTTTGGCAGCTTGAAACGCGAAGCCTTTTTAAGACCCTTCACGCCTTTTTCAAGGCTGTAGAGCTTCTTGGAAAAACCCCATTCCTTGCGAAACCCCTGAGAGATAAGCACAGTGGGGTCACCCTCTATATCCACGGCCCTTAGAAAATAAGGCAGACCGCAAGAGGTATATTTAAAAGTATCACCGACCTTCTCTAAAATACAGCTATCTGCGAAGTCACCCTTAAGCCTTGATACGTATAGCTCTTGACTGCCATCGCCGTCCAGATCAAAGGCGGATATAGATATATTACGGACATCTGCCTCGCCCCTGACGCGAGCTACTCTATCAAAGCCTTTTGCACCGACCTTGGTTACGATAATATCGGTCTGCGTCATTAAATAGCCCTCTTTACGCCCGTCGCCGTCTAAGTCGGCAAGCTCCATGGCAAGGGTAAAATCATTAAAGTTCTTCTTCCATCCGAACTTGCGCCCGCTCTTGGCTGAATGCTTGAAAAAGCCGCCACCTAAGGCATTAAAAACTCTGTCCTTGGCAGTCCCGTCATCACCGGTAAACCTACCAGTATAGGTCAAGGCCTTTGAAGGATCTACGCCGGTCACAGTCATAGTTATATTAAAGGCCATGCGCTCGGTCATCTCTAGGAGCGCATCAATATCATCGCCCTTATCACTAAGGGGAATTGCCTTGCCTTGTTTTACGTCAAGCAGGGTCGCGTCCAGACTCGCAACACCGCCAAGCAGCGATATACTACCGTAAAGGACAAAATCAGCCCCTACTGCCTTACCGATTTTGCTCGCCACCAAGCCATAAGACCCGGTCCTTGCAGCAACAGGGTATACCTTTGTCGCTTTCTCTACCAGATCACCTCTGACAATCTCTATCTGCGCATCAGGGCCGGCCCCGACCCGAGAGGCCAGCATATCAGTTACGGCAGAGCGCAGGTACGCATGCTCGGGTGCTGCATTTACCTTCCACGGCAACACCGCAAGCTTTGCCGTTGCATCACTGGCTTGCGCCAAAGGAAGGAGACAGGCGAGCTGCAAGACCAAGGCCAAAAACGCCAGCCCTAAAAGACTATATAGGTTAAATCTAAGGTTGAGTCTCATTGATAAAACTCCAAAGTAAGATTAATCATTTATTTTAAAGAAAGGCAGGCTTAAAATCAAGGAAAATCAGATATGAAGGCAAATAAAATCCGTAAAAATGGTAAAAACACAACCGGAAAACTACCTACCTACCCGCAATGCCGCCCCTGCGGCGACCTGCAAGGCATCAAGACTCACGGACGCGTCCAGAGAACAAGACGGCGAGATCACAGAAAACCCTTTAGATACGGCAGCTTCTACGCTACCAGCAATAGCGGCACGCCGCTGCGAAGCTGCGTCATGACCAAACAGTTGCGCCGGGGCAAGCATTTGAAGGTGATCCACCCCACCTATAAGTAATTTACCATCAAGCCCTGCCAGAGAATCAGGCATGCTGTGCAGACCAAGCCCGGCACTTCGCAACCGGGCAAGTGAGGCTGTAAGCGGCATGGGGTCTGCGCAGATATGGACGATAAGCGGGCAACCGAGCTCGGCCAGACTATCTGCTATACGGTTAAGGTATGGCAAGGCAAAGAGTTCAAAGGAGCTTGGCCCTATCGCCTCGGCGGTAGAGAAAGGATCGATTAAAAAGAAAGCACTGGCACCAGCACGCTGCTGCGCCCGTGCAAAGGCAATTGTATTCTCTGATAAAAGATCAAGCAGCTTACAAAGAAGCTCGCCCTCGTCTTTGAATGCACGCAAGAGCGTACCAGCATCGATCAAAGAAGTCGCAAGGCTTAGAGGGCCGACCAAGTCACCGATAATAGGCACGCCGGGCCGTGCTAGCCTCAGTCGCCGCAGAACATCCAAGACCAGAGGCATACGGCCGTTAATCTGCGGGTCTAAAGTTTTGAGTCTTTTATAGTCGGCCAGTTTTTTCAGGGGATAATCAAAGTCATTCTGAAAACTTAACTCTGCGCCAGCCCCTGTTACTGTACGCTGATCCTGTTCGCCTCCGTACGCCTCACTCTCTGCGCGAACTACGCACGGCAAGGATAAATTAGACGGAGAGACCTTATCATAGATATAAAGAGATAACTCAGCCAGTTGTTCTGGGTCGTCGTATACGGAGAGGTCTCGACTGGTAGTAAACTTTATTGCGTTTATTGCTTCATCAGGTATCTCAGATAGAATGCCACCAGAGAGCAGAAATGGCAGTTGTCTTTCAGGTGAGTCTCCCGCAAGCAACGCCAGCAGTTGCTCAGGGCCATTCATCAGCTCCCCCCTGCCCTGCCAACTGTGGTCTGTGAGGTAAAGACCTCGCCAAGCCCCTTCATCGTGAAGGTCAAGAGAAAGACTGTCTCTTCAATCCCCTTCTTCCATGCCAGCTCAACGCCCCAACACTGCTGCAAATAACCATAGGTAATGGCACGCTCCAAAACATCACCCTCATAGAAGTTATAGCGGTCATAATATCTTAAATAGGTAGCTGCGGTCAGGTTCAGATGCGCCGAGGCCTCAATATATCTGGTAGAGCCCCTTATCTGACGATATGCCAGACTGAAGCTATCATTTCTTTTGTTATACACTGAAAACTCCGCATCAGAACTTTCAAACCATTTTTCATAAGGGTCGTATACCCCCTTACCACTTATCTTCATCCCCTTTGTCGGGCGCAGTATCAACTCACCACCGATATCCGAGAAAGGACGCTCATCCCCGGCAACACGTTTGGACTTTCCATTATCCTCCCGTATATCATAGGTCTGACCTATATCCATATACAGATACTCATGCTTTACGCCGTCATTGAACTTCCCAGTCAGGATAGAGTTCAAAGAATAACGCACCGTATTGGCGGGCTCTACCCTGTCGATACTGTCATAAGAAGGAAGCCTGGACTGCTTGTAGTCCGGAATATATGTGTGGGTAATTTTAGGCCTGATGGTATGGCGCAGCACCTTAAGCCCTTGCAACTGGGGCCTGTAGTTTTTACCAAAGGTAGTTGTCAGATCAGTAGTGATATCATAGATACCTCTACCACGATAACTACCCTCAGAGGTATCGCTCTCGACCTTATAGACCGTCATCCTTGGGCCAACCGAGGGGGTCAGTTCAAACCATCCGCCCGGGTTCAACGGTAGACTTATACGTGGGCGGACATCGAGACGCTGGCCTTCCTCTCCGTCATTACGCTCGTAGTTAACAAAGGTAGAACTGAAAGCAAAAAAGAACTTTGAGTCCAGTATTCTCTGACTAGATCCTTTAAAGATAATCTCTGGTATCTTCTGCAACACAGGGTCATCGTCTTCTATAAGCAGGTTATCGTAGAGTCGCGTCCGAACGGTAAGACTATATTTATCCCAGTTTTTAGTAAGCGAGATCGTACTCTCAAGGCTCTCCAGCGATTTTTCTTTGCTTACCTTGGAGAAGTCGATAAAATATTCGTCATCACTTACGGCATTTATATCGACCTTAAGCTTAAAGCCGTTAGCAAAGTTCTCGGTATGCTTAAACTTCATCTGCCATCTATTGTCATTGGCAGATAAAGGCCTATCCAGGTTATTAGCGTCTACCCTGAACTCTCTGAGACGCCCCAGGTCATCTTCTTTAAAGTGATATAAGTATAGCTCACCGTAACTCTCTGCTGTCCTGTAGTACCTGTACTCAAGCCCCTTACCAAAGCCGCGTTGACTTTTATAATCCAGGAAGAAAGAGGCATCAGAACTGTCTGATATCGCCCAGAAAAAAGTATTATCAAAGATCTTACCCTGCTTTCTGGATGCACCCAGCCCCGGCATTAAGAAACCCGTCTTTCTTCCGCCACTGATAGGTGCGACCAAAATAGGGGTATAAAGTATTGATCTACCCTTGACCTTAAGGTAGGCATTCCAGGCAAGGATATAACCATCGGTCTTCATCTTCGCAGAGCTCGAGGCAAAGTGCCATGCAGGAGTTTCATCTTTATCACATTTACATGTAGTAAACTTTATATCCTTACCCTTATAATGGAGCTTGCCGGTCTTCTCAAGCCTCGAGCCATATACCGATACAGTACCTTCCTCAAAGTAGAGTTTGCCCTTTATAATAACTGCTGTATCCTTATTGATATTTACCGTCAGTTCTTCGCCCTCAACGGTATTACCCATAGCATCGGTAACAAAGACATTACCAATGGCCCGAGCCGTCCCGTCCTTCATATTCATAAAGAGTTCATCGGTCATCAGAGTCGTACCGGACTGCACAACCACCACACTGCCTATAGCATGATAGGTCTCCTTCTTGTTGTCATAAGTCACGTTGTCGCCAGTGACCTCAACAGGGGCCTCGCTATCAAAAAGGTCTCCAACACCTGCGGAGCTAACCCCGTAAGCAGTCAGGACAAATACCAATAAGAATGCAAGGAAAAAGACGCTCTTTAAATAGATGACTTTACAGGCACTGGAAAGATAAGGTCGATCTTTTTGAATGGAATTTTTATTATAGGAGGTCATAAAATGGCTGCTTTGTGTGTGAATTTACAATGCATAGAAAGTATCATAGGGATAAGTTTTTTACAACTCAATATCACCGAATCAGCCGACAAAGAACCTGCGACTCCAGAGCCTCACCAACGGTAAAGATTGAGCCTGTTACGCAGACGAGGCTACCTGGAGTTGCTTTGTGCAGCGCATCTACTACGGCCTCACCAACCGAGGCTACCTCTACCACCTCAGAGCCAAGCTTCCTTGCCTGTGTAGCGACCAGACCGACTGACGCACTACGCTCGGTAGCAGGCTGGGTAACCGTAACCGCACCAGCACCCGGTAACAATACCGAGAGTATAGCACCCATATCTTTATCAGCCATCATGCCTATAACAAAGAAGACCTTTTTATAAGTTATTATCTCTTCGAGGGATGCTCTGAGGGCCTGAGCACCTGCCTTGTTATGGGCAGAGTCAAAGATGACGCGTACGCCTTTTTTCCGAGTACGCCGAATATCAAAACGTCCGGGCCATTGAACATTCTTGAGGCCACGGCGCAGCACCGCTGCACCAACCTTAAAACCGGCCTCTCTGAGGAGCTCAATAGTCTTTATCGCAGCCCCGGCGTTCTCACCCTGATAAGCGGCCTTGAGTCCAAGCCTAACCCTAGGGAGAGAAAGGGCAGGGCTATCATAAGAGATCATGCCGAGACCTTTCTCTCTTGTAACCTTAAAATCTTTACCAAGGTAATATCCCTTTGCCGAGCCCTCTCTGGCGGCCCCTTTAATGACGCGCAGAGCGGCCCTGTCACGAACCGTCGTTACAAAGACGCCGTCGCCTCTAATGACTCCTGCCTTCTCACCTGCGACCTCTTCTATCGTATCCCCTAGATACTCGCCGTGGTCAAGCCCGATACTGGTTATCACCGAGACCAGCGGGCTCGTGACATTTGTCGCGTCAAAACGCCCACCCATACCAACCTCAAGGACTGCGATCTCTACCTTGTTTTTTTTAAAATGCTCAAAGGCCATAGCCGTTGTAAACTCAAAAAAACTTGGCCTATCTTTTTTTGTTCTGATCTTTTCAGCGAGGGCGCGCATCCGTCGCGTCAGCGTAGATATCTCGCGGTTGGTAATCTCAACGCCAGAGACCCTGATACGCTCGTTAAAGCGAATAAGGTGAGGAGAACTATAATGCCCGACCTTATAGCCCGCCTCCTGCAAGACAGACGCGATCATCGCAGAGGTAGAGCCCTTGCCGTTTGTACCGGCAACTATTACGGTAGGATATTCTTTTTCGGGGTTACCCAGTAACGAAAGCAGCAGTTCAATACGCCTGAGCCCCGGCTTGATGCCAAGGGCTTGGAGGCCATAAAGGTAATTCAGAGTAGGGGATATGCGTGGCATATTAATAGAAAAACTCTCTTTTAACGAAATCCAGAATCAAGCAAAGTGAGAGACCAGCATAGAGATCGTCTCTTTCATGCGTTTTCTTTCAACTATCATATCCAGCATCCCGTGCTCTAGCAAAAACTCAGAACGCTGAAAACCTTCGGGCAGTTTCTGTTTAATGGTCTCTTGTATTACGCGAGGCCCTGCGAAACCAATCAGGGCTTTTGGCTCTGCTAGTATCAGATCTCCGAGCATCGCGAAGCTTGCGGTAACCCCGCCGGTTGTCGGATCGGTCAAGACCGAGATAAACGGAACCCCTGCCCTGCGAAGACGCGCGATAGCAGCCGAGGTTTTTGCCATCTGCATAAGAGACAAAATACCCTCCTGCATCCTCGCTCCACCTGAAGCCGTAAAGATAATAACAGGCACACGCTCTGCAAGCGCGACCTCCATAATTCTAGTGATTTTCTCGCCGACTACCGAGCCCATCGAGCCGCCCATAAATGCAAATTCAAAGACGCCGAGCATGACCTTTGTACCACCTATAAGACCGCTACCAGTCAGGATTGCATCCTTACCGCATTTTTTCTTATGCGCGTCTTTTAACCGGTCTTTATATTTCTTTATATCCTTAAACTCCAGCGCATCGACGGCCTCAAGATCTGCGTTGAGTTCAACAAAACTGCCCTCGTCAACTATAATCTCAACTCGCTTTTTAGAAGATATGCGGAAGTGATAATTACACTTCGGGCATACCTCTAGGTTCCGCTCGACTTCTTTCTTATATATTATCTCGTTGCAATGGTTGCACTTGACCCACATACCATGCGGAACCTTTACGGACTTCTTCTCATCCGAGGCGTTCTTGAACATGTCTTTCTTAAAGAGATTTTTCTTAAACCAGGCCATATATAAAACCTTCCAATGTTTTTTTTACCGGCAACGCCGCTTTGGCCGCTGCGCTACAACAATAATAACAACTACCTGAGTGCGGCCTTTAGCCCTTTCACAAAACGCCCGACCTCGGCTACCATCTTTTGCCGGGCCACCTTGCTTGTAGAATTTCTTTTAGCTCCGTGCTTAGCGATTATATTTACTATAGCACTACCGACTATAACGCCTTCCGCTCCTTTCGCAGCGGCCCGTGCCTGCTCTGGCGAGGAGATACCAAAGCCAACACCGACTGGCAGATCTACCCCTGCCTTTACCCGCCGTACCGCGGCCTGAAGGCTCGTCGCCAGCTTCTTACGCACCCCGGTTACACCTGCGACACTTACGTAGTATACAAAACCAGATGCCCTGCCGGCAACAAGCTTTATGCGAGAGGCGTCACTTGTAGGCGTCAGCAAATAAACAAAGTCCAGCCCTTCGCTTTCCAGCGCGTCTTTAAAATCACCTGACTCTTCCGGAGGAAGGTCAACTATAAGCACACCATCTGCCCCGGCACGTCGCGCATCCTTTGCAAAACGCTTCAGACCGTAAACAAAGATAGGATTATAATAACCAAAGAGTACAACCGGTGCGGTGCAGCCCTCGCCTCTTACTTCCTTAACAAGCGAAAGAACCTTACCGGTCGTCGTCCCGCTTGCCAGAGCTCGTTCGCTCGCCATCTGAATCGTCGGGCCGTCTGCCATCGGATCTGAGAACGGAATACCAAGCTCTATTATATCGGCACCCTTATCTGCTAACTCAAGGATAATCTTTTTGGTCGTTGGCAGGTCAGGATCGCCTGCCGTTATAAATGTTATAAGGGCCTTTTCTTTTCTCCCTTTAAGTTCAGCAAAAAGAGCCTCTATGCGCGCGACCTTAGCGGGTGCTATCTTCTTCATATCTTAACCCCCATAAGGTCTGCTACAGTCGAGAGATCTTTATCACCCCTGCCAGAGAGGTTTATGATCATGACCCTGCCCTTACCGAGCTTCTTTGCGGCCTTCACACCGTAGGCGATGGCATGCGAACTCTCAAGAGCCGGAATTATCCCCTCGGTCTTGCAGAGCAGCTTAAAGGCCGTTAACGCCTCTTTATCAGTTATACTCGTATACTCTACACGCCCTGTATCATGAAAGTAAGAATGCTCCGGGCCAACGCCCGGGTAATCAAGGCCTGCTGATATCGAATGCGTATGGATGATCTGCCCCTGCTTATCTTGCAAGAGATAGCTCTTACTGCCGTGCAGAACCCCGACAGTGCCGCCGGTGATAGTCGCCGCGTGTTTACCGCTTTTTATGCCATGACCTGCGGCCTCAACCCCTGTCATTTTCACCTTTTCGTCACTCAGGAACGGATAGAATAAACCCATCGCATTACTGCCGCCACCAACGCAGGCCACCAGCAGGTCCGGCAGTTTCCCGGTCGCCTTTAATATATCTTTTCTGGCCTCTTGCCCTATCACCGCCTGAAAATCACGGACAATCATAGGATAAGGATGCGGCCCAGCCACACTGCCGATTATATAAAATGTATTGTAAATATTAGTTACCCAATCCCTGATGGCCTCATTCATTGCGTCTTTCAGGGTCTTACTGCCGGACTCTACCGAGTTAACCTTCGCGCCCAGCAGCTTCATGCGCAAGACATTCGGAGCTTGGCGAACGATATCCTCGCTGCCCATATATATCTCACACTCCAGACCAAAGAGGGCAGCAACCGTTGCCGTTGCCACTCCGTGCTGCCCCGCACCGGTCTCGGCGATGATGCGTTTCTTTCCCATACGACGCGCCAGCAGGATCTGCCCGATTGTATTGTTGACCTTGTGCGCACCTGTATGACAGAGATCTTCGCGTTTAAGATATATATCAGCTCCTCCCGCAGCCTTTGTCAGACGCTCTGCAAGGTAGAGCGGCGTAGGCCTGCCGACATACTGGCTTAGATAATAGCGAAACTCTTTTTTAAAGGCCGCGTCATTTTTATATTTCTTATAGGCCTGCTCAAGCTCGATAACTGCCGGCATAAGAGTCTCTGATATATACCTGCCGCCATACTCGCCGTAGTGTCCGAACTTATCCGGCATCTTTACGTTGGCAGCATAATTCTTTTTCTTAGACATTCTTAAATCCCCTTACCTTCTCAATAAATTTTTCAACCTTTTCAGGATCTTTCTTCCCTGGAGCGGCCTCAACCCCCGAGCTAATATCAACACCGTAGGGCAGGTAATGGGCAAGGGCTTCTTCAATGTTATCCGGCGTCAAACCGCCGGCCAGAATTATATCCCCGTCGTAATCCATATCCGTAAGCAGCGACCAGTCAAAGCTTGCTCCCGTGCCGCCGGGCTGCCCCTTGACAAATGTATCAAACAGGATCGCCTCTGCCTGATAATCAGACAAACAACATAGAGAAGCCGCGTCTTTTACGTGAAGGGCCTTTATATATCGCCCCTTGATTGACTCGCAATACTCCGGGCTCTCTGCCCCGTGCAACTGCACGATAGTAAGACCGGCAGTCTCTACGATTTCACCAACTCGCGCGACAAACTCATCGACAAAGACACCGACGGTCATAATATCAGGCGGTAGTTTTTCTATTATGCTGGCAGCAGCCTCTGGCGTAACACTGCGAGGACTTCGCTCCCAGAAAACAAAACCAAGCATATCCGCTCCAAGTCTTGCTGCGTGCAGCGCGTCTTCCATGTTGGTTATCCCGCATATCTTAATCTTTACAGCCACAACGCGCCGCCCTTAAAACATCTCTGATTCAAGACCACCAAGGCCACGGAACTCGCGCAGTTTCTTGCCGATATCTTTTTCGCGCATAAGGGCCTCGCCTATCAAAAAGCCGTCCACGCCACAGAGTTTCATCATCCTTATATCAACAAATGTATTTATCCCGCTCTCGCTCACTATAATGTTAGTTGAAGGGATCTTCATCGCAAGACGCTCTGTTGTATTTATATCGGTCTCAAAAGTATCTAGATCTCTGTTGTTGATCCCTATAATCTTGGCCTCTGCCTCGGTCGTTATCTCCAGTTCTTCTTCATTATGGACCTCAACAAGTGCATCCATACCAAGAGCGGCGGTTATCACCAAAAATTCTTTGAGCTTTTTAGGCGTAAGTGCAGCGACTATCAAAAGCACTGCATCTGCCCCCGCGACCCTTGACTCATATATCTGATAAGGATCGATTATAAAATCTTTACGTAAGATAGGTAGCTTAGTAACGGCCCGTATGCTCTTTAGATATTCAAGACTACCTTGAAAAAACCTCTGATCGGTTATGACAGATAAAGCAGAAGCCGAGTTTTCGTCATATATGCGGGCGATAGCCACGGGGTTAAAATCTTCTCTGATAACACCCTTTGAGGGCGAGGCCTTCTTGATCTCGGCGATAATACTTACGCCCTTGGCCTCCAGAACCTTTGAAAAAGAGATTGTCTCAGGCAGACCTGCCGAGACAATCTTACGTAGCTCTGCAAAAGATACAACCTCTTTCTGCGCCCTGACTTCTTCTTTCTTATTCTCTAATATAGTCTTTAATATTGAAGCGATATTTGTCGTCATTTTACTATCCATTTGTCATAGCTATTAGTTGTTTTAGTTTCTTCATTGGCTCGCCCGAGTTAAGTGCACCGGCAGCAATTGTTATACCATCTTCAAGGGTTCGAGCCTTACGCGCAGCAACCAGAGCCGGGGCTGTATTTAAAAGAACTATATCTCGGTGCGCCCCGGGCTTACCCTCAAATATATCCATTATAATCTTTGCGTTCTCCTCTGGCCCGCCCCCCAGGAGCATCTCTGAAGTGCACCTCTTAAGCCCTAGATCCTCCGGGATTATCCTATAGGTCTCAACCTCGCCATCTTTCAGCTCCGATATCTTTGTCGGTGCCGTAAGCGTAACCTCGTCAAGGCCGTCCTCGCCACAGACCACAAAGGCATGCTCTGCCCCGAGATTACCCAGGACCTCGGCAAAGACCTCGGTCAAACTCTCATCATATACGCCAACGACCTGATACATGGCTCTAGCTGGATTGGTAAGTGGCCCAAGCATATTAAAGATCGTCCTTATGCCTAGCTCGGCTCGCACAGGGGCAGCGTACTTCATAGCACCGTGCAATAGTGGCGCAAAAAGAAAACCAATTCCAATATCCTCTATACACTGCTCTACAGTCTTAAGGTCGGCCTCTATATTAACGCCAAGTGCTCGCAGAACATCTGCGCTGCCGCTGCGAGAAGATACAGAACGATTACCGTGCTTTGCGACCTTGATCCCGCAACTGGCAACTACAAAGGCCGCTGCCGTAGATATATTAAAGGTCTGCGCGTGGTCACCACCTGTACCACAGGTATCTACAACCATAGTATCTTTTATCTTTACTCTCGTTGCCTTCTCACGCATCACACGCGCGGCCCCAGTCAACTCGCCAGCTGTCTCTCCCTTTACTCTCAGTGCCGTTACAAAGGCCGCGATCTGCACCGGGCTCGCATTGCCGCTCATTACGTCATTCATAGCTGCAATCATCTCGTCCTGCGCAAGGTCTTCTCTTTGAACAAGTTTTGCTATCGCTTCTTTAATCATACCCAACCTCTTATACCTGCTTACACTCTTATCTATACCGTTAACTTTAAAAAATTCCTCAATATCTGCTTGCCGGCCCCGGTAAGTATCGATTCGGGATGAAACTGCATTCCTTCCAGCGCGATATCCTTATGCCTTACCCCCATTATCTCATAGAGCCCGTCTTCTTCACCTGTCCATGCGCTCACCTCAAAACAATCAGGCAGCGTTGCTCGCTCTACGATCAACGAATGATAACGCGTGGCCTCGAAGGGGTCATCAATGCCCTCATAGATTGTTCTGCCGTCGTGATGAACCATCGAGGTCTTTCCGTGCATTAACCGCTCTGCCCTGATAACGCGCCCACCAAAGGCCTGCGCTAATGACTGATGCCCCAAGCAGACGCCAAGCACCGGGACCTTACCGGCAAAGGCCTTTATAGCCTCTACCGAGATACCGGCCTTCTCAGGGTCGCACGGACCCGGCGAGATCACAAGCCTATCTGGCGAAAGCTCTCTGATCTCTTCTATGATTATTGCATCGTTACGAAAGACCCTTACATCGACGTCCATCTCTTGAAAGTACTGGACCAGATTGTATGTAAAAGAGTCGTAATTATCTATCATCAATAACATAACAAAACCTTCCTATTAAAGACAGTCTTATTCAAAGCCGTCTCTTGCCATCTTCACTGCCTTCAGAACACCCTTACTTTTATTTACCGTCTCTTCAAACTCTCGTTCCGGGTCGCTATCGGCGACGATTCCGGCCCCGGCCTGCACGTAGAGTCGCCCGTCCTTTGCAAGCACCGTCCTTATCGTAATACAGGTATCCATATTCCCTGAGTAATCAAAGTATCCGACACAGCCGCCGTAGGTCGTACGACCGTCCGGCTCAAGCTCTTCGATTATCTCCATTGAGCGCACCTTGGCAGCACCCGTTAATGTGCCTGCGGGAAAACAAGAACTTAGTACATCAAAACTCGTTAAGTCAGGTAGCTTCTGTCCGCGTACATTCGAGACGATATGCATGACATGCGAGTACCTCTCGATCACCATAAACTCATCGACCTCGACCGTGCCAGGCTTCGCGACCTTTCCGACATCATTACGACCAAGGTCTACGAGCATGATATGTTCGGCAAGCTCTTTGGGGTCTGACAAGAGTTCTTCTTCAAAGACCTTATCCGATAGCGCGTCTTTACCCCTTGGGCGCGTCCCGGCTATGGGCCTGACCGTAACTTCGCCGTCATTTAAGGCAACAAGAATCTCAGGGCTCGAGCCTACAAGCTCAATGCCTGCCATACGCAGGAAAAACATATAAGGAGAAGGGTTTGTGACCCGCAGTGCGCGGTATATATCAAAAGACTCTACATTCTGCTCGGTCTCGAAACGCTGCGCAAGGACGGTCTGGATAACATCGCCGGCCTCGATATATTCTTTAATACGGGCAACCCCTGCCTTAAAATCTTCCTTCTTATAATTTGAGGTTACCGGTAGGTGCTCGCCGCCTTTATTTATACGGACAGGAACCGGGGCGCGAAGCCTTGCCGTTATCTGATCGATCTTTTCAATCGCAGTATTATAGGCAACCTCAGGGTCTGTGCCATCTTCGACATATGCGCTGCATATTACCTTTATACTATGGGCGACATTATCAAATGCCAGAAGCGTATCTGTCTGGATAAAACAATAGTCGTCAACCTTGAGCTCGTCGGTGCGGCCTTTGTGCTTCGGGTTACGCGGAATCTTCTCGATATAACGGACTATATCATAGCCCATAAAACCTATGACGCCGCCCGCGAACTTGAGCCCCTCGACACCCGGTAGCGTCGCCATGGAAAAACCGTCAAGATACTCACCAAGTATCATAAGAGGATCACCGGTGCGCTCGGTCACCTTACCGCCCTCTGCGATAGTTACGACACCGTCTCTGGCCCTTATCACGGCCTTGGCAGAAGAGCCCAGAAAACTATAGCGCCCCCATTTATCGCCAAACTCGACGCTCTCAAGCAGGAAGGACTCACCACCGCCGTCTATCTTCATAAAGGCAGAGACAGGGGTATCCGTATCAGCAAGGATGTCACGAAAGACAGGTATTATATTGTTGGTCTTCGCCTTCTCTCTAAACTCAGCGAGAGAGGGGAAATACTTAGAACTTTTCATAAGTTTCTTAGATTACCATAGCACCGAATAGCAGTCAACAGACGCTCGGTAGCGGTTTTGTGTTAATAAAATTCTGCTCGTCTTATACGCATAAAAAAAGGCCGCAAGCTAGGTAGCTGCGGCCTGATAATTATACTTATCTAAAAAAATCAGAGTGAGGGCGCAGTCGCAGTTATACCCTGCCACTGTGACCAGTAACCAAAGAATCCACCAACTCGTATTTCTCTCTGACAATTTTTCATAACGAGACTACTATACACCAAAACACAGCCTAAAGTCAACTCAGTTGAATCCCACGAACAATTAGAAAATAAAAAAAGGCGGAGTCTTTAAAGACTCCGCCTCGTTAAGATTTAATTTTAGTGCCGTTACTCTGCTGATGCCTGCTCTGGCTGTGCTACCTCTTCGGTAAGCTCGATTATCGACATCGGAGCACAATCGCCGTTCCTGAAACCAATCTTGAGCATCCTTGTATAGCCGCCTTGGCGATCCTTGAAAAGAGGGGCTATATCAACAAAGAGCCTTGTGACATTGGTCTTGCTTCTAAGAAATGCCATGGCACGTCTTCTTGATGCAAGATCCCCTGCCTTACCTAAGGTTATCATACGTTCTGTATAACGCCTGAGTTCCTTGGCCTTGGCAGTCGTTGTCTTGATCCTGCCGTGCTTTAGAAGGTCGTTGGTCATATTCGCCATCATGCACCTGAGGTGACCACGCGTCCTTGAAAACCTCTTTATGTCTCTATTATGTCTCATAAAATTATCCCGCCTTTATATCAATTACTCGGAGTCCTTACGCTCCAAAAGTTTCCTGTCTAGATCCTTTCTGGTAAGAAAGCCCTCAAGCTGCATACCAAAGTCAAGGCCCATAACCTGCAGTATCTCTTTTATCTCATTTAAGGATTTACGGCCAAAGTTCTTGGTCCTGAGCATTTCCTGCTCGCTCTTCTGAACCATCTCACCGATATACTTAATATTGGCATTCTTCAGGCAATTTGCGCTACGAACCGAAAGCTCTAATTCCTCAACCGTCTTAAAGAGGTTCTCATTGAACCAAGGCTTACTCTCCAACTCCTCGTCCAGCTCGACCTCTACCTCGTCTTCCTTCTCTTCAAATGGTATGAAGACCGTAAGCTGATCCTTCAAGATCTTAGCCGCTATTCCCATAGCCGTCTTCGGATCGGTCGCACCGGTCGTCCAAAGCTCCATTACAAGCTTGTCGTAGTCTGTAATCTGTCCGACCCGGGCTTGCGTAACGTCAAAGTTTACCCTTATAACCGGCTGAAAGACCGAATCAATCGGGATAGTTCCTATCGGCTGTTCTTCGTCTTTATTCTTCTCGGCTGGGACATACCCCTTACCACTGTTGACGGTAAGGTCACACTCTATCTTACCGTCGTTGCCGATGGTTGCCAGATAAAGATCCGGGTTCAGAATCGTAACAGAGTCGTCACAGACGATATCGGCTGCGGTGACTTCTTTTGGGCCAGTCACGTTCAGCGTCATGGCCTTCGCCCCTTCACCGTCTACGCGCAGTCTTACCTGCTTAAGGTTTAGTATTATATCCGAGATATCTTCCTTTACCTTTGGTAAAGTTGAGAACTCATGTAGCACACCGTCAAAGCGTACAGCCGTTATGGCCGCACCCTGCAAGGAGCTAAGAAGAATCCTACGAAGAGAGTTACCTATTGTCTGACCGTAGCCTCGCTCTAAAGGCTCGGCAACGAATTTTCCATAAGTATCGTCGCACTTATCAATTTCAAGTTTCTTAGGTTTAATAAGCTCACGCCAATTCTTTTGCATCTCTCCCCCGTCTGGTTTATATACAATTAAATAATATTTGTCTACACCCGCAAAAACTAACTTAAATGCTAGAGGCCCGTCTTTTACCGCCCCCTGATGCGATCAAATAATCTATTACTTCGAGTAAAGCTCTACTATCAGATGCTCTTCTATCGGGAAAGTAACATCGCTGCGTATGGGCTCTCTTAAGACCTTGCCCTTAAAGCTATCCTTCTCCAGGAACAACCACTCAGGAACGCCGCGCCTGTCCACAGCCTTAAGGCTATCGGTAAACTTTGCGACCTTCTTCTTGTTCTCGGCTACGGCTATTACATCATCGGCCTTAACACGGTAAGAAGGAATATCGACCTTCTTGCCATTTACCGTTAAGAGTCCGTGCGCAACCAGAACCCGAGCCTCTCTACGCGAGTTGGCCAGACCAAGTCTATAGACAACATTATCAAGACGCCTTTCCAGAAGCGAGATCATCACCTCACCGGTAACACCCTTGGTACGCTCGGCCTTTTTAAAGAGGTTATTAAACTGGCCCTCTAAAAGCCCGTACATACGCTTGACCTTCTGCTTTTCTCTAAGCTGAAGTGCGTACTCGCTGACCTTACCCCTGCCCTGGCCATGCTGGCCTGGCGGATAGCTCCTTCTCTCAAATGCACATTTATCGGTAAAACATCTATCGCCCTTCAGAAAGATCTTAACACCTTCCCTCCTACAGAGCCTGCAAACTGCTTCAGTATAACCAGCCAAAGTCTTCCTCCTTTAAACCCTACGCCTCTTGGGCGGCCTGCACCCATTGTGCGGTATTGGGGTTACGTCTCTAATAAGTGAGATGCTTAAACCTGCGGCCTGCAAAGACCTAAGGGCAGCTTCTCTGCCTGCGCCAGGGCCCTTTATAAGGACCTCAACACTCTTTACTCCATGCTCAGCGGCCCTCTTGGACGCACTCGTTGCTGCAACCTGTGCCGCAAAAGGAGTGCCTTTCCTGGATCCTTTAAAACCTTCACTCCCGGCACTTGACCAGGAGATAACATTACCTGTCATATCCGTGATACTGATAAGTGTGTTGTTAAAGGTGGATTTGATATGAGCAATCCCCCTGGGAATATTCTTTTTTACCTTCTTCTTGGTCTTCGGCTTAGCCATCCGACACTACCTCCGTAAATGTTAATTGCTTATTCAATTACTTCTTCTTGCTAGCCGGTCCGCGCTTTGGCCCTTTACGGGTTCTTGCGTTTGTCTTTGTCTTCTGACCCCTTACAGGTAGATTTCTCTTATGCCTGAGGCCTCTATAGGTATTGAGATCCATTAGACGCTTTATATGCATCGAGATCTCTCTTCTAAGATCACCCTCGACCTTACAGTTCGTATCTACGACCTTACGTATCGATGAGACCTGACCTTCAGTCAAATCTTGAGCCCTAATTGCTGCATCAACATCGGCTTCTGCCAGTATCTTGCTGGCCGATGAACGTCCAATGCCGTAAATACCAGTCAGCGCGATATCAATCCTCTTGTTCTTCTGTAAATCAATACCCGCTATCCTTGGCATTGCCTTACCTCCATAATTTTATCTACTATAGTAAAATCTGCCATGGTTAACCCTGGCGCTGCTTATGCTTGGGGTTCTCACAGACAACTCTGACGACACCCTTACGCTTAATAACCTTACACTTTGGACATATTTTCTTCACTGAACTTCTAACTTTCATAGCTAAACTCTCTCTATTGTTTTTTGGCAAATATCATAAACCGTCATAAATTAGGCCGACTCACCAGCAATCATTTATAATAACTTATTTAGAACAAGATATCCAGCTTTTATCTCGCTCGATACGTAATTCTTCCTCTTGTCAGATCATAAGGAGAAAGCTCAACCGTAACCTTATCTCCAGGGAGGATCTTAATGAAATGCATCCTCATCTTCCCTGAGACATGCGCCAGAACCTTATGCCCGTTCTCAAGCTCTACCTTAAACATCGCATTCGGCAATGTCTCCAGTACCGTACCCTCAACCTGTATAGACTCTTCCTTAGCCATAAACCCCTTACTTTAAAGCCTGCTTAAGACAAACGGCCCGTCCTTTGTCACAGCCACCGAATGCTCAAAGTGTGCCGACAATTTGCCGTCAGCCGTTACTGCTGTCCATCCATCATCTAATATCTTTATGTCATAGACCCCGGCATTTATCATCGGCTCTATGGCAAAGACCATTCCTTCCTTGATCCTCGGCCCCCGGTCCGCATCTCCGAAGTTTGGTATCTGCGGCGGCTCATGTAGCACACTGCCTATTCCGTGACCTACAAAAGACCTTACAACTGAGAAACCCTCTCTTTCCGCATAACTCTGAACCGCATGAGAGATATCATAGAGCCTTTTACCTACCCTTACCTGCTCTATAGCCCTTTCCAGAGACTCAGCCGTTACATCGATCAACCTCTGAGCCTCGGCGGTGATACTACCTACACCTACGGTTATCGCCGAGTCCCCGTAATAACCATCTAAAAGCACCCCAAAGTCAATGCTTAGAAGGTCTCCGTCCTTAAGAACTTGCTCATCGGAGGGCATCCCGTGGACGACCTCGCTATTTACAGAGGTACAGAGGCAAAACGGAAAGCCTTTATATCCTTTGAAGGCGGGAGTAGCCTTGGTCTTTTTGAGCTCACGCTCACATTTCCTTTCCAGATCCATCGTCGTCACGCCGGGCTTGACCATCTCTCTAAGCATGGCATGCATCTCAGCGACAATGAGATTGCTGTTTCTAAGTTTTCCTATTTCCTCGGTGGTCTTTATTATTATCGGTCCGCTATCCAATGGCCTTTACTATCTCTTTGGTTATAGTTTCCATAGTGCCGACCCCTTCTACGGGGCTATAAAGACCCTTCTCAATATAAAAATCAATAACAGGACGGGTCTCCCGCTCATATACCTCTAAACGTGACTCAATGGTCGAGGAAGTATCGTCATCGCGCTGATAAAGCTCGCCGCTACATAGATCACAAACGCCTTCAGCTTTTGGCGGGTTATAAGAGACGTGGAAAGATGCGCCACAACCCCTGCATACCCTGCGACCTGTTAAACGATCTACCAGGTCCTTGCTTTCTACGACAATACCGATTGCTGCGTCTATCTTTCTATTGCAATCGTTAAGTACACCCTCAAGAGCCTCGGCCTGACCAACGTTTCTCGGAAAGCCATCAAGAATAAAACCTTGCTTGCAATCGTCTTGTCCTAGCCTGCCAACAACCATATCTACAACCAGCTTATCAGGAACTAACTGACCTTTATCCATATACCCCTTGGCCTCAATGCCAAGTGCTGTGTTTTCCTTAACATTAGCCCTTAATATATCTCCGGTAGCGATCTGTACGATGCCGTACTTTTCACACAAGACCTTTGACTGCGTCCCCTTGCCGGCACCCGGAGGGCCTATTAAGATAAGGCTTTTCATCGTTGTTTCTTACCCTTTGGCTTTTTATTAAGCAGCCCGTCGTATTGCTTGCCCATCAGATGCGATTGCCCCTGTTGAGCCGTATCCATCGCAACCGCTACGACGATCAAAAGTGCCGTACCGCCGAAGTAAAAAGGTGCATTCATATTCGACATTAATACTGTCGGGAGCACACAGACTGCCGAGAGATAAAGCGCACCCCAGAGAGTTAACCTTGAAAGCACTCTGTCTATATAATCTGCCGTATTGGCGCCGGGACGAATCCCCGGAACAAAGCCACCGTAGTTCTTTAAATTCTCAGCGACATCCTTAGGATTAAACTGAATCGCCGTATAAAAATAAGTAAAGAATATTATAAATGCTACATAGAAAAGGTTATAGAGCAAACCTCCCGGGTTAAGACTATCTGCTATGCCCTGCATAAATGGGACATTAATAAAGCTAACGACCGTTGCCGGGAATATGATAATAGACGAAGCAAAGATCGGCGGTATAACGCCGGCGGTATTGACCTTTAGAGGGAGATGCTGGGTCCCTCCGCCCATCATCTTTCGACCCACTACCCGCTTTGGATATTGAATGGGTATTCGTCGGTGTGCCGTCTCCATCATTACGATAAAGGCTATTACCGCTATCATTATCGCCAGAAGCAGTATTATAACAAGGAACTGCATCTCGCCTGCACGTACTAGATTAACTGTGTTGGAGACCGCCGCTGGCATACGCGCGACGATTCCGGCGTATATAATAAGGGATATTCCGTTCCCTATTCCTCGCTCTGTTATCTGCTCGCCAAGCCACATGATAAAAGCAGTACCGGCAGTAAGCGTTATCGTCGTAAGTATCCTAAAACTCCACCCAGCATAAAGAACAATCGGCTCACCAGCAGAGCCCGTCATCCTCTCAAGCCCGATGCTTATCATCAACCCTTGGACAATACTAAGTACTATCGTAAAGTAGCGGGTATAGGCCGTAATCACCTTTTTGCCCTGCTCACCCTCTTTAGAGAGTTTTTCAAGGCTAGGCATTACGACCGTCAAAAGTTGTATAATAATAGATGCGCTGATGTAGGGCATGATACCCAAGGCAAAGACCGAGAAGTTCTCAAGTGCTCCACCGGTGAACATCGTTGCAAAATCAAGGAGCGTACCCTCAGCTCCCTTAAAGAACCCAGCAAGGGCCTCAGCGTCAATCCCCGGGGTCGGTATAAAGACACCTACCCTGTAAACTGCAAGCAGGATAAGCGTAAAGATTATCCTTCGGGTAAGCTCTGAAGAGACCTTCCCTTTCTTTGCAGCTGCTGTGGCCAATCTATATTACCTCTGCCTTTCCGCCGGCTGCCTCTAACTTCTGGGCTGCGGTCTTGGAAAAATGGCTGGCCTTAACAGTAAGAGCAATCGCGACGTCGCCATTGCCAAGAACCTTTACAGGCTTCCTGCTATTTTTTATAAGTCCTTTTGCAATAAGCGCGTCGGTATCAACGGTATCACCAGTTGCGAAACGCTCAGCAAGTGAAGCTACATTTACTATGACGTACTCTGTCTTGAAGATATTGGTAAAACCTCTTTTAGGCAAACGCCTTTGAAGCGGCATCTGTCCACCCTCAAAACCCGGCTTCACACCGCCGCCGCTCCTTGAGTTCTGACCTTTATGACCACGTCCTGAGGTCTTACCCCAGCCCGAGGCCTCGCCCCTACCAACTCTTTTCTTCTTATGTGTAGAACCCTTATTGGGCTCAAGTCTATCTAACATAACTACAACCTCTGAGTATTGATTTAAAGTGCTTAGTCTACTACCTTTTCGCAATCCACAAGATGGATGACCTTCTGTACCATTCCCCTTATCTGCGGGGTATCCTTCAGAATCCTTGAGCTATTCATTTTGCTTAACCCAAGTCCTTGCA
This sequence comes from Deltaproteobacteria bacterium, assembly GCA_024278765.1. Classification (GTDB taxonomy): domain Bacteria; phylum Desulfobacterota; class GWC2-55-46; order GWC2-55-46; family DRQE01; genus JAJRSM01. The sequence continues at coordinate 9,126 of JAJRSM010000040.1, read as the reverse complement.
CCGTCTTTTTCTGACGAAGATTATAACCTATAGCGCTCTTTCTGAGCGTAACCTTTATTTGACCTTGTTTATCTGCCATTACGTAACCTCTTCCAGCGTCTTACCCCTGAGCCTTGCGACCTCTGCCGGATCTTTAAGTCTAGCGAGCGCATCAATCGTTGCCTTTACCATATTATGCGGGTTATTAGAACCGAGCGACTTGGTGAGCACATTATGTATACCAATGCACTCGACTACGGCCCTGACACCACCACCTGCGATTATTCCTGTACCCTCGGAGGCCGGCTTTAAAAGGACCTTGCCTGCTCCGTATCGACCAACAACCTTATGAGGTATCGTCCCCTTGGCAAGAGGAACCTTTATCAGGCACTTCTTTGCACATTCAACGGCCTTACGTATGGCCTCAGGAACCTCATTGGCCTTACCCAGACCGTAACCGATATGGCCAGCACCGTCGCCAACAACTACGATTGCGTTGAAGCTGAAGCGCTTACCTCCTTTTACGACCTTTGATACCCTGTTAAGGTATACAAGCTTATCTGTAAGCTCTAGCGAATTAGGGTCTATCTTCTGCAAAAAATCCTCCTGGGAAAAACATTTCCTACTAGTTTGTTATATTCGTCCATCTCGGTGGCTAGAGCCACCACAGAACCTATCTAAATTCTAAAAATTTATACCAACAGACCTTACACCGTCGGCCAGAGCCTTAACCCTGCCGTGGTAGAGATATCCGCCTCTATCAAAGACTATCTTCTCGACACCCTTTTCTTTGGCGATTTTACCGAGTTCTTCACCGACCTTGGTTGCGGCATCGGTCTTGCTAAGCTTTGCAGCCGAGCTCTTAAGTGCCTGCGTCATGGTTGATGAGGACGCAATGACCTTACCCTCCAAATCCTCAACAAGCTGTGCGTAGATGTGCTTATTGGATCTAAAGACATTAAGCCTTAATCTCTCGGGCGAACCCTTTATCTTTTTCCTGACCCTTACCTGCCTCTTCTGGCGGCTGGTTATCTTTTTATTCGCTACAGTCATATCTTCTCCGTACAATAACTTATCTTAATGGTTGGCTCTAACCGGCACCCTTACCGGCCTTACCAGCCTTTCTTCTAATTACTTCGTCAACATATTTTACGCCCTTACCCTTGTATGGCTCAGGTGGACGGTAAGACCTTAAATCAGCTGCGACCTGACCTACGAGTTGCTTATCAGCACCCTTGATAGTCACTAGCGTCTGCTTATCGACCGAAACCTTTATCCCCTTTGGAATATCGTAGTTAATGGGATGGGAAAAACCAAGTGCAAGATTTACCACATTGCCTGAGACCGCTGCCTTATATCCAACACCTACGATATCCAACTTTTTCTCAAAGGCCTTTACCACGCCGTTTACCATATTTGAGATCAGTGTGCGCGTTAGTCCGTGAAGCTGACGAGCCTTCAGAGAATCATCGCAGCGAGTAACAGTTATTGTCTTGCCGTCTACCGCAACAGAGATCTCCGGGTTAAAACTGATGGCCAAAGCCCCTTCAGGCCCCTTTGCCTCTATAGTACTCCCCTTAAGTGAGACGCTTGCACCTGCCGGCACCTCTATGGGCTCTTTACCTATCCTTGACATTGTATCTTACGCTCCTTAGTATATCGAACAAAGCAGTTCGCCGCCAACACCAAGCTCCCTTGCCTTTCTGTCTGCAAGCACGCCCTTGGATGTTGAAAGTATTGCTATGCCTATGCCGTTCATGACTCTGGGGATCTCAGTGCTGGAAACGTATACACGCTTACCGGGCTTACTGACCCGCTTGATCTCGGTGATAACGCTTGTATGCAGCCCCTCGTACTTAAGCCTAACCCTGATGGTTCCAGGTATCTTCTTTCTATCAACAGTAAAGTCAATGATATAGCCCTCTTCCTTTAGGATTCTGGCGATCTCACCCTTTAACTTAGATGCGGGGATATCTACACTCTTGTGTCTGGCCCTAAGTCCGTTCCTTACTCTTGTCAGCATATCCGCTACCGGATCTGTCATTGCCATATTAACTACTCCGTAAATTCGATTAAATTATATTCTTTACTTCACAACCTTACCAATTGATGCGCAGCCAATTTTACCAGCTAGACTTGGTAAGCCCAGGTATCTCACCCTTAAGTCCCATCATTCTCAAGCATATCCTGCACATATCAAACTTACGATAATAAGCACGTGGTCTGCCGCATATAGGACAACGGTTATATGCACGCGTCGAGAACTTAGGCTTTCTCTTTGCCTTTGCTATCATAGACTTCTTAGCCAATAGAGCCTCCCTTAGACTAACGTCTAAAAGGCATACCGAACTGCTTTAAGAGGGCCTTTGCCTCTTCGTCGGTTGATGCCGTAGTATTAAAAGTAATATTCATACCTCTGATCCGATCTATCTTATCATACTCAATCTCAGGGAACATTATCTGCTCCTTAATTCCAAATGTATAGCTTCCTCTGCCGTCAAATGACTTATCGCTAACACCTTTAAAGTCTCTGATCCTCGGCATCGAGAAGTTTATCAAGCGGTCAAGAAACTCATACATACGAGCCCCACGCAGCGTCACCTTGCAACCAATCGGCATACCTTCGCGAAGCTTAAAGGTAGCAATGGATTTTCTAGCGCGTGTTACAACAGGCTTCTGCCCTGCAATAGCCGTCATGTCACGAACAGCAGCTTCGATGATCTTCGAGTCCTTTACGGCCTCGCCAAGCCCCATGTTAAGAGTAATCTTGGTGAGCCTTGGAACCTGCATAATATTTTTATAGTTACACTCTTTCATAAGAGCAGGTACTGCTTCATCTGTATAAAACTTCTTTAGTCTCGTCGTCATTTGTCTAGAACCTCACCACACTTTTTGCAGAAGCGTACCTTTGTGCCGTCAGTAAGGAGTTTCTTACCCACACGTACCGCAACCTTACACTTACCACATATCATCTTTACATTTGATATAGCAAGCGGGGCTTCCTTCTCTACGATTCCGCCCTGCGGCATCTTCTGGGAAGGCTTCTGACAGCTCTTAACCATATTGACAGACTCAACAAGGACCTTTTCTTTATCAGGGTTGATGCTCATGACCTTGCCGGTCTTACCCTTTTCCTTGCCGGTCATGACCATGACCAGGTCGTCTTTTCTTATTTTGTATGTCTTCTGCGTCTGTGTACTCATTATTTTATCTTATCCTCAAACCGTCTTAGTCAAAGCCCTTAAGACAACAACCTTTATCTTGAAGAACCTCAGGAGCTAGTGAGATTATCTTCATGAATTTGCGAGCCCTAAGCTCTCTTGCCACTGGGCCAAAGATTCTAGTCCCTACCGGCTCTTTATCCTTATTGATAATAACCACTGCGTTTTCATCGAATTTTATATGTGATCCATCACGCCTCTTCGTACCCATCACTGTGCGCACGACGACGGCCCTGACGACCTCACCCTTCTTGACCTTTGCGTCAGGAATGGCTTCTTTAACACTGGCGACGATTACATCGCCAATGCCTGCAAACATTTTATTTGAGGCCCCTACTACTCTGATGCAAGAAACCTTCTTGGCACCCGAGTTATCGGCAACACCAAGCTTTGTTCTCATCTGAATCATTTTGCTTTCTCCAATATCTGCTGGACTCTCCAGCGCTTACGTGCGCTGAGCGGTCTGCATTCCACAACCATTACTTTATCGCCGATGCCACACTCATTTTTCTCATCATGGGCGAGACACTTGATCTTCTTCTTAATGTACTTGCCATAAAGAGGATGCTTGGTAAGCCTCTCTGCAACGACTGTTATGGTCTTATCCATATTGTCGCTTGTGACCTTGCCTGTAAATGTCTTTTTTCTACCTCTAGTCTCTGCCATCTTAGCTATCTCTTTCCTTCTCAGATATTATCGTATTTGCCCTTGCGATATCCTTCCTGAGCCACTTAAGCTTTATAGGGTTCTCAAGCTGACCCATCGAGTGCTGAAGGCGTAGATTAAAGAGCTCTTTACCAAGCTCACCGACCTTACTCCTTAGTTCATCCGCTGAGGCGGACCTCATCTCTTCTATCTTCATATCCCCTCTCTCTTAACAAACTTCGTGCCGATTGGCAGCTTATGGGCTGCAAGCCTGAAGGCCTCTTTTGCGACTTCCTCAGTCACACCAACCATCTCATAGAGGATGCGACCGGGCCTTACCACTGCTACCCAATCCTCTGGTGCCCCCTTACCTTTACCCATGCGGGTCTCGGCAGGCTTTTTCGATACCGGCTTGTCAGGAAAAACACGAATCCAGATCTTACCGCCCCTCTTGATATAACGAGTCATCGCGATACGAGCCGCCTCGATCTGACGGGTCGTTAGCCAGCCGCAATCCTGCGCCTTGAGTCCGTACATGCCAAAGCTCAGAGTAAATCCACCTTTAGCAAGCCCTCTACGCCTACCTCTCTGCTGCTTCCTGAACTTTGTCTTCTTTGGCATTAACATGGTCTTTTATCCTCTACTTAAATTCTTATATTCTGTAAGGGCAACAATTTTACGCCCCTATAATTCTATTTAATTAATACTCTCTACCCAAAGGCCTGCAACTTCAATGCTGCCTCGACTGGCCTGACTGGCCCGACTGCCTGTATACGACCCCGACTGCCTGACTGGCCTGTATACGACCCGGACTGCGCAGGTTATCTACGAGGCCTTCTCTCTTCCTTCTTCGGCGTTGGTTGCACGCCGTCCAAGTCATACTCGCCTCGGTATATATGTACCTTTATACCAATAACTCCGTAGGTGGTCTTTGCCTGAGCAAGACCGTAATCTATATCAGCCCTTAGCGTATGAAGCGGGACGCGACCTTCTCTGTACCACTCGCTTCTAGCGATCTCTGAGCCACCGAGTCTGCCCGAACACATTATCTTTATGCCTTCAGCACCCATACGGCGAGAGGTCGTAACGGCCTTTTTCATAGCCCTTCTGAAAGATACACGACGCTCAAGCTGCATTGCGACATTCTCTGCCACTAGCTGCGCGTCGAGATCTGGCTTTCTAACCTCTACGATATCAACGTCTACGCTGCTACCGACCAGTGTTGCCAAGTTCTTCTTCAACCCGTCAACCTCTGAGCCACGCTTACCGATAACTATTCCCGGCCTTGCGGTGCGGATGATGACCTTCGTAGCACTGGCTGTTCTCTCTATCTCGATCTTTGAAATACCAGCGTGAAAGAGCCTCTTCTTAAGGAATTCACGAATCTTAAGATCTTCGTGAATAAACCTTGCGTAGTTCTTCTTACCGCCGTACCACCTTGAACTCCAAGATCTGTATATTCCAAGTCTAAAACCTATTGGATTTACTTTCTGGCCCAAAAAACTCCTCCTTTAAAGCTTCTCATCAAGGACGATTGTTATATGACTCGTCCGTTTTCTTATTGCATTACCTCTACCCATAGCTCTTGGACGCATCCTCTTTAGAGTCGGCCCTGCGTCTACGAATGCCTTCTTGATATAAAGCTTATCAACATCAAGATTCATATTGTTCTCGGCATTTGCAATCGCACTGCGAAGCAGCTTTCCAATCGGAGTGCTTACGGCCTTGGTATTAAACTCCAATGTGCCGAGAGCAGTCTCTACACCTCTGCCACGAATCAAATCGATGACAAGGCGTGCCTTGCGTGGTGTAACCCTTATGTACTTAAGTACCGCTTTACTCTCCATAACTTAACCCTTTGCACCAGCAACCTTGGACTTCTTCACACCAGCGTGACCATAAAAGGTACGGGTATGAGAGAACTCACCAAGCTTGTGCCCTATCATATTCTCGCTAATAAAAACCGGAATAAACTTCCTGCCATTATGCACCGATATAGTCAGTCCAACCATCTCTGGGATGACCATCGACCTTCTAGACCAAGTCTTAATAATCTTCTTACTCTGACTCTCAACTGCGAGAGTGACCTTTTTTTCCAAGTGGGCATCTATAAAAGGCCCCTTCTTTAATGAGCGCATCGTTACCTCTTCTTCCTTCTTCTGATTATAAACTTATCAGTCGGATTATTCTTCTTCCTAGTCTTATAGCCCTTTGCAGGTGTACCCCATGGACTCGACGGATGATTTCCACCCTTACTTTTACCCTCACCACCACCGTGCGGATGGTCAACCGGGTTCATAACAACGCCTCTAACATGAGGCATCTTGCCGAGCCAGCGATTCCTACCGGCCTTACCTATAGTAACATTTTCGTGATCAAGGTTTCCTACCTGACCAAGTGTTGCGTAACATGCCTGTGGTACTAGTCTTACTTCATTTGAAGGAAGCTTAACCGTTGCATACTTGCCTTCTTTAGCCATGAGCTGAGCAAAGCCACCGGCACTCTTTACCATCTGCCCGCCCTTGCCAATCTTCATCTCAATATTATGAATATGCGAGCCGAGCGGAATATTACTGATCGGCAGTGCATTACCTGTACGAATCTCAGCATCCGGGCCGGAGGTCAGAACGTCACCTACTACGAGCCCCTTTGGTGCTAGGATGTAACGCTTTTCGCCGTCGTTATAGACGAGAAGCGCCAGGTTTGCCGTACGGTTCGGATCATACTCGATTGCCGAGACCTTTGCCGGTATTCCGTGTTTATCTCTCTTGAAATCTACTATCCTGTAGAGCCTTTTATGTCCGCCACCCCTCCAGCGCACTGTAACGCGCCCATAGCAGTTGCGTCCTGAGATACGATTCTTAGATCTGGTAAGCGCACGCTCAGGTCTCTTGTCAGTTATATCACTAAAGACTAGCGTTGTTTTCTCCCTGATTGCAGGGCTGGTCGGTTTATATTTCTTTACAGGCATTGTATTCAGTCCTCTTAAAATCTATTTAAATTCAAACTCAATTAATAAAAATTAAACTCTTGCTAACTTACTAGACCTTTGCCGCGCGGTAATTAAACCCCTGAGAGTGCCTCGATTTTATCGCCTTCTTTAAGCGTAACGTAGGCCTTTTTACGAACAGGCGTCCTACCAGATGTCTTACCGAGGCGTTTGTTCTTACCCGGTACGCGCATGGTCTGCACGCCAACAACTGTTACGCCAAAGACCTTTTGTACGGCTTCTTTTACATCACCCTTACCGGCCTTAAGATCTACCCAGAAGGCAAACTTATTGCCAACGAGCCCTAGCCCTGTAGATTTTTCCGTAACTACCGGAGACTTTATAACTTTATATACATCTTTCATCGCTTAACCCCTACTACTTTGTTATTGATGAGAGCACCGTCTCATAGGCACTCTTGGTAAGTACCAACACGTCATAACGAAGTACGTCATATACATTTATGTGAGTTGCACCGACTATCTTAAAGCCGTACAAGTTCCTTACTGCTAGCCTAAAATTCCTGTTATCTACATCTACTACTAGCAGTGCACTTTTCAACTCTGCCTTATTAAGTATCTCAAGGGCGAGCTTTGTCTTTGGCTCTGCCAGTTCAAGAGAATCAAAGAGCTTTAACTTGCCTTCGTTTATCTTATACTGAAGCGCACTTTTAAGAGCAACCTTTACGGCCTTCTTCGGCATGCTGTAGGAGTAGTCACGAGTCTTCGGACCGAAGGCCACGCCACCTGATCTCCAGATCGGAGACTTCTTGGTACCTGCCCTTGCCCTGCCCGAGCCCTTCTGCTTCCACGGCTTTGCATTACTTCCAGCCACATCGCTCCTACCCTTTGTATGGGCATTACCGGAACGGCGACAAGCCATCTGCATCTTGACAGTCTCCTGCAAGAGTCCTTTCTTTACCGTTCCATCGAAGAGTTCCTTATTAGGCTCTACCGATGAAACAACACTTCCTTCTTTATTTAAGACGTCTATCGACATAAGTTACCTTCCGCTTACTATCTCTTTATTGACTTTTTAAGCTCAAAAACACTATTTATAGACCCAGGTACAGATCCCTTAATAAGCACTATATTCTCTGCTTCTTTAATTCCAACAATCTTTAAATTTTGTACGGTTACCCTTTTGTTGCCCATCTGGCCAGGCATTTTCACGCCCTTAAAGACCTTTGATGGCGAGGCACTCTGACCAATAGAGCCAGGGGCACGTCCATGCTTAGAGCCATGACCACCAGGACCACCGCTGAAGTTATGTCTTTTCATAACTCCGGCAAAACCCTTGCCCTTGCTCGTTCCGGTTACGTCTATTACGTCGCCTACTTCAAAAATATCCTTGGCCGTAATCTTCTGTCCTGGCTTTAGATCTGATTGATCGCCACTGCGAAACTCCTTCAAGTGATAAAAAGCACCTGTTCCGGCCTTCTTGAAGTGACCATTCAGGGGCTTTGTCTCGCGAAACTTCTTCTTATCGCCAAAGCCAATCTGGATGGCATCATAACCGTCCTTTTCTACTACCTTTTTCTGAGTAACATAACAATCACCAGCTTGGACGACCGTTACGGTTACGCACTGGTTGTCAATAAAGATGTTTGTCATGCCTAATTTTTTTCCTAGTATTGCTTCTATCATCATAACCACCGTATATATTATATAAAGCTTATTAGCGAGTACCGACCGAATATTACCGGCGTCTAGCCAAGTTTAATCTCTACATCCACACCTGCAGGCAGGTCAAGTCTCATCAGCGCATCCACCGTGTTCTGAGTGGGCTCAATAATATCCATAAGCCTCTTATGCGTTCTGATCTCAAATTGCTCGCGACTCTTTTTGTCGACATGCGGTGAGCGCAACACGCAGTACTTAGATATCTTCGTAGGGAGCGGTATAGGCCCCTTAAGGTTGGCCCCGGTCCTCTTGGCGGTCTCCACTATCTCTTTGACTGAATGATCTAAGAGCCTGTGGTCGTAGGCCTTGAGCCTTATCCTTATCCTCTGACTTTCCAATTTAATATCTCCGTAAATTATCTATATTATCCGTAGTTCTCAGATCGGACCTTTAACTACCATTACCAACTACTCTACTAAACATAATTCCCTTGACTTATCCGCCAACTAGCCGGTTGCCCGACTATTTCAAACTACTCTGTTATCTTGGTTACGACTCCGGCACCGACTGTACGTCCGCCCTCTCTTACGGCAAAGCGCAGTCCCTCATCCATTGCAATCGGGCTGATCAGCTCGACCTGAAAGGTCACGTTATCGCCAGGCATTACCAT
>JAJRSM010000039.1 GCA_024278765.1 Deltaproteobacteria bacterium | reverse complement strand
GAGGAGTTCGAACGTGCCATGCTCTCTTCAAAGAGTAACGAAGGGGCAACCCTGAACTATTTTAAATACCTGGAGAATTATTAACCTGAAATCTGGCAAGTGTGCTAATTTAAATTGTCTCAACAGAGGGGTTCACCCCAAAACTATGTGCAAAGATAGTGCTTTTGTTAGTAAATTAATGGTTGCAGAACAAGAGTGTTTTGTGTTTATATTTAAGTAATTCTATGATTCTGAAAACTCCCTCTACGGAGTATTTAGGGTATAATGTTTAATGGTATTTAATGGTTTAATGTTTACATTAGTCTATCATAGTTGAGGAGGTACAGATGGGAGAGACAAAGAAGTGGGCTTGCAGCGATTGTAGTTACATCTTTGAGGGGCCTGAGCCACCGGATTTTTGTCCTTTATGTGGCGCACCACGTGAGGCCTTTGCAGAGGTAGCCTCCTAAGTTTTTTAGGAGTCTATACTCTAATGATAAACCATGACGATAGTCTTTATGCCAAGGTAGTTGACAGGATAACCGCTGACGGCCAGGTCACTTTTGCCTGCTTTATGGAGATGGCCTTATATGAGCCTGAGCTTGGTTATTACGTCTCAGGTAAAGAGAAATGGGGTGAAGATGGCGACTATATAACCACTCTTGATCTGAGCCCTGTCTTTGCTCGTACCGTGGCTCGTCAACTCCTTGAGATCTGGCAATTTATGGACCTGCCCGGGCAGTTCCATATAATAGAGGCCGGGGCAGGCAGAGGTTGGTTGACCAAAGAAGTACTCAGAGCCCTTAAAGACCTTGACCCGTCAATTATTGGTGCTTTGCAGGTGCATCTGGTTGAAAAGAATACTAATTATCACTCTCAGTGGGAGTTCTGGCAAGAGGAAGGCCTCTGCTTTGATACGCTCCGGTGGCACGCCGATATAGCTGATATTAATGGCCGGATCAAGGGGGTTATCTACTCCAACGAGCTCTTTGACGCAATGCCTTTTCACCGCCTTGTCAGGCGCGGCGCAGAACTAAAAGAGATCTACACGGGGCTCAAGCCAGACGGCGCGGGCTTTATAGATATAGAAGGCGAGCTCTCGACCCCGGCTTTATCCGAGTACTTTGATGGTTTAGAAGTAGAGCTTGCAGAAGGGCAAACTACAGAGGTTAATCTGAACTTGGCCGAGTGGATAAAGACGGCGGCCAGTAAGCTTTGTGAAGGCTTTATAATTACAGTTGATTACGGTATGCCGGCCTGGCGATTATACGAGAAGGGGCGTAGCGGTACTCTTATGTGCCACTATCGCCACACCTTAAATGACGACCCTTATCAGAACCTGGGTCGCCAGGATATTACGGCCCATCTGGACTTTACAAGCCTTATGAAGGCCGGTGAGAACGTAGGGCTAGAGACCCTTGGATATACGACGCAGCGTTGCTTTATGATGGGACTGGATGTGGTAGAGGACTTGATCGAGTTTAAAGAGGATATTGCGGAAGATAGCGCGGCTATATGTTATAATCAAGATATTAAGGAACTAATTATGCCCGGCGGTATCGGCGATACCATGAAGGTTATGGTTCAATACAAACTGCCTGCGCCAGACGGTGCAAAAGAAACTTTATTGATAGATTCTGCCGTGCGGCGAGCACCACCTGTGGCGGAGCAGACAGGTAGATCAGCACTAATTAATCTCAAGGGTTTTTCATTTAAGGATATGGTAGCGACTTTAAGGTAGAGAGATTATCAACCAAGTTAAACTCAGGAGGTTGTTATGGATCAATGTGATTTGCAAAGAGATAAGAAAAATGACGCGGCATGCGACATAAAGAAGGAACATCACTGCTCTGTCTGCGGTAAATTAAATCCGGCTACTATCTGTCATGCCTGTGAAGACAAGATTAGGGCAGAGGCTACCGAGCATAAGAGAGATATAGAGCGGAAGTAGAAGTGTTAGGGGTCAAGTCCTGATGCACTTTAATGAATTAGTAGAAAACGAAAGCAAGGAGGCAAGCTTATGGGTACAGAAGAGTCAAGAAACGACTATGTCGTAAAGATCTTTAAAGCGGCTTTTAAGACAGAGATGGATGGTCATGTCTTTTATTCTTACGCCGCAGACCTTACAAGTGATGACTTTGGAAAGGGTGTTTTTAACCGTCTTGCAGCTGAGGAGTTGATGCACCTCGACGCTATTCGTAGTATCGCCGAGTCTCTTGAAAAGGGCAATGGCTGGATGAACTATAAAGGTGCCCTGGAGGCAGCAACCGCAGAGAATCTGGAGTCTTCTGTTTTTTCGAAGGACAATGCTTTGATGGATAGGCTCAAGAAAGATCAGAGCGATATTAATGCCGTATCTATTGCAATTGAAAATGAAGAACGTGCCGTGGAGTTCTATACCGATCTCTTAAAGGGAGCGGATACGCCTGATGAGAAGGTCTTCTTAACCGAGATACTTGAGATGGAGAAGGTTCATTTAAAGTTGTTGCGTTGGGAATATGAGAGCCTTCTTAAAGACGGTTTCTGGGGCGACTTTATGGAGTTCAGCGTGGAGAAGGAGCTTAGCTAGCAGATGAACGATGTCATCGTTGTCGGCTTGGGGCCGGCGGGGTCAACCGCAGCTTATCGGTTGGCCTCAATGGGCTATAAGGTTATAGCCCTTGATAAGGAGAGCTTCCCTCGTTATAAACCCTGCGGGGGCTGTGTCTCTACAAAGATCGATGCTATAAAAGATTTTGATTTTTCGCATCTGGTAGAGAGCACAATTAGTGGTGCGATATTCAGTTTTAAGGCCTATAAAAGCCTTGATATTATCTCTGATAAGCCTTTGGGGTATAATATCATGCGCGACGTCTTTGATAATTTTCTGGTGGAAAAGGCGCAGCAGGCCGGAGCGAAGATCTTGGAGGAGCGCAGGGTCAAGGACTTTATAGTAACCCCAAGCTCGGTTACTGTGATAACCGATACAGGCGAGGCCTTTAAGGGGAAGTTCCTTATCTGCGCCGACGGCTCGGTCGGAGGTGTGGCGAGGCAGTATTTTGGCTTTGATTCTAAAGAGAGCGCGATCTCTCTAACAACTGAGGTCTCTTGCGATACCTCGGAACTAGCTGAAATGATGGGAAAGATATTTATTGATTTCGGCTTTGTTCCTCATGGTTATGCATGGATCTTTCCTAAGAAGAAATTCCTTTCAGTCGGAGTGGCAGGCGAAGCTCGCTATCTTAAGGGGCGCAAGTTGCAAGACTGTTTTGAGGCTTTTACCAGAGGCCACAGGGTGCTTAAGGACTGTGTTATAGAGAAGAGGACGGGGTGTACCATTCCGTTTTTTTATAGGGAATGCCGCCGGTGACCAAGGGGCGTGTGCTGGCCGTTGGAGACGTAGCGCATATGGTGGACCCATTTCTTGGCGAGGGAATATATTTTGCCATAAAGTCTGCGCAGGTCGCTGCCGAGGCCGTTGACGGATGCCTATCCAAGAAGACCAACACACTAGCGCATTACACCGATTGGGTCAGGAACGATATTGCCAGGGAGTTTATAGCACTGGAAAAACTCAGTAAACTTATATATAATTACCCAAGACTCTGGTTTGGCCTAATTGAGCGTAACCCTGATATAATGCTCAGGTATTTTGATGTTATACGGGGAGTAACTCGGGCCGAGGATTTTCATAAGTGGGTCTTTTTACAGGTTAAGAAGAAGCCATGGAAGGTTCTTCGTGGTTTGATGGGTGGTCGTGCCAAGGGGCAGAAGTAGGGTTTGCTAAACTGTTGTGGTCGGGAGGTTCTTGTATGAAAAGGGTGGTTTTCTTGTTGTTGGTAGGGTTTATTGCTTTTGCTTTTACAACATCGGACGTCTTTGCAGAGTCAAAGAAAAAGTGTTCGGCCGATGGAAAAAAACATGAAAGGTCTTATAAAGACGGCTCTCATGGCGGATCATTTTTTGATAAGCTGATAAAAAAGCTGGATTTAAATGACGACCAGCTGGTTAAAGCCAATAAGCTTAAGAATAGCTATAAAAAAGTGGCTATCAAGCAGAAGGCCGAGATAAAGATAGCTAAAGTTGAGTTGCAGGAACTGCTAACGGAAGATAAGGTCGATCTCAAAAAGGTCGAGCGCAAGATTAAAGCCATATATGATATGAAGGCCGAGCTAAAGGTCTATCGTATAACAGAGATGGAGAACTTTAAAAAGTTACTTACGCCAGAGCAGAAAAAGACCCTTAAATCCTGTATTCTTAAAGGTGGCCCTCATCATGGTGAAGGGGCAAGCGAAGGGGGCAAGGGTGCTGCGCATCATTAAATAAGCGTAAAGATGTTGTAAGCTGTATAGTAGTCTACCAATCAGAGAGTGGGTGGTCTAGGGGGGTGGTCTGATGAAGAGGTTAATGTTGCCTAGAGTTGCAAATTGCAGTGATGGCGCACGATTCGGGTCTCGGCATGACCTAAAACTGCTGCTTAGGGAGAATGTTTTTATATAAAGACTCTGTCTTAAGTGGCTTTAGTGTCGCTTAAGGCAGTTGTTCTTTATAATTAAGTGCTTAGGAGCGAGTATGCTGAAAAGAAGGTTCTTGTTCGCAGGTTTTGTCCTGCTGGTATCTGTCTTTATGGTTGCAAATGTCTTTGCAGCCGCAGAGATGAAGTATAAACAGAAGTCTGATGTGCCGCGTATAACGGTCGATGAATTGAAGGCCAAGATTGCCAGTGGTGCTGAGGTCTATGTTCTTGATCTACGTACTGGTGCTTCTTATGATAGAAGCCCGGTGAGGATACAAGGCGATATCCGTTCAATGTTCGGAGAGCTTGAAGAAAAGACAAAGGATATTCCAAGGGACGGCGAGATCGTTACTTACTGTACGTGAACAGACGAAGCCTCTAGTGCCCGTGCGGTACTGATCCTGCAGAACTTTGGCTTTACAGATATGAAGGCCCTTACAGGCGGTTATGCCGAGTGGCTTCGCCTGGACGGTCCTGTCGAGAAGAAGTAAGTTTTAAAAACTCTTGATTTGACAGATAAAACGCCCGCCAACTTAATTGTTAGCGGGCGTTTTGTGTTTCATCAGGGATATTCCTCCAGTGTTTTATTAACATCAAAGAAGATCAAAAAGATCTGTATTTTATTGGTACGGCTGGTTATAATAAGGTCTTAAAAACTTAAAGTTTTATCTCTAGGTTTTTGAAAGGTCGCTGTTCTTTAAAAGCGATTATCTTAAAAAAAGGTAAAGGAGGGAGGTATGTTGAAGCGAAGTTTTATTCCAGCTGGTTTTGTAACCATCCCGTATAATAGTACCATCAATAAATAGAGTTCTCCGTTATACTGATTAATCAGAAGGGAGGACATATTATGAAGAAGTCGCGATATACAGAGACGCAAATCGTTGGTATCTTGAAGGAGGTTGAGGCAGGG
>JAJRSM010000038.1:15000-25470 GCA_024278765.1 Deltaproteobacteria bacterium | reverse complement strand
AAGCAAGATATTTGATTACATAGAGGTCTTTTATAACAGACAGAGAAAACATTCTACTCTCGGCTACAAATCGCCTCTCGCATTTGAAGAACAGCGAAAAGTAGCTTAACTCTGTGTCTACTTTATCGGGGGAAGATCACTTCTTTTTGGCTTGTTTTATCCAGCCTTGCAGGTGGTGCTCGGTGATGGCTTTAAAAAAGAGTGTTTTTTTACCGAGCATCTCATAGACTATGGTAGGTGGCTTTAATTCAAAGCCTTTAAAGGTTATCTCTCCGCTTCTGACAAAGTACTCTATGAACTCGCCGTCCATATTTTTTTCGTATCCAACTACGATCTCGATCTTCTCGAAAGGGAAGAAAAAATTTCTCTGGATCTTCTCACTGAGCCTTGATACGCTGACCGTCTTTTTAAAGAAAAAACGCTTGGATTTATTCTCGGATATATAGGCCTTAAGGGCCTCAAAACTCATTGCCTGACCTTTATTATAGATAGAGACTGCGGTGCTAAGAGACTCCATGGTACTTGACGACGCGCCTGCATTAAGCTTGGAAAGGTCGTTATAACAAGCTTTTTCAACGACTTTTGCAAGTCGTTTCAGATGCTCTGATAGAGCCTCTGCCGCTAGCCCCTCATCCAATCTACCTGCTATCAGTTGATCCATCTCTGCGTCTATCTCCGGGGGTATTCGCAGCGAATAGACTCTATCGATATAGACGTCAAAGGGATATTTAAGCGAGGGCTCGCCGCGCCTGTTGCGCTCTGCACCAAGCATCATCTCTAGCCTTACCCTGACCCTGCCGTCACGGTCCGTGCCGCGCGAGGCCTCGTTTATCTTCTCGCCGATAGTAACCCTTATAACCTCGCCAAAGTATTTTTTACCTTTAAGGACCATATCCTCGGCCTTTACCCCGTAAGTTATAAAGGCCCCTGCCTCCAGCTCACGCCCGATGGCAGATTCCAGTTCATCTCGGTAGAGTTCTTCCAAAACCCGCTCGTCCTTTGCAAGAGCAAGGAGCGTATCTTTTATAACATCGCCGCCACCGGCTAGCCTCTGCTCTATGTTCTTCCTCTTTCGCTTTAGTTCCTCACGCTTGGCGGTAAAGCTGGCATTAACGCCTTCGAGCAAGAGCTCGCCTTTCTTCGTAGGTAGCCTTTTAAGAAGAGCGTCTCTGTAGGAGCGTACAACCGCTTGTACGTCACGGGCAAGCGAGACAAGGTTGGTTATATTACCAGAGAAGAGGGCTGCGTCTCCGGGTAGAGATACCAGCCGTATTCCACCTGCGCTATCGCCGATACCACCGGTACCTCCGTACCTGGTAGCGGCCTCTAGGATAGGCCGGTAGAAGTTCTCCTTCATAAAATCGGCCATCGCGATCTCTTTTACCTTAAGTGTGCGCCCAGTAAAGTCCTTCATATCAATAAAGAGTTGCGCATCCTTCTCTACGGTTAGAGAGCAGACCACAGGCCTTTTATCAACAGAGAACCTGTAAAGACGTCCCCTCTTATATTCTTCAGCCAATTGCGCACCCTCAAACTCCACCCTTCTATCTACTAGGATGTTACGCATAGGCAAGAGCGCACCCTCGATCTGGCTGTCTAGCAGACGCGCAAAAAACCCCTCTGCAATATCTGCTATCCCCTCGCCACGCACACGCTTTGCCGGGCCTGAGGCCTTAAACCACCGAGCTTTCTTCGCCATAAAAGCACCGATAAAAACCATTAGCTCTTTAATAAGCACAAGACGCAACTCGTCCTTCCGATAACTTTCTCGAAGCTCCTCAAGGGCGGCTATAAGTTTTGACAGGAGCTTCTGATCAGAGAAACAAGACCGTATCAAGCGGTCTTCGCCGTAGAGCTCACGCAGCAGGCTATGGGCAGGGTCTGGCTGCGAGCCCCCCGAGGTAGGAGCAATATCGTAGTCACGCAGGTAGGCACAGGCAAGCTCGCGAAAGCTAGTGACATCCTCCTGGCTCTGCAACGCTCCTTTAAGCGTCTTATCCTTTAAAATGGCTTCTTGAAATTTCTCCATAAAATCTGCACTGCTGCCTTTAATCTTATCTACCGCACCTGCGCAAGCGGCGAGTAAGGTAAAGATCTCGTTATCAATTCGGTAAGGATTAAGAGAAGTGCCTAGAAGCGTAGAGGGAATAGAGAGGAAGGCTACGGGGATAAGCGCGGCCTTTATAACGACCTCGCTGCGTGCGTAGTAATGAGGGGCATCGATATTTTTGAGCCTCACAAAAAGCTCGCCTACTGCAATCCTCATTACATTACAAAGCATAAGCCCTACGACCAGATCCTGCTTCTCATAAGAGACGCCCTTTATCCTTAAGGTCTTCAGTGCTTCTTTATGCCCTGCGATAGAATTTAGTATCGCCAGTAATGCTAGGTAAGCCGTTGGTTCACTAGCACCGCCTTTACCACCTGTGCTGCGCACTCCGGCCTCTTCTCTCAAGACCTTCTCCATTATGGCCTGCACCCAGCGTATAAATACCTTACCCTCGCCGTCGGCACCAAGCCACTTCATCAGCATCGCGCCGTCTACCAGAGGCACGGTAAGGAGGATTTCACAGGCTATTTTTTTTTCAATCGAGTCGGGGATAAGGGCGCGTAGACTGAAATTGCGTTCTTTTATACGTGATGACTGCGATGCGCCTGAAGTACCAAGGCTATCCTGTGTACCCATGCCATCGCCGTCCAGCGCATACTGCGCACGCAAGAGGGCCGCGATAGAGCTTATGGCCTGTTCTATTATCTCCTCGTCTTGACTGCCGAGGTGATAAGGAAGTCGCAGTTCTTTGAGGGTCTCACCGTGCCTGAAACGAAGCCCTGCCGGGTCAAGCGTCCACGGCTCACTACCGAAGCATTCACCAGCGGCAGTGAAGTAATCAAATGTATCCAAACGTTCTTTTATATAGGGTGCTGTCATAACCTACCTATTGGCAATAATAGTCTATAATCTTAGTATACCACCGCTTAGAAGAAAGCAACAGTGGCGGATTCTCTATTGTACCACACCGGCCAGCTCTTCTTGCTTTGCCGTTAGCGACCAAGCTGTGCTAACATTAGAATATACCATGGATCTGATAACCACACATATTGGTGCTGACTTCGATACCATCGGCGCGATACTGGCCGCAAAAAAGCTATACCCCGCTGCGTTTGTTGCCTTCCCCGGCTCTATGGAAAAAGAACTTGAGCTTGCACTGAAAAGACTTACCCTGCCTTTTCTGGTAACTCCTGCAACAGAGATCAACTTAGAAGACATTACACGACTGATTATAGTCGATACCAGAAACCCCTCAAGGATAGGTCGCTTCAGGGAACTACTTGGCAGGGAAGACCTTATCATACACACCTATGATCATCATCCCGACCACAGCAAGGACATCCTCGCTAATGGCGGAGCAGTCCTGCCATACGGCTCTACCACAACTATACTCACCCTGATATTAAAAGACCGCGGTATCTCTGTTGCGCCACAAGAGGCTACGATAATGATGGCCGGTATATACGAGGATACCGGCTCGCTCTGCTACGGATCGACCAGAGTAGAAGACTATGACGCTGCCCGTTACCTGCTGGGCCAGGGCGCGGTACTGAGTGAGGTATCAGGGCTACTCAGCCATGAACTCACGGCTGGTGAGATCTCGGCCCTGCACAACCTGATAGAGAACAAAACCACCTACACCATAGGCGGCCTGCAGGTTACGATAGCGGTCGTATCAATCGAAGACTTCTCAGGAGAGGTCTCCGAGCTTGCCCGCAGGCTAATAAGAATCGAACGGATGCCGTGCCTTGTTCTGCTTGCACAATCAACCGACCGGGTACACTTTGTGATACGCAGCAACACCCCTAATATAGACGCAGGCCTTATCGCAGGCCTACTTGGCGGCGGCGGTCACGTCGGTGCGGCCTCGGCAACGATCAAAGGGCTAACTCTTATTCAGGCAAAAGAACGCGTACTTATGCACCTAAAAGATATCACCCTGCCAAGCGTAACTGCCGAAGACCTCATGAGCACTCCCCCTATAACCATAGAATCAACGGCCTGCGTTAAAGAAGCAGCCCTGAAGATGCGCCGATTTAATATCAACGCACTCCCCGTCACCAGCAAAGACGGCCTTAAAGGAATCCTAACCCGCCAGGTTGCCGATAAGGCCATTGGCCACGGTCTGGGTCGAGCCCTTGCCATGGACTATATAACAACCGAGCTTTTGACAATCAATACAGAAACCTCTATAGAAGAAATACGCACCCTGATCCCGGAGCTCGGGCAAAGGCTCTTACCCGTTACTAAGGACGGTCAACTCGTCGGAGTCATCACCAGAACCGATCTGATCAAGATGCTAAAGCAAGAGCTAAGTGAGGCAAGCCTGGGCAGGGTTAAAAAAAAGCGAGTAATTACATCTCTTATGAGCCAGCAACTACCGGCCTGGGCCTTTACGCTCTTGCGTGATGCCGGAAAGGTGGCCGACGCACAGGGCTATAAGATCTACGGAGTTGGCGGCTTTGTGCGCGACCTGATAATGAGACGCGATAACCTTGATATAGATATCGTCGTAGAGGGCGATGCAATACGCTTTGCCAAAAAACTCGGATTAATACTCAAGGCCCGGGTAAAGACCCATGAAAAATTCAAAACAGCCACACTGATCTGCCCGGGCGACGTAAAGGTAGACATAGCGACGGCAAGGCTTGAGTACTATGAAAAACCCGGAGCACTACCGACTATCGAGCAGTCATCGCTAAAGCTTGATCTATACAGACGTGACTTTACGATCAATACCCTTGCCGTCTGCCTAAACCACGACAACTTCGGAGAGGTCCTTGATTTTTTCGGGGCCGGGCTGGACATTAAAGAGCGCACCATAAGGGTGCTGCATAACCTGAGCTTTGTCGAAGACCCGACACGCGCGATAAGAGCGGTGCGTTTCTCTGAACGCTTTGGCTTTCGGATCGCCCCGCATACGGAAAAACTCCTAAGAAACTCGGTCAAACTAGAACTGCTCTCCCGGTCTTCTGCCCCAAGGGTGCGCGAAGAATTTATAAAGATCCTGAAAGAAGATATGGCACTTCATGCGATTGGCCGCCTTAAAGATCTCAGGATACTGCCACTTATAAGTACAAAGATTATTTGGGATAAAAAAGCAGAGGACCTCTTTGAGGGCGCACGCAGCACAATAGCATGGTATCAACTCCTATACAGAGATGAAAAAATAGAACCGTGGCTTGTCCTGCTGCTGGCACTTACCGACAACCTGAAAAAACGCGAACTCATGGCCCTCTCAAAACGACTACGCATAGACAATAAGAAAAACCTTGCTACACTCGCAGGTAGGGGGCAGGCACTTAAGGCCCTCAGAGCCATCAGCGCAGGCACTGCGCCAAGCGCAAGCAGAGTCTACGCCATTCTGACTCCGCTTGCGCTAGAGCTCACGCTCTACCTCATAGCCAAAGCTGATACGCCGGAGATCAAAAAGATCATCTCCAGATATATAACCGGTCTCAGAGACAGCAAGACCAAGCTCAACGGCAAAGACCTGTTAAAGCTAGGAGTAGGAGAAGGGCCAGAGATAGGTCGAGTACTGGGAAAATTGCTAGGAGCAAGACTTGACAATAAGGTCTCATCACGCAGTGAAGAGATTAAGTATATTAAGGAGCTTATAAAATGACAGATGAACGTGCTATTATTTTTTTCGACCTGCTTGATGAAAACCATACCGTGGCTAAATGCACAGAATGCGAGTGCCTGCAAGGCGGACTTGCGCAACTAAAGGTCGATTACCCCGAGCTCACCGATAAAATCGCGAAGATCGCAACCACAAAATTCCATAAACAACCCGGCTGCAAACCATGCCCTCCGGGCAATGCATGGACCAAGTATTCGTTAAGTGAATAGGCCAAGCTACCATACAAGGGTTTCCATTATACAAAAAAAGAGGTGGGACTTATCAGTCCCACCTCTTTTTTATAATTCAAGACTAAGCAGATAAAACTACTTTACCGTAACCTTACCTATCATCCCTTTATGGATAAAACAGATATAGAAGTATTCACCCGACCTTTTAAACTGATACTTCCACGAGCCCCCGGGCTCTATGCTCGGCGCAAATATACCACCGTCTCCGATCACAGCCATGGAGGCAAAGACATGTGAGTGGTTATCTTCATTGACCCACACTACACTCTCGCCTTTCTTTATCTGCAGGTTGTCGGGCTTAAATGTATAAGAAGGCCCTTTGTGGTCAGACATTGGAATCTTTACCGTATAGATCCCTGCCTTGCTCTTCGGCTCGACGAGTTTGCCAAGCTTGGACTCGAAGCGATTTCTCTTAACATCCTTTAAGAGCCCTCTCTCTCCAGAGCTATCCATATAAAGCCTGGCCATCTTCTCACCCATATGGAACAGGGCATACTTGTCTTCTTCCGAAATACCACTAACACGCGCGGCCTTCAGTATACTCTCGACCTCACTGGGAATTTCAGAGTTATTGGCCATGACTATAAGGTTCATCTTTTTTGTATCGTTGGTTATTAGTGCGTCACTAAACTCTCTACTAAGATTAGTGAGCTCGGCTCTTACAGGCATGATGATAGATAATGACATAATAATTGCAAATATGGCAATCCAAATATTACTCTTCATCGGTGACCTCCCCAGCCCAGGTATTACTCAAAAAAAACCCTACAGAGAAGAGGCTGTAACCAGCCTCAGGCTATCAGACTTATTTGAACCTTATTACTCTTCTAGTGCCCCTTCTATTAAACCTTTAAGTATGTAGCGATGACATCTCGACCTGCTTTCACAGTAACAACCGAGCGCAACGGGCATCTTAACTGAGATTAATGCTATGAATTTTATAAGCTGTTTGGCGTCGGAACTCGACCGAATTTCTTTATTGTAGGCCGCCATAAACGTCTTCCATGCCATGGCGCAGTCAGAGATGGTTTTATACTCTTTCAATAATGCTTTACTCGGCGATAACTGCGGTAGCCATATATCAAAATAACCAAGCCTTGAGTAATCCTCTTTTCTGATGCCGCGCGGCAAGTACCTAACCGCTCCTATTCTAAAAGCCCCGGTCGTATTCCCCTGACCAAGACGATATATCTCTATATTACTATTCGGCATGAAACGCCCAAAACTAAAGGTTTTTTAAATCTTTACTGCCACGCAAGGCCTCACCTGCCATGACATTTCTTATACTTCACACCGCTGCCGCAGAGGCAAGGGTCGTTACGCCCGGGCTTTTCACCACTACGCTTAGGCGCAAGATGCGAAAGATTCTTCTCTGCATACTCCCTTATCTGCCCCAGAACCGAATCTACAGCAGCCTCGGGCGTACTAAAACCATCGTTCATATGCTTGACACTAATGCTTTTATCATTTGATATTGCCTTTGCAATCGCCTCCGGGTCTGCACCAGACTCGATTGCAGCTCCCACTATCCTGCAATACCCTTTCTCACCCGGCCCGGAGGTCGGGTTACCCAGCTCGGCGCAGTGCGGTGGGCGTATATCCTCGTCCATAGAACTTGGATGGATAGAACACTGATTATCATCATTATAAAACAGACACTTAAAGGCGAACATCCCTATCAAACCAAAGGTAAGCGAGCCACTACTATCAACTGCGGGCATTACCTTCTCTAGGACAACATTATAAGTCTCAGGATCATTAAACAAAACTCTGGGAGGGTCTTCATTTGTTACGTAGTTCTTCTTGATTCTATCAACACGTTCATTGACGCTTCGCAACAGCTCTACCTTAAAGTCACCGAGCCGTGCAAGCCCCGTGGGCCTTACCAGACTGTAATGTATAACACCCCACCAAGGATTACAGCAACACCCCTCACAGTGCCTTATACATAGCTCATATAAAGGATCTATACCAAGACCGATATCTGTTCCAAACTCTACCATGATAGTAACTTATCATAAAAAAGGGGCACTATAAACCTTCAATACTACTAAGGTTGACAGACCATAGCAGCACTGCATTCCCGGCGGAGACGGCCCTGACAAGGCTTAGCAATAAAGACGCATACCGTTAATACAGCTAATAAAGGCCGCTTCTACTTACTTCTTAACCGGCCTGCCGGCCTCGTCTTTTATGCCACAGCAGCGTTCGACCTTTGTGACAATCCTCTGCATATCATCCAGGACCTGATCATCTTCACGGGCGATATCCTTATCCTTACCCTTAAGCCACAGCACACAAGAATCCTCAGTGACCTCCAGCTGCATCCTTATAAACAAATTCATGGGAAGCGGCTGATCGATCTCTTTCCTGTTAAACTCGGCGATCTTATTGTCCATATCATGAAACTCACGCTCATAACCAAGGGCAAGCCCCTCGTCATAGACCCTTTCCCAAGCCTCCTCAATACGATCCCTATCCACCACAACCATCAGCTCCTGCGGAGCCGTGGCACAAGCAGTAAAAACTAAAGATACCGCCAACAACAAGAGGTAACATATCCCCGACCTTAACGGCATAAACCTTAACGACATAAACCTTTTCATGGCAAAACCCCTTTATTAAAATTTTTTAATATAACCCACGCCCTAATAATATAACGTCATCCAGATCTTTTCAATGAGAATATTCATTGGAGATAAAATTAAACGCCCTTCGCAGAAATGCGCTTCGCAGTTAGGCGACCAGGTTTCGTTAGGTTCAGAAAGGTTGTAAGGGTATTTTAGTTTGAAAGGTTGTTCTATTGACTATCGATATAGTCTAAGACAGTCTAGTTGACAGATACATCGAAATCTTCGTCGTCAGGTGCAGCGCAGCAGAGCTCCACCCTCTTGACTATCTCCTCCATATCCTGCAGGACCTCATAGTCCGCACCGGCAATATCCTTATCCATACCATAGAGCCACAGCACGGTAGCATCATCGGTCTCATCCAGTTCCATCTTTATATACAGATTCATGGGCAGCGGAGGGCCGTCCATCTCTATCCTGTTATACTCAACGACCTTGTTCTCATCGTCGTGAAAGCCGCGCACATAGCCGAGCGCACCACCTGCATTATATGCAGTATCCCAGGCCTCGCCAGCGCGGTTCCTGTCTATTAGGACCATAAGCTCCTGAGGAGCCGAACAGGCAGAGAGGCCGAACCCTAGGACAATAATGGCAAGAAGAAATGTAAGAGAGCGTAGTGCCGGACTAGATGGACATATCTTTTTCATGACATTTCTCTCCCCGGTAGCAGATCTGGACCCCAATAACTTATATAATACCATAAAAGAGCGATTAACTCCACAGGTCAATCCGTCGCAAGCCCCTACATTACTTATCGGATAAAATTAGAAAATATTTACGGTCAGGCTCTCTTAATATATCCGGATATATTAAGGGAAAAAAGCAGCCTCCAACTCACCCCTAAGACAGACTTAATATTAAAAACTCCTCTACTGCCGAAGACTCTAGAGCTAAAAGGGTTTTTCTGATAAACGCTTAATTGTAATACCCTTTATTACGCCAACCTGACCAAGACGGACCGACTAACCCTTGACCTGCCCTGCTTTGCATGTTAATAGAGATATACGGTCTACTCGACATATCACATATTAGATTAAACCACTGCTCTGCCGTCCAGGACAAGTTAGCGCAACTTACAAACAATAAATTCGGAGGTTTACAAGATGTTCAACGATAAGAAGATCGCCACGCAGCGCTCAGGCGAGTATTCCCGCATACTGAACTGCGTGAGATCGGAAGACCAGCAAAATGACTGGCAGCTTGACCAGGCCACCGAGTCCTGCCTGCTTGATGATACGATAAAGATACCCGTATCCCTTGATCTGCGCGAGCCGTGGTGGCGCATACGCGACCAGAAAGACACGGGGGCCTGCGTAGGCTTTGCAACAGCCGACGGGGTTCTGCGTTGGCACTATGCAAAAAAGGAACTGATAACCGAAGGCACCGAGGTCTCACCCCGCTTCATATGGATGGCAAATAAAGAGACCGATACCTTTACAAGCTATCCTTCCACCTTTATCGAGTCCGTCGGCACTCAGACCAAGCTAGCACTTGCTATCGCAAGGAAGTTCGGCTGCGCACTCGAAGAGGACCTTCCAATGGAGGGCCCTCTCTACACCGGGTCAATGCAGGACTTCTATTATAATGCGGCAAAATTAAGGATCGTAGCCTATCAAAACCTCGGAACAGATCCGCAGAAATGGAGGTACTGGATCGCAACAAAAGGCCCGATACTTATCCGCCTGAACGTAGACAGCAGCTGGATGAATGCCGCCGGCACCGGCGGCGAACTTATCGAATACGACAGGGCCTCGGCACGCGGCGGCCATGCGATCTCAATAGTAGGCTATGATAAAGACAGCTTTATAATAAGAAACAGCTGGGGAACCGACTGGGGCGACGCTGGCTTTGCTTACGCCACGAACGCCTATAGCGCAGTGGCATTTACCGAGGCCTACGGTGCGGTGCTATAGACAA
>JAJRSM010000038.1:0-10000 GCA_024278765.1 Deltaproteobacteria bacterium | reverse complement strand
CCCTGGACATAAAGGCCATGATGACTTGACGTCGTCCCCACCTTCCTCCGGCTTAACGCCGGCAGTTCCACTAGAGTGCCCAGCCGAACTGATGGCAACTAATAGTAGGGGTTGCGCTCGTTGCGGGACTTAACCCAACACCTCACGGCACGAGCTGACGACAGCCGTGCAGCACCTGTCACTAGATTCCCCGAAGGGCACTCCCCTGTTTCCAGGGGATTCCTAGGATGTCAAGCCCAGGTAAGGTTCTTCGCGTTGCGTCGAATTAAACCACATGCTACACCGCTTGTGCGGGCCCCCGTCAATTCCTTTGAGTTTCAACCTTGCGGCCGTACTCCC
This sequence comes from Deltaproteobacteria bacterium, assembly GCA_024278765.1. Taxonomy (GTDB): domain Bacteria; phylum Desulfobacterota; class GWC2-55-46; order GWC2-55-46; family DRQE01; genus JAJRSM01. Next base: position 9,661 of record JAJRSM010000038.1, on the reverse strand, counting down.
CAGGTGGGGTACTTAATGCGTTAGCTTCGGCACGGAGACTATTAAGCCCCCACACCTAGTACCCATCGTTTAGGGCGTGGACTACCAGGGTATCTAATCCTGTTTGCTACCCACGCTTTCGCGCCTCAGTGTCAGTATCGGTCCAGAAAGCCGCCTTCGCCGCTGGTGTTCCTCCTGATATCTACGCATTTCACCGCTACACCAGGAATTCCGCTTTCCTCTCCCGTACTCAAGCTAGACAGTATCAAGGGCAGTTCCCCGGTTGAGCCGAGGGCTTTCACCCCTGACTTATCTAGCCACCTACGCGCGCTTTACACCCAGTAATTCCGAGCAACGCTTGCATCCTACGTATTACCGCGGCTGCTGGCACGTAGTTAGCCGATGCTTCCTTTGAGGGTACCGTCAACAATATAGAGTATTAATCTATAAAACGTTCTTCCCCTCCGACAGAGGTTTACGACCCGAGAGCCTTCTTCCCTCACGCGACGTCGCTGCGTCAGGCTTTCGCCCATTGCGCAATATTCCCCACTGCTGCCTCCCGTAGGAGTCTGGGCCGTGTTCCAGTCCCAGTGTGGCTGATCGTCCTCTCAGACCAGCTATCCGTCTTAGCCTTGGTGAGCCATTACCTCACCAACTAGCTGATGGAACGCGGACTCATCCTCAAGTGATAGGTCCCGAAGGATCCCCACCTTTAACATAAAGCCATATGACCTCACATATTACGCGGTATTAGCCCACCTTTCGGTAGGTTATCCCCCGCTCGAGGGTAGATTATCCACGCGTTACTCACCCGTGCGCCACTCTAATCACTCTCCGAAGAGAGCTTTCTCGTTCGACTTGCATGTGTTAGGCACGCCGCTAGCGTTCGCTCTGAGCCAGGATCAAACTCTCCACTTTAAAAAAATGGAATTACAAAAGAATTAACTTTGGTATGTATACTCGCTATTTAGTTTTCAAAGAACAGGTCTCTATGTAAAGATGTCACCGATTTTAGGGACTACGAAACCCCTGACCCATTGGTAAAGGCCCTGAGTAAAATCCGAAGCCGAATGACAAACTGTGAAAGAGCAATCTGGTAATTATGCGACAAGTAAGGTGCATTGTCAAGCATTTTGTAGAACTTTTTAAAAAAACTTCTAGGTCCGTCTTGGACGGTCTGGTTGGCTTCCTTGCAGTTACTCGGGGAGACTTCTGGTTTATCGCAAAAGCGTAATACCTCTCAGACTTACCTCAACAACTCATATAGTACCAATCAGTCTTCGTTCCCTAACCGACCTAAGAATGATAACACAAAAACCCTGATATCAAAACACTTTTTTCGGTTTTTTCAGAATAAAAAATATCTGGAGGCCAAATGGTCGCCAGACACCTGGAAATACCAAATAAAAACAAGCCCCTAGCCCTTTTTACGCGCCCTGCGCCTCCAGAGCGCAAGACCTGCCATGCCACTGCCTAGAAGGATATAGGTCGATGGTTCGGGATTCACAACATACAAAACAGAGTCAGACAGGTCCACAATCTCAGGAACATAAAAGTCAGATATACGAATATTATCAAAGGTCATTGAATCTGAATAGTCATACAATGCCACTTGACCTGCAGAGTATACAGCATTTGCATAAGTTGTCGCCGCAACACTAGAACCATTAACATAGGCACTATAGGTAGAGCCTATAACCTCAACACGCATACTTAGATCAGCGCCCAAGGACAGACCGCCTACACCACTGACAAAACCAAGTTTATTATACCCCAGTGTCCAGCCCACCTTCTATGCCAGTATAGATCACCATTAGATCTAATAATCAGAACTATACCACTGTCCCTATTCGCATTCGCACTTCTAAGAAAAATACCCCCGCGCTCCAAACCCAATATATCAAAGTCGACCGCAAAGTCAGTCAGAGCAGGCAGGGCCGTCACACTAGAGTAGGTCGGATTAGAGGACTTTCTCGATAGAGATCTATAACTGCCATCAGTAACCTGTCAATTACCATACTGATCACCCCACGCTGCGTCCGCGCCATCCTCGAAATCATCAAAGAATAACGTCGTCGCCGACGCCGCAGAAGCAAAACAAAGAAACAAAGCTAATACAAAAGACTGCAACAATATCAGCTTATAGTTAAAAACTTTTTTATTTTTCATCTTCATCACTCCACCCAGAGATACTAAGTACCACCATACTGCTAAAATCAGGACCATCCTTTAAACCCTAACAATAAAAAAAACCTGCCTAGCACTTACTCTGCTATAACAATGCAAGAACCATACTAAATGCTAAGCACCTAAATGTATTGATGTTTTCACCTCCAACTATCAAGGGTGTAAAAAAACTTACACCCTTTCGGGCAGCAACACGACTTTGTCTTTTGAAAACAATAGGATAGGCGATAAGATCTATTCTAAATTAGGATGGAGGCTAAAAAAATACCTATTAGGCTGTGAAAACAAGGTGTTACGGCTAAAATGAGAAATTAAGGTGTAAAATATTTTGACACTTATCACCTGCGCTCACTACGTGAGGGCTAATATCCATCAATCTAGATTTTGCGGCGTAGCCGCTCTGCACCACTGCGTGAGGGCAAGCCCCTTGCGGGGCGGCAAAGTTCACTAGGAAGTTTAATACCATGCGCAGCTATGAATCATATTAATTAATTTGCTGTACGGCGAGCACCACTGCGTGAGGGTTAATATCCATCAATCTAGTTTTTGCGGCTACGCCGCAAAAACTTCTACAATAAAAAAGGATGTGCCTGTAGGCTCTATGAATGACAAAATCAACAGTTCATGTTGCAAACATAAACCACCTATAAAGCCAAGGTATCAGGTATAAAGATATTTACTACTCACAAGTAAACACTACTCTTGGTCAAACGAAACTCTCCTAAACTTCCTCTTTCCGGCCTGAATAAGCGTTGACGCAGGACTGGTACTGATGGATGCCTTCTTATCGGTAACCTTCTCACCGTCAACCTTGACCGCACCCTGCTCAATAAGCCTCATCGCTCCAGAGGTGCTAGAAGACAAGGCCGTATCTTTCATAACAGTTGCAAGCCCTATTGTCTCGTTCTCGACCTTGAGGATAAACTCTTCAATCTCATCTTGCGCAGGTTTTTTACCAAAGCCCTCTCTAGCCTTTTCCGCCTCGGCCTCGCCGCAAAAACGGGCAACCAGAAGAGCAGCAAGTTCGACCTTTGCATCCCTCGGGTGGACGCGCCCTTCTTTAATATCAGCAACCTTCACGGCTGGCGTATCGGTGAGGAGCGTATAGTAACGCACCATCATCTCGTCGCTTATACTCATAACCTTACCAAAGATCTCAGAGGCAGGCTCTGTAATACCGATATAGTTACCAAGCGATTTACTCATTTTTTGCACGCCGTCTGTACCTTCCAGAAGCGGCATAGTAAGAACTACCTGCGAGGCCTGCCCGCTATCTTTCTGGAGCTGACGGCCTACCAATAGGTTAAATAACTGATCCGTACCGCCAAGCTCTACATCAGCGGACAAGACTACAGAGTCATAGCCCTGTACAAGTGGATATAGGAATTCATGAATAGCTATTGGCCTGCCCGCCTTATACCTTTTACTGAAATCATCGCGCTCCAGCATTCTGGCAACCGTATGCTTAGCGGCTAATGAAACAACCTCGGCGGCCGTCATCTTATCCATCCAGAGGCTATTAAATACGACCTCTGTCTTACCCTTATCAAGGATCTTAAAGGCCTGCTCTTTATAGGTCTCGGAGTTCCGTGCGATCTCTTCGGTCGTTACTGATTTACGAGTCTCGTTCTTTCCGGTCGGATCTCCGATACGTGCCGTAAAATCGCCGACCAGCAGCAGGACGTGATGGCCGAGATCCTGAAATTCTTTCAACTTCTGAATTAAAACAGTATGCCCCAAGTGTAAGTCCGGGGCCGTAGGATCAAAGCCGGCCTTTACGCGCAGCGGCTTACCTGATTTTTTTGAGGCCGCTAGCTTTTCCAGCAACTCGGCCTCACCTATCAGATCAACAGCCCCCTGTTTTATAATCTCAAGTTGTTCTTTCGTATTTATAAAGTCCATAAACCCGATATTCTCCAAATCCAAGTATACTGCTCTACCTTTGGCACATTAAAATCCATCCGCACCTTTTATATCTTATTGTAAATACAATCCGGAAGTATCTTAAAGAGCCAGCCGATAAGCCGCCATCTTCTTAGTACATACGCATGAGATTTTTTTCTGATAATCGCCTGCATAATCTGACGTGCGGCAAGCTCCGGGCTTGCCATCCAGAATGTAGTCGCCCCTTTGCCATATCCGTATCGACAAAGCCGGGCTTTATATCGGTTATGGTTATATCGAGCTTCGCCTTTGCGCCCTTTTGCCGAAGCCCCTGAAGATAATTTGAAATAAAGGCCTTTGAGGCACTATACGCAGGGCTCGCCCCTATTCCGCGCAGAGCCACCACCGATGATATCGCAACTATATGACCATGGCCGTGGCCTTCAAAATATTTATAAGCCGCCCCTGCAAGTGCCGTAAAGCCCGAGACATTTACATCTATCGCGGCTTTTTCTTTTTCCCAGTCAAGGTCGTTATTTATATGACCAACACCAGCATTTAAGATAACAAGGTCAAGACCACCCAGCTCCCCAGCAAGGTCCTTGATCAAACCGAGGTTCTCACCAGCCTGCCTAACATCAACGACCCTGACTACAGCAGCCGCACCTATCTCTTCTTTTAACTCGGCAAGAAGATCAGAACGCCGCGCCACAAGGCCCACGCTGTATCCGTCTTTGGCAAGATCTAGGGCCAAGGCCCTACCAATACCTGAGCTCGCACCTATTACAATGGCCTTTTTCATCAATTACTTGCCGCGTGCTTAATTCTTTCTACCCCGACGGCACGCCCGGTCTTTACCTCAACCGTAACGCATATGCCCTGGACCTCAAGTCCCTTCTTGGCGACCCCGTATCGCTCGGGCATACCAGAGACGAACTTTCGCACGATCACGTCTTTTTCAACACCAATGACCGAGTCCATCGGCCCTGTCATTCCGGCATCGGTTATCGCGGCAGTACCGCCAGCTAGAATCCTCTCATCCGAGGTCTGCACGTGCGTATGGCTACCGATAACAGCACTTACCTGACCATCCAAATAATGGGCCATTGCGACCTTCTCAGAGGTCGCCTCACCGTGCAGGTCTACTATAATTATCGGCGTCTCTTTACGTATCGCCTCAACCTCTTCGCGGACAGCCAGAACAGGGCAATCACTCGGAGGCATAAAGACCCTTCCTACGATATTTATAACGCCTACCTTCGCCCCGCTTGGAGTATGGAAGATAAAGCTACCGGCCCCGGGGTTATCAGCTGGAAAATTCAGGGGACGCAATAAACTTGCGTCCCCGTCTATATAATCGATTATCTCGCGCTTATCCCAGATATGATTGCCGCTGGTTATAACATCGACACCCATAGAGCGTAGCTCGCCAACGACCTCCGGGGTGATACCAAAACCACCTGCGGCATTCTCGCCGTTTACGACAACCAACTGCGGAGAATAACGAGTAAAGAGCTCGGACATAAAACCGCTCAAAACACGCCTGCCTGGCTTACCTATAACGTCTCCAATATAGACTAGATTAAAGGTCTCGGTCATATAAAAAACCTTTCACGCGCCATATTACCTTGCATAATCAACGGCTCTGGTCTCTCTAACGACTGTTACCTTGACCTGGCCCGGATAGCTGAGCTCGGCCTCTATCTTCTTGGCTATATCCTTGGAGAGCATAACGGCTGCGCCGTCATTTATCTTATCGCCCTCTACCATTACCCTTATCTCTCGCCCGGCCTGAAGAGCATAGACCTTATCCACGCCTTTAAAGTCAGTGGCGATCTTCTCCAGATCCTCAAGACGCTTTATATATGACTCGTACATCTCGCGCCTGGCTCCGGGACGCGCGGCACTCAGGGTATCTGCCGCTTGAACGAGCAGGCCGTAGATTGACTCCGGCCTATCGTCATGATGCTGCGCTATGGCCGCGACCATCTTCGGTCTTTCTCCGTATTTTTGGCCAGATCTCCACCAATAGCCGCATGAGGGCCTTCGACCTCATGGTCTACCGCCTTACCGATATCATGCAAAAGCCCTGCGCGACGCGCTGTCTTTACCGAGAGCTTAAGCTCTGCCGCCATGATTCCGCAGATAAACGAGACCTCTATGGAATGGGCATAGACGTTCTGAGCGTAACTGGTCCTATATTTAAGTTTTCCTATAAGTTTCTGTATTTCAACATGCACGCCGTGCAGCCCCGTGTCAAAGACCGCACGTTCTCCGGCCTCGCGTATAGACTTATCGACCTCTTCCTCGACCTTACCAACAACCTCTTCAATCCTTGCTGGATGAATACGACCATCGCTAACGAGCCTTTCCAGAGAGATCCTTGCGACCTCGCGCCTAATCGGGTTATGCCCGGAGATTATAACTGCCTCCGGCGTATCATCTATAATAACATCCATACCGGTTATTGACTCGATAGCACGAATATTGCGCCCCTCACGCCCGATAATCCTGCCCTTCATCTCATCGCTGGGAAGATGCACGACCGATACGGTCCTCTCACTTACGTAATCACCTGCGTAACGCTGAATAGCAAGGGCGATTATTTCCTTTGCCTTCTTCTCTGCATCCTGTTTGGCCTCGTCCTCAATGCGCTTCATCATAAGGCCTGCTTCGTGCCTTGCCTCATTCTCCATATCCTGCAGGATAATACGCTTGGCCTCTTCTGCTGTTAATCCGGCTACGGCCTCAAGCTTCTCCCTCTGCTCTACGATCAGGGACTCTGCCTTAGTGTCCAACTCCGCAATCCTGCGCTCCTGACCGGCCAACCCCTTCTCGCGCCTTGCAACCTCTACCTCACGACGCTCCAAAGAGGTAAACTTCTGATCTAGGCCGTCTTCTTTAGCGAGTATTCGTTTCTCTATTGTCTGGAATTCCTTACGAGAGGCCTGCGCCTCTTTATCAAACTCCTGCCTCGACTGAAATATCTTGTCCTTTGCCGCAAGCTCTGCGCTGCGTCTTATATTATCTGATTCCTTCTTAGCACTATCTATTATACCCTCAGCACTCATGCGCGTAGCAGCTAGCTGAGCCTCAATTGCATTTTTCTTAATTATGCCGCCTATGACAAAGCCTATAACCAAGGCGACGACCGAAAAGCCTAATATATACGGTATCATGCCCATTCATTCACTCCTTTCCAGCCTCTGATCGACCGGTATCCACCCTTATATTTAAAACCTCAGTACTTCTTTATCCGTCACCAAGACGTCCATCTTTACGTCGTGCGACTCTACCGGCAGGGCCTCTTCCCTCACCTGCCAGTCATACGATAGCGCAACTATACTCGCGCTTACTCTGGAGAGTTGCCTATCGTAAAATCCTTTACCGTAACCGAGCCTAAAACCAAAAAGATCAAAGGCCACCCCCGGAACTACGATACAATCAAAACCCTTAATATCCGCCTCGCCTACCTGCTGCGCTCTGGGGCTAGGCTCCATAATCCCGTAAGCCCCGGCAACCAGCTCATCGTAGCCGCCCACCCAAAAAAACGCCAGATGAGGCGGATTATGGCCCATAACCTTTGGAAAAGCCAAGTGCTTACCCGCAAGCCCGGCCCGCTCTGCGATAAGGTCAGTCCAGACCTCACCCCTAAAACCTGAATAAAGGGCAATACTCTCGGCACTCAGAAACTCGGGGGTCAAAACAAAAGACTCCTGGATCTTAAGACTAAGAACCCGTGAGTCTTCCAGAGAAATTTCTTCCCTCTTTTGAAGATAACTTGACCTTACCTCGCGCTTATCCAAGTGCCCCCTTAAAAACCAACAAAAAACTAGCTACGCACAAAAATCCATAGTGGCAAACTGCAAAAAAGCAGAAAACAGTGCCAAGTGTGCGTTTAGAAGCAATTTTATAGAGGTGAAATACTAAAGAATACTGCCAGAGATTGCCGGAGACCGCCGATGCCGACGATTACGACCACTAGAAAGTTAATGCTAAAAAAGGTAAAAGGCTGTTTCTATTCGTCTTTAGTAGCTTTATTAAGGCCGCCTTGCCAGTGCTGCTTTATTTAGAGAACCTTATCCTTAGTAAACCTAGTAACCTTACCATTGTAAGCTTGCCATTAGCAGACTTACCATTGCAAGCTTACTGTTAGCAGGCTTACCCCAGCCACCTTACCTACCAAAAACAATTAAATAGTATCGAGCTTACTTACTCTACCGTGCATTAGCCGCCAAGATGTCGTTGAAAAAAATATATTAATTAAAAAGCTCCTCGCTGTAACTATATAATTTCACACAACACTTGAAGCAAAAGCCCCCTGCATTGGTGCCGTGTCAATGGGGTATTTAAGAACCGCGCTTTCACACGTGGCGGCCGGTTAGCTACTTTTCGACGTGTCCTGAAGGATCTCGAAGAGATCCTTAGAGGTCTACTAAACCCCTAGAACCCTGCCGTCTTGAAGCCAGCGCCGGGTGCCTAAATCATATTATTGGTTCAAAATACCGTCACTAATCACGCACACCGCAGGGAAAACAATTCAAAAACCGTCTCTACTCGAAACTCTACGGTAGTAAGTCGGCTATCTGCCGATGTAAATCCTCTGATCTATGCTCGATACCATCTAAATCTTCTCTGGCCTTTAAGAGCTCGCCGGTCACATTAAGCGCAACTAGCAGAGCCAAGTCCAGAGTCGCTACTGCTCTGGTCTTCTCGCTAACTTCCCTTATCTTTGCGTTGAGATACTCCTCCACTTTGCGAATATAAGCACTATCCTCATCGCTCTTGATTACGAGCCTCTGCCCCAGTATCGTCAACTCCACTACATTACCCAAAGAAGACCTCAAGCATTACAAGTCAGACCGTCAAGCCTTGATATCAGCCCTTCGACCTTTTCCTTTACCTTTAATTTTTCACCTTCTACCTTAAGCAGTCTTTCCCTCAATTCCTTAATTTCCACTTCCTTTAAAGCCAGTTGCTCCTTAATCAGATTATTCTCTTTCTCTGTGTCGTCACAAAACCTCAAGAGCTCTTCTAACCTTTCCTCCAATATTTCGAAGTTTTCCATTACCATTAAACGTCATTAAACTCCTCTGATTATCCTCATCATACGATGATTAGATCAATATGTCAAGGACGGCAAGGTGACCTTAAGGAAGGATAGCTATTAAGGAATTTATCTTGATAAATTTATTTTCAGCACCTGTTTTTTAAGCCTGCGCTGCCCGTACCTGCTGTCAAAAGCCCTCCTTAACAAAGAAAGAATACGGGAAAACAATGCCCCGCAGCCATCAGCCCGGCATTGCCAGATAAGAAAACAGAGTTACAGACTTAATATACCTGCCTCTCTAAGCTCGGGGTAGAATAAAAACCTTTCTTTTCTTCAATCAAAACAGGGCTATAGAATTTTAGGGGTAGAAAAAAACACCGTAGAGTATAAGCTCTAGGTTACTACATCCGTTATTTATTAAAGGGTCTTGACTAGCTGAGAGGTTTTTCTCGGCATATTTTAAGTACTATAACATAGATATTTTTGTTCCGGTAGTTGAACCGGAATTCGCACTCTTTAAGGTGTAAATAAAAGGTTGACCTCGGCACCCCTTGGAACTTT
>JAJRSM010000037.1 GCA_024278765.1 Deltaproteobacteria bacterium | reverse complement strand
TTGCCCTGAAACCTTAAATCCGTTATCCTGTCTCGTTCCGTAAGGCTAAGATGCCTGTATCCTTTTCCCATAACCACCCAGAGTACCAGCAAAAGGACAGTCCTGCCAGGTGTTGCACTTCCTCATTGAACCCGCGTATGACTGGTAGCCTATGTTTTTAAAAATCTTATGTTGTATGTCTAAATATAAGTATTATAGAGTTTCAATCCGTACCACTATAGACGGTTTTCCGCAGTAGCACCTTAATGAACAACCCGGTATTATCCTAACCTTGACAATCTTCCGCTTCGTACCTAGATTATAAGTATAGAGAGAATTTATTTATATCGTCTTTAGGCGGTTTGTAAAGGTTTGCAAATGCATTGCTTTCGGCAGTGGCAGGGGGGTGTTTTATGAGACTTGAAAGATTGACGATAAAATCGCAGGAGGCATTAAATAGTGCCAAGGGCAGTGTGGAGGCCAATTCTCGTGCTGAGATAACGCCGGAGGATATGCTGCTTGCATTCCTTACTCAGGAAGGCGGTATAGTGCGCCCGGTGCTTGAGCGAGTGGGCGTTAATATCGGCCTTGTAAAAGGGCAGTTAGAAGACGAGTTGGAAAAACTGCCAACTGTCTCAGGCTCTGTTGGCGAGGCCTTTATATCGCAGCGGATGAAAGAGATCTTTGAGGCCGCTGAGAAAGAGGCGACTACGCTTAAAGATGAATTCATATCAAGCGAGCATATCCTGCTTGCGATAAGTAGTGAAAAAAAAGGCGCAGCCGGTAAGTTGCTTTTAGCTCAAGGTGGGACAAGGGATAATATCCTAAAAGCCCTCGTTGTCATTCGTGCTGGGCGTCGCGTCGTTGATCAGAACCCGGAAGATAAATATCAGGCCATAAGTAAGTATACGAGAGACCTTGTGGGGCTTGCGCGTGCCAACAAGCTAGATCCTGTAATAGGTCGGGACGATGAGATTCGCAGGGTCGTGCAGGTCTTGGCGCGCAGACGAAAGAACAACCCCGTTCTTATCGGTGAGGCCGGTGTCGGTAAGACGGCGATTGTCGAGGGCCTTGCGCAGAGAATAGTAAATGGCGATGTGCCGGATGCCTTAAAAGACAGGAGACTTCTGGCCCTTGACCTTGGTGCACTTATCGCCGGTACGAAGTACAGGGGAGAGTTTGAGGAGCGGTTGAAGGCCCTTTTAAAGGAGATACAAGAGGCGCAAGGCGAGGTCATTCTCTTTATCGATGAGCTGCATACTCTGGTCGGCGCCGGTGCTGTCGAGGGTGCTATGGACGCTTCCAATATGCTCAAGCCCGCTCTGGCCCGTGGCGAGTTGATGTGTGTCGGTGCGACAACGATAGACGAGTATCGTAAGCACATTGAAAAAGACGCAGCTCTGGAGCGCAGGTTTCAGCCGGTCATGGTTGGCGAGCCGCAGCTGGAGGATACCATAGCGATACTCAGGGGGCTTAAGGAGCGTTATGAGGTGCATCACGGGATAAGGATCGCTGATTCGGCTATTGTTGCGGCGGCGACCCTATCCAACAGGTATATCGCCGATAGGTTTTTGCCGGATAAGGCGATAGACCTTATAGACGAGGCTGCTGCGCGTTTGCGTATTGAGATAGATAGTATGCCGGCAGAGATAGACGTGTTAGAACGGCGTATGATTCAGCTGGAAATAGAGAAGGAGGCCCTTAAAAAGGAGAGCGATAGTCAATCGATAGAGCGGTTGGAAAAGATCAAGGCTGAACTCGCTGAGCTTAAAGAAGAGGTTACTGTCCTTAAGGCGCAGTGGAAAAAAGAAAAGGATCTGATCGATTGCATTAGAAAAGGAAAGAAAGAGATAGAAGAGGTCAAGGCCGAGACGCTCGAGGCCGAGCGTAAAGGCGAGCTTGGCAGGGCCGCAGAGCTTAAGTACGGAAGGCTCGTTGAGCTAGAGAAGCGGTTTGAGACGGACAGCCGAGCTTTTGAGGAATTAGAGAGTGCGGGGCGCATGCTTACCGAAGAGGTTACAGAAGAGGATGTAGCAGAGGTCGTCTCGGCCTGGACGGGGATTCCGGTAGCACGTATGCTTGAGGGCGAGCGAGAGAAACTCTTGCGCATGGAAGCAGAGCTTGCCAAGAGGGTCGTCGGGCAGGCGGCAGCCCTTAAAAAGGTCTCCAATGCTGTGCGCAGGGCTCGGGCCGGGTTGCAGGATGTTGCACGCCCTATCGGTTCGTTTATATTTCTCGGCCCGACCGGGGTCGGAAAGACCGAGACGGCAAGGACGCTCGCTGAGTTTCTCTTTGACGATGAACGAGCTATGATAAGGCTTGATATGAGCGAGTTTATGGAGAAGCACTCGGTCGCTCGCTTGATCGGCGCACCTCCGGGATATGTAGGTTACGAGGAGGGCGGATATCTTACAGAGGCCGTAAAGAGAAGACCTTACTCGGTCCTGCTCTTTGACGAGATAGAAAAGGCGCATCCAGATGTATTTAATCTGTTGCTTCAGGTCCTAGATGAAGGCAGACTCACCGATGGCCACGGTAAGACGGTGGACTTTAGAAATACGGTAATTATTATGACCTCAAATCTGGCGAGCCGCTATATTGCCGAATACGGCGAAGATGAGTTTGACAAACTGGAGGTTGAGGTAGACTTGGCCCTTAAGCAGACCTTTAAGCCAGAGTTTCTCAACAGGGTAGATGATATTATTATATTCCATACGCTCTCAAGAGATAATATGAAGGCGATTGTGGATATCCAGCTCAGGCATCTAAGGGGGCTGTTACAGGATAAAAAGATAGGTCTGGAGCTTACCGGGAAGGCCAAGGCATGGCTGACTGATAAGGGTTATGACCCGGCCTATGGGGCAAGGACCTTAAAGCGGCTCTTACAAAATAGCATCCAGGACGAGCTTGCCATTAGAATACTGGAAGGTGAGTTTAGGGCGGAAGATACGATCTGTGTTGATCTGGCCGAGGAGGGGCTTACCTTTACAAAGGTCGCGAGGGTAGAGACAGAGGCCGAGCTTGCCTAATCAGCAGGGCGGCCTTGTATTGTAACATCTTGACAATTTAGTGGAAATCTAATATTATATTAAATTCAAGGTGTTGCGGTACGCTACTGGTGGTTTACCGTCTCTTGTCAGTAATGGATGGAGGTAATACGTGGCAATAGTCAAAGATCTTCCATTTAAAGACCTGCTTTTTTTGCAGGAGAGACTGGGTCGTATTTTTGATGATGCACTCTCTAAGTATACTGATCAGGGTGACGACTCCAAGTGTGGCTGGTCGCCTCCGACCGATATATACGAGACAGATAAGAACCTTGTTTTAAAGGTAGAGTTGCCCGGTGTTGAGGTGAAAGATGTCGGTGTCGAGATAAATGACAACCTTTTAACACTCAAGGGTCAGAGAAAGATGCGTAGCAATGTGGAAGGCGAGCATTACCACAGGATGGAGTTTTCATATGGTTTTTTCCAGAGGACCTTTACTCTTCCGGTCGCTGTAGAAGGCAAAAAAGTAAAGGCCAGTTTTAAGGACGGTGTCCTTGAGGTACTGGTCCCAAAGGCCGGGTCCGTAAAGGCACGGCATATCAAGGTTGATGTTAAGTAATTATCATAAAGGATGGTTCTGCATATGACGACAGATACAGATAAGGTAGAAGAGACAAAAGATAGCTGTAGCGCAGAAGGGGTAAACCTTAGTGCGGATGGTGACGAGAACGAAGCAGTGCTTCCCCCGCCTGACTTTACTACGTTTATTTACTCACTCTCTACAACCGCACTTATGCAGTTGGGTGAAGTAGACAATCCCGAGACAAAGAAAAAAGATATAAACTATCAGCTTGCCAAGCATACAATCGATCTAATCGAGATGCTTAAGGAAAAGACAGAGAACAATCTTACCGAAGATGAGGGTAAGCTTATGGAAGGTGTTCTCTATGATCTGCGTACTTGCTACTGTAAGATAGTAGGGTAGTTTTAAAGATCCTCGCCGAACTTTATTCGGCGAGCTCCGAAACCTTTAGGAAAAAACCATGAAAAAACGAAGTTATGGTGTAAAGACCATTGTTGTTGTGGCTCTTGTCTCGGCCTTTGTTGCCTTTGCTATCTCAGCGGGTCTTGATATTACGAGCGAGAGCATGGCACAGGACTTTTGGAAGGAAGGTACTACGCGCCAGCGCGTAGAATCGCCAAAGACCAGCTCTGCTATTGAGGGGCTGCCTTCCTTCGCTGGACTTGCCAAGGAGCTCAGGCCCTCTGTCGTTAACATCTCTACGACGCAGGTTGTAAAGAACCGAAGAGGGCGGCGCCCGCAGATGCCCAGAGGCTTCAAAAGCCCTTTTGATGAGTTCTTTAGCGACGATTTTTTTAAGCCCTTTAACGGCCAAGAGCGGCAACGTGAAAGACACAACCTAGGCTCTGGTTTTATCATTAATAAAGAAGGCTATATCATTACCAATAACCATGTCGTTGAAAATGCCACTGAGATAATAGTAACCCTTTTTAAGGATAAGAAAAAAGAATATAAGGCCGAAATCATCGGAAGGGATTCTAACCTCGACATAGCACTTATAAAGATAGAAGCGGGCGGAGATCTTCCTGTCGCAGCCTTTGGCGACTCCGATAAGATAGAGATTGGCCAGTGGGTTATGGCCATTGGCAACCCGTTTGGCCTAGGCGGTACTGTAACGGTCGGAATACTTAGTCAGAAAGGGCGTGTTATCGGGGCTGGTCCTTATGATAATTTTCTGCAGACAGATGCATCGATTAATCCCGGCAATAGCGGGGGCCCTCTCTTTAATCTGGACGGCGAGGTAGTGGGTGTTAATACCGCGATCATCGCAGGTGGTCAGGGCATTGGCTTTGCCATACCCATAAATATGGTCAAGGAGATAGCCCTTCAGCTTAAAGACAAAGGTAAGGTAACGCGTGGTTGGATCGGCGTCACTATCCAGGAGATAACCCCAGAGATAGCTAGGTCTTTTGATCTGAAAGATAGCGCAGGCGCATTGGTCTCTTCTACCATGCCAGGTGATCCTGCAGAAGAGGCTGGAATAAAGGCCGGAGATATAATAACGGAGTTTGGCGGTAAAGCAATAAAGACCAGCCGCGATCTGCCGATGGCAGTAGCCGCAGTGCGGCCTGGTAAAAAGACAAAGGTTGTTGTCTTAAGAGATGGGCGTAAAAAGACTCTCTTTATTAAGGTTGGCACAAAGGTCAATAAAGATGACGATATAGCCTCTGTCCCTGAAAAAACAGGTAGTAGTGCGGCCAAGCTAGGTGTTGTCGTAACAAAGATAACACCGCAGTTCGCAGAGCGTTTCGCCCTTAAGGATCAGGGCGGTGTGCTGGTTACCTCGGTTGACGAAGGTAGCATAGCGGCACGGGGTGGAGTGCAACGTGGCGATATAATCAAAGAGGTAAATAGAAAAGATACTGAAAGCGTCAAGGCCTTTAACGCAGAGCTTGGCAAGGCCCTTAAAAAAGATGTTCTATTGCTTTTGATAAAGCGTGGGCGTACCGTCCTTTATCTGGCAATTGATATTAGCAAGGATAACTAGGTATGTCGGTCAAGGAAGATAGTAACGGCACGCCGTCTTATATCGTTGCGATAAGTGGTGCAAGCGGTGCGCTCTATGGTTTAACTCTGATTCGAGAGTTGCTCGGAGCGGGCTTTGATGTTGATATGCTTATTACAAAGGCCGGGCTCTTGATAATGAGGCAAGAGGCTGGGCTTGAATTAGAAGACCCTGACCGGATAGCCGAAGAGGTCTTTGAAAGTATTCAGACCGGTAAGGCTGAGTTGAAAGGCAGGCTTACTTATATGTTGCCTGACGAGATGGTCTCGCCTCTGGCAAGTGGGTCTTCGCTTAGGCGTGCTATGATAATCTGCCCTTGTTCGATGGGTTCGCTTGCGCGAGTGGCAGCGGGGATATCTTCAAACCTGATCGAGCGGGCTGCTGATTGCATACTGAAAGAAGGCGGCAGGCTTATTATTGTTCCGCGCGAAACTCCATTTAATCGAATACATCTGAAAAATATGCTGACGCTAAGCGAGATGGGTGTTGCCATCGTCCCGGCT
This sequence comes from Deltaproteobacteria bacterium, assembly GCA_024278765.1. Classification (GTDB taxonomy): domain Bacteria; phylum Desulfobacterota; class GWC2-55-46; order GWC2-55-46; family DRQE01; genus JAJRSM01. The sequence goes on along the minus strand of JAJRSM010000037.1, from coordinate 11,093 downwards.
ATGCCGGCATTTTATCAAGAACCAAAAACAATTGAAGATATAATCAACTTTGTCGTTGGTAAGGTCCTAGATACTGTAGGCGTAGAAAACAACTTGTATAAAAGATGGAACGGCCCTGAGACCAGTTCTGAGAACGACCCGGCGAAATAAAAACAACAGGCGATAAGGATCTATAAAAATGCTGGATATAAAGTACCTGAGAGATAATTTGGAAGGGGCGGCGGCGAGGCTAGCACTTCGTGGTGACTACGACCTTGCGCCTTTTAATACAATGGATCTTAAGCGTCGCGCAATGCTTCAAGAAGTCGAGGCCCTTAAGGAAAGACGCAATAAGGTCTCGGAAGAGGTTGCCAAGTTAAAGAAGGCAAAAGAGAACGCAGACGAATTAATCGGCGAGATGCGTGGCGTATCGGCACGTATAAAAGAGATCGACAAAGAGCTCGGTGCCTGTGAAGAAGAGCTGAATGCCTTTCTAATGGGCTTGCCGAACCTTACTCACGAAAGTGTGCCAGTTGGTAAAGATGAAGGTGGAAATGTAACCGTCAGGACGGTCGGCGAAAAACCTGTCTTTGATTTTGAGGTCAAAGACCACATAGCCCTTGGCGAGTCGCTTGATATCATAGATTTTGAACGTGCCAGTAAACTTGCCGGTGCTCGGTTCTCGCTTATGAAGGGCGCGGGTGCAAGGCTTGAGCGTGCGCTTACGAGCTTTATGTTAGACCTACATACGACCGAACACGGTTATACAGAGATGCTCCCACCCTTTATCGTTCGTAGTGAATGCTGCGTGGGCACGGGGCAGCTTCCAAAGTTTGAGGAAGATCTCTTTAAGATAGAGGGCTCTGCGCAGTACTTGATACCGACGGCAGAGGTTCCGATAACGAATATTCACCGAGAAGAAGTCCTCACCGAAGACGAATTGCCGATTCGGTACACGGCCTATACCCCGTGCTTTCGTAAAGAGGCGGGTTCTTATGGTAAGGACGTAAAGGGGCTTATTCGGTTGCATCAGTTCAGTAAGGTTGAGCTTGTTAAGTTCGTAGCACCAGAAGATAGTTACACAGAACTAGAGGCCTTGACTGCAAATGCAGAGGAGGTTCTGAAAAAACTCGGCCTTCATTATAGGGTAGTAGAGCTTTGTACAGGGGATACGGGCTTTTCTTCGACCAAAACATACGATCTTGAGGTATGGCTGCCGGCGCAGGATACATTCCGTGAGATATCGTCGTGCTCGAACTTCGAGGATTTTCAGGCTCGGCGCGCTGGAATAAGGTTTAAACCAAAGGGCGGCGGTAAGCCTAGGTTTGTCCATACTTTAAATGGCTCGGCCTTGGCCGTTGGGCGCACAGTCGTTGCGATCTTAGAGAATTACCAGCAGGCCGACGGCTCGGTCGTTATTCCCGAGGTCTTAAGACCATATATGGGCGGCCTTGACTGCTTGCAGTGGCGCAAAGTTTGATTCCCGGTTCGTAGCTATGCATGGTACATCACTTTATTGATATATTCTGCTGTGCGCAGCCACCTGCGGTGGGGCAGAGCGACTTCGTCGCAAAGACAAAACGATATTGATGAATTTAGTTGTAATTAGTACTATTTTACAGCGTGGCAAAACCCTTTTGGGGCAAAAGATTAAATATTTTTGTTGCTAAATATAACGATGCGCAGTAGACTTGCTGGAGTCGGGTAGATATATAGCCAAGATGTCATGCTGACCGTTTGAGACGGCTACAAGATTTATTTCAGCATCTGTCTTTTTTCGAGACGGCATAGTTACCAGCCGTCTGGGACGGTCTATAGTAAAGTCTAATAGTATTTTTCTCATAAAGTTAAAGTAAGTACCAGTAACGGAGGGTTTGCCTAATTGGTAAGGCAGCGGTCTTGAAAACCGCCGGGTTAACGCCTATGAGGGTTCGAGTCCCTTGCCCTCCGCCATATTTTCCTTAAACTTCTTTAGATAATTCAGTATGTTACCTCTATCCATCTCCTCAAAAAGAACGTCACCAAACCGTCACCAAATTCATATCTTGGATTATCTTTCGGAGTACTTTACATCTACAAGTGTGCATTTTTAGAAACCAACAATCACTTTAATTTCCTTAGCGGCTTGTTGGATAGTATTATATTAGCGGGATTGATGTGATTTTAGTGTTTTTGAGTCAAACTCTTAATCCGAAAACTTTTTTCAAATGAGATTTCCAATCCATCTTTGAAGGTTTCACCAATGACTATAAGCTTATCATGTCCAGAAATTATAAAATCTGCGATTGCTGAAATTGTTTTATCAGAATATATAGACTTCAAAGCGCACTCCCATACAACAGCGCATCTCCAGTCAGATGACAAAAGCGTGGCGATATTTCTTCGATCTCTTTCTTGATTTTTCTTAAATTTTTTCTTCCAGTAATCAGTATGGCTTTTAGGGGTCTTGGGTCTTTTGCAATTATGTCCATGCCAAAAGCAACCGTTGATGAAAACGACAGTACGATATTTGGGCAATACGATATCTGGGGTGCCGGGTAAGTCTCGTCGATGAAGACTATAACGAAAACCCAAGTGGTGGAGTTTGCGCCTAACTAAAACTTCTGGGTAGGTATCCTCGCTACGCACTTTAGACATAATTTCGCTTCTTTTTTTTTGCGAAAATATATCACTCATTTTCGATTTGCAATAGTGAAATAAATTGTCTGGTCGAAACGACGTTCTGGGCTTAATTGTTTTTCACCGCCATTTAGAATGATTTCGCTTAGCGCAGAACGTTCAATGATAGGAGTTTTCTTACGTGGAGAGTCCATGTAATTTCTTGTCACGCTCCCATTAACGGCGAATTCCTTGTCTGTTTGAAGTCCAAAGGCCATTTCTGTATAAATCGAAGTTAGAGGAGCCTTACCGGTTGTGCTTATATGATAAAGAAAACGAGCCAACCTTGCGGAACTTCGCATTTGTCGCGTGATTTTTTTATTTGCTAAATTCTGTGTCGAAGCATCCAAAAATAGCCTACTAAGTGCAAAGTCGCTCCAAATAAAGATATCAAAAGCATTATCGGCCAACCATGGACTTTTCCCTTGAGTTTTCCAGATTGGTTGCAATAGTAAAGGCTTCTGGAATCTTAAATAATTTTCCTGAAATGTATCTATCCCCGACAAAATTTTTGGCAATTTATCAAGTATTTCATACTTATTTCCCCAATTTTGCATGTCATGGCATATTGGCTCAAAAATATCTCTAATTTTATTAAACTCTCCACGACATGAGTCGGCAATTCCGAGAGCGCAGTATTTAGTTGTCGGTGGACGTAGTACAATTTCCGAACCCCAATTATCTTCACTTTGTTTTGCCGTACTGCTGTCTGGAAGAACTGTTAATTTAATTTCCAGAGGCCTTAAAAAACCTCCTTTATTATCTTTAACTACCAAATCTATGCCACCAATATCATCGAAGGAATATGCTTGGTATGGATCAAATTTTGACTCAAAATCGAAATAAAGCTCCTCATTTTCTAAGGTAGAGTTAAATACTTCGTCAAATGTTATCTCAGCGGCTTCTACTTGAAGGTTTTCGTTGAGCATAAGGTATATAGGCTTTATACCTTTGTCTCTCATATAACAAGCCAATGCAACGGGAAAAGTACTATTGAACTGGTTTTTACCCCATAAATCCTTTGTTTTTCTGTTGGAATTTGTAATACCGTATAATGATGGATCTTTCCCTAAAACCATTAGTTCCTCGCAGGTAAAATTTAGAATGACGACGTCAACCTCTTGACGCCATTTGTAATTTGTGTTAGTGTAACATAAATAATAGTTAAGGAGCAACCGTGAGAGTTGTAGATCTTTTCGCCGGAGCTGGCGGATTATCATTAGGGTTTAGTAAGTCAGATTTTGAGGTCGTTGCGGCATACGACTTTTGGAATCTCGCTGTTGAATGTTATCAGAAAAATTTTAATCATCCAGTTTTTGAATTTAACTTGATGGACGTTCCTAAGGCAGTAGATCATATATCACAATGGAAGCCTGACATGATTATAGGTGGTCCGCCTTGTCAAGATTTTTCTGATGCCGGAAAGCGCACAGAGGGCCATCGAGCATCTTTAACAATGTCTTTTGCAAACATTATTTCTTCGATTCGTCCCAAATGGTTTGTCATGGAGAACGTAGGCCCTGCCATGAAAAGTAGTGCATTTACAGGTGCCCAAAAAATATTCAAAAAGGCGGGGTATGGTTTGAGTAATAAAGTTCTTAATGCAAGCCTATGTGGCGTACCGCAAAAAAGACGAAGATTTTTTTGTGTAGGTCTGCTTGGTGCAAGAGACAACTTTCTTGATAGTATTATTGAAGAAGGCCTTTCCAAGGAACCTATGACAGTAAGAGATTATATCGGAAAGGAATTTGGCATTAAGTATTATTACCGTCATCCACGCAACTATAATAGGCGCGGAATTTTCTCTATAGATGAACCCGCCCCGACAGTTAGAGGTGTCAATCGTCCTGTTCCAAAAGGTTATCCGGGGCATCATGGCGACCCTGTACGCGTTTCGTCGAAAATACGTGCTTTGACTACTTTAGAAAGAGCTAGGTTGCAAACTTTCCCTGAAAAATTTATTTGGGTTGGTTCAAAAACGAATTTGGAGCAAATGATTGGCAATGCCGTGCCCGTTAAGCTTGCTGAGTTCGTTGCACGCTCTATAAAGACTTATTCTGATAATGGATGTTGCGAGAAGGTTGTATGAACAAAGAAGACTCTTTTAGAAATTGGTTGATAGTAAACAAAGGGCTATCTAGTAAGTCCGCCAAAGATGTTATTTCTAGACTTAAAAGAGCATCTTTATATACTGATTTTTCATCAAAGGCTAATGTAAATCAAATAATTTTTTATATGGATAATAATTTAGAGTTTAAAAAAATTACTTTAACAGTCAAATCTCAAATGAGGAGAGCTATCCGTCTCTTATTTGAATTTAAGAAAACCACACGTAGTTTATATATACCCCCCCCCCCCCCAAATAAAATATCCAATAAAATAAATTTAGATGGAACAATTCCGGAGACACCATATTTAATTTGGCTTTCTCTTATTTTTCTACATTGAGTGGAAAAATGACATGCAATCTTTCACTAAAAATTGGCCCTACTATTGTTTTCTGCCTGTAATCTACAAATTTTTGCTAAAATTCTCAACTATTGAGTTCAGGGAGTGTAAACGCTTTTTTAGACACTGCTTAGTCAACAGTAATATTTTGAAATAGCATCATAATTTGATAATATCATGCAATGGCTAAAATCAAGAAAAATTGGAAAGACAAGATCGACCCTGCCTTTTACAAGGTTGTTACCTACTACGTAACGATCCTTGACGGTATTGAAAAATCCTCTAAAGAGGGTGCGTTGAACCTGCCCGAAGACCTTATTGATAAGTCTTTGGTCGATAATCTCGAATGGCAAAACTTCAATGAACCTATGGACGGAAAAAGCTTATTCGAGTTTGCCAATAAAATGGAACTGTTAGACGACAAGGGCCTGCGTTTAATTATCGACTTTATTAATTCAATGAAAGATAGCGATAAGATCCTTGAACTCTCTTTTCAGATGGTCGAAAGTCTGCCGGAAGAGGAAAGCAGGGCGTTTTACCTAAGCAAACTAAAATCTTTTTCCTCTCATACAATTAAAGATTCTAAAGATTTCTCTTGGGTGACACTTTCGCTTCTTCTCCGTTATATGTTCATAGCTCTTGAAGGAGATCCCAGAGAAACTACAGAAGAGGATATCGAACACTTCAAAAAAACAAATGTTATGAGTACCATTATTAGTATGTTTAACCTCATTTCGACAAATCTTGCATATCAGAAAACCATGCCTCAAATCGCTGAAGATATTCGTAATGGTGACGACAAATCACTTTTTAAAGCTATAACGATCAATAAAAGTATTTTATTCGATGAAGAAGTTAAAAACCGCTTTATACAGGCCCAGCTTGCAGGAGATACCGAGTTTTTTAAGAAAGCAGGGAAAGCAATAGCCAACAACCCTCTTGCAAGGATCGGACAGTACGGAAAGACCTATTCCGTCCTTGCATTATTTTGGTATACAGGCCTTTATAAGCTGACCAACCCTGAGCTACATTGTTTTCTTGAGACTTGCGGTCTCACTCCGCCCAAACTAGAGAACTTCCAGAGATTTGTAAAAAGAAATATACGCTCCGTCTTTCCTATATAACTCCACCGTTACGTACAAATCCTTTTCGGACAAATACCCCCCCCCTGTCGATGTCCGCGCATTCCTGCGTCCTTTTCTCTATACTTAGAAACATAAGAGAGCAGCTTGCTTACTCAATGACGTTCGAGTAAGGCCGAATAAGGCCGAATAAGGTGTGTAAGCTAGGGTACTCGCATAACGACGTGCTAAGGGGTGCAGAATGAAGACAAATAAACATCTAACACTATTATTTATTCAGAAAAAGGTAAGTGTCAGGAGCAAGGACATAGTCTATAAGTTCGATTACACTCCCGGAACGGCACGCTCTTATCTTTCGCGTCTGTCCAGACAAGGTCTTTTGCTACGAACGGGAATGGGCTATATCGTTACAGGAAAGGGGTTAAGCCGCCTGAATTACTTTGAGGCTAGCGGTTGCGGCAACTTTGATTGCCCAAACTGCCAGTCAAAGATGCCCGGACATATAACTTGTCCCAAGTGTAAATATCATTTATCCATAAAAGAGGCGCGGCTCAGGGATGAAGATATCTACTCTTTGCTGCAAACGGACGCAGGGGTTTACTGCCCTGACTGTGACGAACTGGTTTTGACTGAAAGCAAGGCTGTCTCAATGGGAATACCGAGAGAGGATTAACTCGAAGGCTTAAAACAATAAAAGAGTGGTTGATTTATTAATGTTACCCGATAACAACATAATGCCTTATCAAGCCAGTTTTGCATTGACAACCCCGGTGCAAACGGACGATAATCTGTCCATGGCCGGAAAGATCAGGACAAAGGAAAAGTGCCCGAGATGCGGGGGCAAGTTTCAGGGGAATCCCCTGTCTTGTTTCGGGTGCATGACTGCCCCGAGGAAGTATTACATCGACCTGCATCATAAAGGGCATGGGCGCATACGCATATTCTGCGACCGGCAGGGGCACTCTCTTGATTCATGGCAAAGGGCTGCCCGTGTTATCGAGTCCATCCGCTATGAGATCGATCAGCATACCTTCGATCCCACCAAGTACGTATCGGCAGACCTGAAGAACTTTCTTTTCGAGGCACGTATTGAGGCATGGTATCAGAGCAAGGAAAAGGAAGTGGAGAAGGGAAACCTTGCGAGGAGCTACACAAGGTGCCTTGAGAACTTCAAGAATCAGTTCTACGTACCTTTTTTCAGAGGAATGGATGTTCGGGAGATCAGGACATATCACGTCCAAGACTTCTACGAGCAGCTTCCGTCAAAGTACAGCCTAAAGTATGTAAAGAACATTATAAACGCCCTAGAGAATTTCTTTAATACGCTTCACAGGCTCGACAAGATAGAAAAGAAGCCAGCCTTCCCAAGAGTGACCCTCGACCGAAAGGCTCCCAGGTGGATCGACAGGGAGACACAGCTTGAGATACTTAAGGCGATAACGGAAGCGGATCGTCCTATCTTCACCTTCCTTTCCTTTCAGGGTGTCAGGCCGAGCGAGGCCAGGGCCTTGAAGGTTAAGGACATAGACTTCAAAACAGAGAGCATAACCATAGAGAGGACTTTTTCGGATAGGAAGATCAGGGAGAGGGTTAAGGGTAAGGTATCGAGGCCACGGGCAATTAACCCCATGATAGTGCCTATGCTCAAAGAAGCCTGCCATGGCAAGCACCCCGAGGCGTTCGTCTTTGTTAACCCTCAGACAACAAGGCCTTATACCCAGAACCGGATAAATGATATTTGGGTAGAGGCACGCAAGACCAAGGGCCTCGACATATCGCTTTATAATGCAACTAGACATTCACTCGCATCGAATCTGCTTAACGACGGTGCAGACCTTTCGGCTATCAAGGACATTCTAGGACACACGGACATCAGAACCACCCTTATATACGCCCACGGCGACCTCAACAGCCAGCGGATCGCCTTTGGCAAGCAGGGTAAGGGAGAGGTGGTTGAGTTGGTGACTAAGAAAGGGTAAATAAGGCCTCAATGCTTCAAATAAATCTTATTATTGTAAAAGTCGTTGAAAAGGTTAGACAAATATAGGAAGGAGTCAGCATGGAATATATCCCAATTCGAGTTAGTGATATTATTCGGCAAGTCAATCGTGACATCTATCTTCCTGCTATACAGCGAGAGTTTGTATGGGGTACGAATCGTATTGAGCGACTCTTTGACTCGATCATGTCTGACTTTCCCATTGGCTCATTTCTTTTTTGGTTATTGAAGCAAGAGAAAAAGGACGACTGGCCTATCTACAAATTCATTTGCAATTTTGACGAAGAATCCAAACATAATCCATCTGCTCCTATGGCTGGAATTCAAAAGGACATTAAGCTCGTTCTGGATGGTCAACAGCGTATTACTTCGCTTCTCATTGGCCTTCAAGGAAAATATCGATATTTCTACTATCGTTGGCGAGAGACTCGTCTTTATTTAGATTTATTGAAGCCAGCTAAGACTAATGAGGATAATCCTGAAGAGCTAACCTATGGCTTCGCTTTCCGAGAAAATGATGATTCAAACAGGGATAAGCCTCAGTTTTGGTATTTGGTAGGGCGCATTCTGGACTTCGAGGACGCCGAAGATGCGAAGTCGGATATGAAGTCGCGACTGGCGGAGTTAACAGAAGAGCAAAGGGACAATGCCAACAAGTTGATTGGTCGTTTGCACAACCGCATCCATACAATGCTTGTTGGTAACTACTACCAAGAGAATTCACAGGATTACGACAAGGTATTGCAGGTTTTCGTGCGGGCAAATTCGGCGGGGCAGCCTTTGGAATACTCTGATCTTCTTTTAGCAACTGCAACTGCAAAATGGAAAACTTTGGATGCGCGAAAAGAAATTCATGACTTTACTGATTCACTTAATGGGCTTGGTAATGGATATAGTTTTGCTAAGGACTTTGTGCTGAAAGCATGTCTGTACCTTAGTGAGAGTTTGCCCATACAATACAAAGTCAAGAACTTCACAAGGAAGAACCTTTGTATCATCGAAGAAAACTGGGAAAAGATCAAAGACTGTCTGTTTGCAACAGTGCGGCTTATCTACCGTTTTGGTTTTAACGATAAGAATGTCGTGGCTCCCTTGGCACTGCTACCGATTGCTTTCTATATCATGAAACGTGGTAATTCGTCATTTGATACGTCATCTAAAGTCGAAGACGCCGATGCCCAGGTAGCTATCCGTAAATGGTTCATCTTCTCAACCCTCAAGAACGCATTCGGTGGTTCCTCTGATACTACATTGACTCGGTTGCGGGAATTGTTGAAAACCTGCAGTCCAACGGCACCGTTTCCAGCTGAGCGCCTCTACAAGTCGCTCGGAATAGAGCCTCGACTTAATGAGGTGGAAATTGATCAGATTTTGGCATATGGCTATCAAGGCCGATATACAAACTTAGTTTTGTCATTGCTGTATCCTGACCGTGATTGGAAGGATGCGACTTTTCACGAAGACCATATATTTCCTAAGTCTGAATTTCGTTTACGGGCTTTGAAAAAACGAGGTTACAACGAGACAAAGGTTCATGCCTACATGTCGCAGTATAACACGCTCGCCAACCTTCAGTTAATCACTGACTCAGAAAACTTGTCGAAGAACGCAACACCTTTTGACAAGTGGATCCAGACGCGAGATGCTGAGTTTCGTAAAAGACATTTAATTCCAAATCTCGATGACCTCGGGTTTGATTTCTTTGATGAGTTCACAAAGGCACGCACGGCTCTAATCATGGAATCGTTGAAGGATTTGTAGGTGTATTCAACAAGATAATCTCAGTTTATTGATAAAGGTTCGGTTCGCATCGAGCCTGCTTAACGACGGCGCAGACATGTCGCTATCAAGGACATTCTCGGACATATGGACATCAGAACTACCCTTATTTACGCCCACGGCGACCTCAATAGCCAGAGGATCGCCTTTGGCAAGCAGGGTAAAGGCAAGGTAATCGGGCTGGTGACTGCGAAGGGGTAGTCGCTGGAGTTTGTTCATAAGAACACTTCATGTATAGGAAAGATTAAGATCACATGCCTAAAGATCAATTATTTAAATTATTACTTTGTAAGACAGAAATAATACGTATTGGTTGGCACTTAGCACAAGGCGATAGCCGAGATGATTTTGTTCGTGATCCAATTAGTCATGCAGATTACGCTGGCAACTTATCTAATCGGTTATTGTACTTGATTGAGCAAGTACAATCCGATAGGTATAGGCCACGCCACTTAATTGAAATAGATGTGCCAAAGTCAGGATTAAGTGTTAGACCAGGCAATGTGCTTCCTATTGAAGAGGCTTCTTTGTTGCATGCTATAGTATATCTTTTGGCACCAAAACTCGATAAGAAGTTGAGTGCTGCTGTTTACTCGTATCGACTCCGCCCTGATTGGGAAAAAAAGGTGAAAAAGGGGCGCTCGCTTTTCCGGGAAGTTGAAGTAGAAGCCCCTTTTTTAAAGAAGCAAACCATTAGATCATTTAGTCCATTTGATGCATGGTACGAACGATGGCCAGCTTTTGAAAAGGACGCGCAAGAAGCCCTGAAAACTGAAGGGTTTACGCATCTCACTAAGACAGATATTTTTTCGTATTTTGAACATATAGATCTAAGGTTATTACATGACTTAATAAGTTCGATATTGAAAATAGAAGAAGAGAAGATTCTTCAATTACTTTGTAGAATATTAGGTGGTTGGACTAGGTTCAGCAGTGCTGGCATGCCTTTTACTCGTGGCATTCCACAAGGAAATGATGTCAGTTCTTTTCTTGGTAATTTATATTTAATTCCCACATTCAAGGTCGAAGTGCAACAGAGGCGGAAGCGACCTCAAGCGGTGTTTTGTAGCCCAGACACTTTCTGGGCCTGTTGTTGATCAGTGATTCTACCCTTGCCACCTGCTCGTCCGTTATTTTAGCGAAGTCCG
>JAJRSM010000036.1 GCA_024278765.1 Deltaproteobacteria bacterium | reverse complement strand
GTACGGACTTCGCTAAAATAACGGACGAGCAGGTGGTAAGGGTAGAATCACTGATCAACAACAGGCCCAGAAAGTGTCTGGGCTACAAAACACCGCTTGAGGTCGCTTCCGCCTCTGTTGCACTTCGACCTTGAATGTGGGAATTCTTACCGGTAATGTTTATGGAATTTTTGTTATAGCTCTTTGTGCTTATTTTCTTTCCTTTAGACTCACAGGAGTTCGTCCTTTCGGTATTAATGAGCTTCTTCTATCGGTGGATGGTTTAGAGACTGCCTATCAGATAGCATTGTTCTCATCTTTTATCACTGTTGTTGTTGTTGGTTTTTTTATTGCTTTCCATGTCGCCGCTGTGAATTGGAAGCAACAGTTGCAGGCAAGTTTGAGGGTTGGTGCAGCAAATGAAATTGATTTGACATATGCGAGAACTAGTGAATTGATTTTAAATATTCAAATTTATATTGATATGAATATAGATGTTATTAAAAATATAAGGAACGGCCCTGAAAGGGAAGTGTTTTATAGCTTAAAGTTTTTATTATCAGAGAATTCCAAATTTCTTTCTAATAGAAATGAGCTTTCAGCTCTACATATAAAATCTTTTGAAATTCTTGGCCGTTATTCAACTATTTTCTTTGCTACATGGAATTCTTTAGACTGGCTAGAAAGGGTAAATGAATCTGTAGGAAATGTTGCTGACTGTATGTGGATTCAAGTGCCTGAAGTAGATTTAAAAGTACATAATTTTAGTGAACAGTATTTAGCTTATGTTAATGAAAATGAACTATTAAGATTGTCGAAACAATGTGAAAAAACTCATAAAGAGGTTGCTTTTCTTAGTGGAGCTGTTAGGGGCGAGTTGCTTACTCCAATAGTAGAGTTTAACATTCCTTTTGCTGTAAATTTTTTAATAAGAAAGCGTAAATTGATAAAAAAAGTTACTTCAGAAACGAATTTATTTTCTAAGAAATAATAATTGAATTATTTAGGTTGGATATAGCTATTTTTTTATATACCGTATATTGACAAATTTCACCTAAAGTCTTCTGATATAAGTTAAATATAGTGATTTATTGTAAGTAGAAATATTTTATCAGGTGTAAGGTCTATGAGCGTAAAGGAAAAACAAAAGTTTGTGAGAAAAATAACTGATAAGTCGGTTCGTGGCAAGTATGTCGCCACAAGGACTATACGGATCAGTATGGTTGTATCTTCAGGTACTAATCCTGATTTAGTTGCAAAAAAAGCTCAGGCTTGCGGCGTAAAGCAACCTGTCATATCTTATGTGCCAAAAGGGCATCCAACCTGTCTTGTAACTCAATCTAAATAATGCCGATCCGTAAATGTAAATTTACTCCAACTGCATTCGGCCCAGAACCTCAACTGCTCGCAAGAATAACTAATCCGGCTAACGGTAAGGTCTCAAAGGGTCTCTTTAAAGTAAAGATAGATACTGCGGCTACTTTTTGTACAATACCTGGTGCATATGCAGCTAGTTTAAGGTTTGATCTGATGGGAAGTCTGACCTTAGAACTGCCGGTGGTGGTAGTGTGACGGCCTATCAGCATAGTGCCACTATAGAAATATATCACCCTTATACTAAGGATTTGTGTTATACGATTGAGGATTCTGTGGTTGATATCATACCTGAATACGATGGGGATTTAATTTTAGGGGTTCATAACTTTCTTGATAAGTTCAGGTTGACGATTGATTATCCTAAAGAACTTTTCACAATATGTAGAAGCAGGGCTCCGAAAAGAAAAATAAAACCTACCGACCCTTAAATAATCCGTACTTAACTAGAGCTAATTATAATAGTTTTTTGTCAATATTCAATTGCTTAAAGTTGTTTGCCGAATTATCCGATAATAATTTATACGCATATAGTAATTAACCGTAAAAGGCCGTTATCAGTCTGGCCGTCAATTTATATTTTATCTTTCGGGCCTGTATCTAAGGGCGGGGTGGTCGGGTTTTATTGCCTTTTAAGGGCTTTTTTGGCGTTTATTAGTCTATATTTGCGGACTTGAATTAGCATTTATTCCTGATATACTATGCAGGACAATATCTCTGGAGGCTTGAGAAAATGAAAAACTTTTACGTGATTCTTATAGTCGTATCGGTTGTAGCGGGGCTTGCTCTTGGTTATGGCATATGGGGCAAAGACAAGGCCAGCCTTGAAAAGCTACAGAAAGTGATGGCGGAAAACGAGGTAAGCCACAGCAGGACTCTGGCCGAGAGCGAGGAGCTTCGTAACATTAGCGAAGAACTGCGTGGCAAGATCTCGGGGCTAGAGACAGATAACCATGAATTCAAAGATATCCTTAAAAAGATCGATGAGTTGATAGGTAGTAAGGTTGAACGTACGGCTACTGCCGAGCCTGTTGCTGAAGCACCAGCAGCAGCCGCTTCGGATGCTGTCACTTCTGAGCCTGCGCCGAGATCAGCACTAGCACCAGAGTCTGTGACAGATGCTGCCCCAGCGGATGCTGCTCCAGCGAATGCTGCTCCAGCGAATGCTGCTCCAGCGAATGCTGCTCCAGCGAATGCTGCTCCAGCGAATGCTGCTCCAGCGAATGCTGCTCCAGCGAATGCTGCGCCGGTTATCGAAGAGGTTGCACCCGCTGCTACTCTTGAACCTGAACCTGAGGCTGCGGCAGAGCCAGTAGCAGAAGTACCTGCTGCTGCCCCAGCGGATGCTGCCCCGGCGGATGCTGCCCCGGCGGATGCTGCCCCGGCGGATGCTGCTCCGGCGGATGTCGAGCCTGTAGTTGTAGAGCCAGCACCAACACTTGCACCAGCACCAGAAGCGAATGCCGTGCTACCGGATGATATATCGGCGGATGCCGCCCCTGTTATTGAAGAGGTTGCACCCGCGGCTACTCCTGAACCTGAGGCTGCGGCATCAGATTCTGAGTCTGTAATAGATGCTACCTCAACTGATGCCGCCTTTGAACTCAAGGCTGAGCCTGAGTTTACAATGCCTCCTGCCCCAGACGAGTTGGCTCCGGTAGAGGTAGAGGGCGCAGCTGAGACTACGTCAGAGGCAGAGGTCGAAAAAACCGATACTATGCCCCTTACGCCCGTACCTGAGCTCAAGAGCGAGCATCTACCTGTAAAAGATGTTATCTAGGCCTTGAACCTGCCTTGCCGGTCAAATACCGCTCGGTGATTAGGTTATAGATCTGCACTTGCATAGTCAGTCGTATGCCGGACTAAGTGTCGTTTTTTTTCATTTTTGCTTCTTATCTAAACGGAATCTTTGCCTGGGTTTTTCTTATACTTTCTCGTTGGCAGGTATTTTTCAAACTACTTTTGTATCAATTCCGAACATTAATTACATGCAAAGGATGATAGAGCTGTCTTGCAAGCAATATCTTTTCTTTCTGATATTTACAGTTGCCTTTTCATGTATAATATCGTATATATAGACGTAGCATTGTATTAGTTGAGAATGGAGTTTGGTGATTGGGAATCTATGAAAATAACAGGCTTGTAAAGGCTGTTCAAGATAAAGATGTTGATGAGGTAATACGTTTGTTGGGAATAGTCTCTCCCTGCGATGTCAAACTTGCGCACGGTAATACGATCTTGCACCTTTTCTGCCGTACCTGCCGTCCTTTTCAGAAAGATTACGATCAAGGCCGTCCTATTATCACCGAGTTGATAAAGAATGGTGCTGATATTAATGCCGTTACCGATGACGGCCAGACTCCTTTGCATGTCGCCGCGTATTTTGGCTGTGCCGTGGGCGCGGAGCTCTTGCTTGAGAATCAGGCCAAGATGGATGAAAAGGATAAGTGGGGTAAGACCCCGCTGCATAAGGCCGCCTACAAGCATGACGTGGATATAACAGGCCTCTTACTTGAAAAAGGTGCTTCGGTTAATCTCGTAAATAATGACGGCGAGACGCCGCTTGAGACCGTTGCTAAGTACAACCATACCGTGGCCGCAGAGCTAAAAGAAGAGATGAAAACGCTCCTTCTTAAGCACGGTGCCGAATAAAAGAGCTGTCCTTCAGGTCAAATTGCCGTAGATCTATTCCTGAGTTATTTTCTATTTACCCCCCTTAATTACTCAATTGTATAAAACCTTCTGTCTGAGAAGGTTTTCCGGCTTCCTTAACAGGCATTTCCTTTGACAAAACTCGGCTTATTCATTAAAATAATCTATTGTATTTTTTATGGATATATACATGGATATATACGTTTTTTATTGACGAAATCATTTAATTATATAGGTTTTTATAGATGGCAAAGAAGATAGACAGCTCGAAGATTAGGAATTTCTCGATAGTTGCCCATATAGATCACGGAAAGAGCACGCTCTCCGATAGGTTGCTGGAGTATACCGGGGCACTCGGCGACCGTGAGAAGAAGGACCAGTTCATGGATAAGATGGAGCTGGAGCAGGAGCGCGGCGTAACGATCAAGGCGCAGACCGCTAGGCTTAACTATACAGCCGATGACGGCGAGACATATATGCTTAATCTCATAGATACGCCTGGGCATGTGGACTTTAGTTATGAGGTCAGCCGGTCTTTATCTGCCTGCGAGGGGGCGTTGCTTATCGTAGACGCATCGCAGGGGGTAGAGGCGCAGACTCTGGCGCATCTTTATACCGCTCTTGACCTCGGGCTTGAGATCTTTCCTGTTTTAAATAAAGTAGACCTGCCCTCGGCAGAGCCCGAGCGGGTAAAGGAAGAGATAGAGGATATTCTTGGGCTCGATACCTCTGAGGCTGTGCTTGCCAGTGCCAAGCAGGGGATAGGTATTAAAGAAACCTTAGAAGCGATTGTTAAGTTTGTTCCGCCGCCGACCGGCGACCCGGACGGCCCGCTAAAGGCCTTGATATTCGATAGTTGGTATGATGCCTACCGAGGGGTCGTTGTGCAGGTACGTGTCTTTGAGGGTACTATCAAGAAGGGGATGAAGATAAGGTTTATGGCGACAGGCATGGAATATGAGGTAGATGTACTCGGCGTGTTTCTGCCAAACCCTTTCTATGTCGATTCGCTTAGTGTTGGTGAGGTCGGTTTTGTCGCGGCATCTATTAAAGAAGTACGTGAGACCAATGTCGGAGATACCATAACAGGTGCTGAGAACCCGACCGACGGCCCTCTTGAGGGCTATAAGCAGGTTCACCCGATGGTCTTTAGTGGGCTCTATCCGATAGATTCGGTGCAGTACGAAAACCTTAAAGAAGCGATGGTAAAGCTCAGGCTCAATGACTCGGCCTTTACCTATGAGCCAGAGACCTCGCTGGCTCTCGGCTTTGGCTTTAGGTGCGGCTTTCTAGGGCTCTTTCATATGGAGATTATCCAGGAAAGGCTAGAACGTGAATACGGGCTAAGCCTCATAACCACGGCACCGACGGTTATCTATAAAGTAACAAAGGTAAACGGAGATGTCGTAGATGTCGAGAACCCCTCGACCTTGCCGCCTGTGCAAAGCATAGCAAAGATAGAAGAGCCGTATATAATCGCGACTATCCATGCACCTTCGCAGTATCTAGGTGCTGTGATGACGCTCTGCGAGGCAAAGCGAGGTACGCAGAAGGGGATAGATTATATTACGACAGAGAGGGTCGTTATTACCTATGAGATGCCCTTGAATGAAGTTGTAATGGACTTCTTCGATAGGCTCAAGACCCTTACCAAGGGCTATGCCTCGCTGGATTATGAGTTTCATGATTATAAAGAAGGAAAGCTCGTTAAGCTCGATATTCTTATTAACGGCGAGGCAGTTGACGCGCTATCGATTATCGTACCTAAAGATAAGGCCGTCTTTAAAGGGCGCGAGATAGCAGCGAAGATGAAGGAGATAATACATAGGCAGATGTTCGAGGTTATTATTCAGGCGGCTATCGGTACGAAGATCCTCTCTAGGGAGACGGTCAGAGCCCTGCGTAAAAACGTCACGGCAAAGTGCTATGGTGGTGATATCACGAGAAAACGTAAGCTTCTGGAAAAACAGAAGGCAGGAAAGAGACGTATGAAGCAGGTCGGTAAGGTCGAGCTGCCTCAAGATGCCTTCCTAGCAGTACTTAAAGTCGATTAACCACCTGCGGTGGGGCAACTCACATGCGTGAGGGCAAAGTCACATGCGTGGGGGCTAAAGCGGCTTCGCCGCAAAAAACTTATTAGAAGAGGATTAAACTGCCAACTTGTCATGCTGAATTTATTTCAGCATCTGTTTTTAAATTTCGCGGGTTCAATGAGGAAGTGCAACACCTGGCAGGACTGTCCTTTTGCTGGTACTCTGGGTGGTTATGGGAAAAGGATACAGGCATCTTAGCCTTACGGAACGAGACAGGATAACGGATTTAAGGTTTCAGGGCAAG
>JAJRSM010000035.1 GCA_024278765.1 Deltaproteobacteria bacterium | reverse complement strand
TGAGGAGTTCGAACGTGCCATGCTCTCTTCAAAGAGTAACGAAGGGGCAACCCTGAACTATTTTAAATACCTGGAGAATTATTAACCTGAAATCTGGCAAGTGTGCTAATTTAAATTGTCTCAACAGAGGGGTTCACCCCAGACCTCTTTGATTACATCGAGGTCTTTTACAACAAAACCCGGCGTCACAGCTACCTCGGTCAGCTGAGCCCGCATGACTTTGAAATGGCTTCATCAGGTAAAGGGTAGTTGTCTACTAAACTGAGGGAAGTCCAAAACTACCAAACTTGTCATGCTGAACTTGATTCAGCATCTGTATTGTTTGTGTATAAAAGACAGATCCTGAAATGAATTCAGGATGACAGATAAGGAAACAATCCCCTTCAATTCCCCTTTGGAAAAGGGGAATTGAAAAAATTCCCTAATGTTTTTTTTCGGCGAAGCCGCTTTGCTTCCGGTGCAACCAGTGCTCCACCGCATAGAGTAGGGCAAGGCTTTAGCCTTGCTGTTTTTGTTTGTGCTTAGTTGTTGATAAAGACGCAACCCTAAAGGGTTGCCCTACGAAAAAAAATTACTTGCCTATAAATAAGATCAGTAGTGACAAGTCAATCCTCTCTTATCAAAAGAGGGTGCAAGGACGAGATTGCTTCGTCACCGTGTTCCTCACAATGACAAGTAAAGGCACAGATTGTCTTGTATGGTAAACAAAAAAGGCGGAGAGTCTTGCGACTCTCCGCCTTTGGTTAATGGTGATTTATGATCCGAACCGTCAGTGACGGCTTACTTTGATTTTTTCATATACCTGAAGAACTCGCTATTTGGTGTGGTGATTAGCAGGTCTTTTTCGCTCATTGTCTTCTTATATGCTTCCATAGTTTTGAGGAAGTAGAAGAACTGTGCGTCACGCGAATATGCCTCGGCGTATAGCTTGGTTGCCGCAGCATCTGCCGCACCTTTTAGTATCTGCGACTTTCTATTGGCCTCGGATAGGATGATGGTCTTTTCCTTATCAGCAACGGCGCGAATAACAAGTGCGCGTTCTTCACCTTCACTACGGTATTTTTTTGCCTCGCGCTCGCGCTCGGCCCTCATTCTTTCATAGACCGCGCGTTCGTTCTCTGGCGGCAGATCGGCCCTCTTTATACGTACGTCAAGGACGTTGATGCCGTATGCCTTTGATGCCTCATTGGTCTTTGTCGTTACTATATGCATCAGCTCGGTTCTGTTGCCGGCGACGATCTCGATCAGGTCTCTTTTGCCGAGCTCTTCGCGCAGGTTAGAGAAGATTATATCGTCGAGCCTTGTCTGCGCGCCCATCTCGTTTTTAACGGTACGATAGTACTTGAGCGGATCGACGATCTGCCAGCGTGCGTAGTTATCGACGACCAGATTTTTCTTGTCCTTTGTAATGATGACCGACGGGCGTGCATCATAGATGAGCCTACGGTTATCAAAGTAGATGACCTTCTGGATAAATGGTGTTTTGAAGTGAAGGCCCGGGTCCTTTATCGTATCAACGGGTTTACCTAGCTGGACGACCATTGCAAAGCGGGTCTGATCGACGGTGAAGAAGGCCTGAGAGCCGATGATTACGATAGCTGCTATTATAATTGCTATAAAGGGAGCTTTTTTCATTAGTTTGTCCTCCCTTTGTTTATTGGTTTTTCAGGACGAAGCGGCAGGTAAGGCAGGACGTTCTTTGCTGCCGAGCCCTCCATTATCACTTTATCCATCTTTGATAGTACCTCTACCATTGTCTCTATATATATCCTCTTCTGCGTTACGTCCTTTGCCTTGCGGTACTCTTTAAGTACCTGTAGGAAGCGACTTGTATCACCTTTGGCCTCGTTGACCTTGGCCTCTTTATAGGCCTGTGCCTCGTTTATTATCTTTTCTGCATATCCTTTAGCTTTTGGTATCAGGTCATTGCGGTAGCCCTCTGCCTGTTCGACGGCGCGTTCGCGGTCTTCACGGGCGCTGGCGACGTCTTTAAAGGCATTGGCTACCTGATCCGGCGGCAGGACGTCCTGGAGCTGGACGGCAACTACGCTGAGTCCCGAGTCGTAGCTATCAAGGATACGCTGGAGTAGCTGCTTGGTCTCCTGCTGTACTTGAAAGCGGCCTTCGGTCATGATGCTGGATATCATTGTTTTGCCGACGACCTCGCGCATCGCGGCTTCTGATGCATCTTTTATCGCCTTGCCCGGGCGTCTTATATTAAAGAGGAATGCCTTAGGATCGCTTATCTTGAACTGTACGATAAACTCTACTGCGATGATATTCTCATCGCCCGTTAGCATAAGTGCTTCTTTGTCGATTGACCTGTAGCGTGCCGGTGGGCCCGGGTCTATCGTCTCAAAGCCGACCTCCATACGGTGTACCTTTGTGACCTGCGGCTTAAGGACCTGCTCTATAAATGGTACTTTCAGATGTGGCCCCGGCTCGGTCGTGCGTACGACCTTACCAAAGCGTTTTACAACGCCGATCTCTTCAGGGGCTATCGTATAGAAGGCACCGAAGAGGCCTATTATAATTATGCCTACGAGTGCTATCAGACCGATGGCAGGGATCTTCTTTTTTAGATCCTTTAAGAGGTCTTCGCCACCGCCGCCACCACCGCCGCCGCCGCCACCGCCAGCCTTTTTAGCATTTGCGTGGATCTTTCTTGCCTTCTTTTTAAATAGATCTACGACGTCGGGAATCTCGAACTCTTTGGGCTTACGTTCTTCCCGTTCTTTATTATTATTATCTTGATCATCGTCGTGGCCATTTCCGCCACCACCGCCATTACCTTCTACTACCATAAAATGCCTCCTAACCGTTTCATCTAAAGATGTCTGCGGCGTATGCCGTTTGTGACGGCTCTATATCTATTAATCTTATATAGTGTAGTTTAACTACCATGTGAAGTCAAAGAAAGATTAGTTAAAGTTTTTTAATCTGCATTATTGAAATTTACCGCCTCGAATGCTTGACTAAGCAGTCTTTTTTATGAAAGGATTAAGTTATGGATATCCTTTTGATAGAATCTTATTTTGCCGGCTCTCACGCGCAGTGGGCAAAGGGCTTTGCGGAAAATAGCTGTAATAATGTGGCGCTCTTGACGCTGCCTGGGCGGTACTGGAAGTGGCGTATGCACGGCGGTGCTGTGACTCTTTCAGGCAGGTTTCTAGAGCGTATAAAGGAAGAGGGCCCTAATTTTAATCTGATCCCCGATCTTATTCTGGTAAGCGATATGCTGGATCTTACGACATTTCTAGCCCTTACCCGGCAGGCCACGGCTAATATTCCGGTTGCGATATACTTTCATGAAAATCAGCTTTCGTATCCGTGGCAGGCCGGAGACCGTGACGTTAAAAAGGGCAGGGACGCGCACTACGGTTTTATAAACTTCAGTTCGGCACTCGCAGCAGATAAGGTCTTTTTTAATTCCAGATATCATCAAGAGTCGTTTCTAGAGGCATTAGAGAAATACCTAAAGGGTATGCCCGAGTATAACGAAGAGGCAGCGGTCGAGCAGATTAGCAGAAAAAGCAGCATCTTATATCCAGGCATGGGGCTGGCTGATTTGGAGGGGCTGGTTGGTAGTACAGACGAGCCCGGTAGAGACGCCCCACCTCTTATCCTATGGAATCACAGGTGGGAATACGACAAAAACCCTGAGGTTTTTTTTAAGGCCCTCTATCGCATGGCGGATAAGGGGTTGGACTTTGAGGTCGCTGTGCTCGGCGAGAACTTCAGCAGAAGCCCTGTTGTATTTGAAGAGGCAAGAGAGCGGCTAGGTGCAAGGGTTAAGCATTATGGCTTTTTAAAAGACCGTAGCGAGTACGCCCGGTGGTTGGCTCGTGCCGATATCCTGCCTGTGACTTCTGTGCATGACTTTTTCGGTTTTTCTGTTATAGAGGCAATCTATATGAATACATTGCCTATACTGCCAAGACGCTTGGCATATCCAGAGCATATACCTGAGCCGTTGCGTGAAAAATACCTGTACAATAATAATGATGAGTTCTGCGCTCGCCTTGAGGCAGCGATCAGGGGTGTGGCGCAGGTTGGAGGTGGCGTTGATGTTGATATGGATGAACTAAAGAACCACGTCGTAAGGTATGATTGGTCGAATATGGCCGCTAGTTATGATGAGGACTTTGAAAGTGTCGTAAA
Source organism: Deltaproteobacteria bacterium (assembly GCA_024278765.1). Classification (GTDB taxonomy): domain Bacteria; phylum Desulfobacterota; class GWC2-55-46; order GWC2-55-46; family DRQE01; genus JAJRSM01. The sequence goes on along the minus strand of JAJRSM010000035.1, from coordinate 735 downwards.
AGGTATAACCAATTTGTCGTTGCAAGCGGAGGAGCTTAGCTCCGAAGCGAAGCCATCTCGTATTTAATTATTAGTTTTTATATTTTAGAGTGCAAGGAGGAACAATGGAAATAATAGACGTAAAAGAAAGGATAGGTTTTTCAGATAAATTTATGCCAAGGATATTGAAGGTAAGTCCCGAGTATAAGGTTCCGCTGATATGCCTAGAGGCTGGGCAGTTGATTGAGCCTCATGCCAGCGGCACGGGCGTTTTCTATATTATAGAAGGTACGGGCGTGATGACGGTTGAGGGCGAGGAGCGTGAGATAAAGGCAGGTAATATGGTCTTTGTCGGTAAAGGCGAAACGCGAGGCATCAGGGCTATCGAGAAGCTAGTTGCCTTTGCCGTGCATATGGGGTAACTGCGTTACGGCTAAAGTGAGGTTGATAGAATAAGCCTGTAAGATGGAGATATTATTTTGATGGCACTTTGCCCCACCGCAGGTAACTGCGTTACGGCTAAAGTGAGGTTGGACGGGCAAAGCAGGTATGTTCAGTAAAGTCGAGTCTGCAAATGGACGAATTAGGGGCTCCTCACCCCAGCCCTCTCCCCTTTTTGGACTTCCCTCAGTTTAGTAGACAACTACCCTTTACCTGATGAAGCCATTTCAAAGTCATGCGGGCTCAGCTGACCGAGGTAGCTGTGACGCCGGGTTTTGTTGTAAAAGACCTCGATGTAATCAAAGAGGTCAGCCT
>JAJRSM010000034.1 GCA_024278765.1 Deltaproteobacteria bacterium | reverse complement strand
GCTCCAAAAGTTCCAAGGGGTGCCGAGGTCAACCTTTTATTTACACCTTAAAGAGTGCGAATTCCGGTTCAACTACCGGAACAAAAATATCTATGTTATAGTACTTAAAATATGCCGAGAAAAACCTCTCAGCTAGTCAAGGCCCTTAATGAATTATCAAGTTGCTCCCTTATACGCATCGCACCTAACCTCAAACTATGTCATTGCGAAGAGGCAGAGCCGGCGCGGCAATCTTTTCTACGCACGACACAAAACAACTACAGATCCTGAATCAAGTTCAGGATGACATTCTTTGTATTTATTGGCTGTACGCAGCATCTCACTGCGTAAGAGCAAAATTTACAACAAAAAATCTCTCTTTCACCTCACTTAAAGGCAAGGCTCCGGCCTTGCTCTACACCCAAAGGCATTGCCTCTAAGCCCCTTCCCAGTCCTGCGGGCGTCTCCACCGAAAAGGCAGGTCTATGATAATCCCGGGCTCTTTGATCGTCTCCAAGGCACTGAAAGCTGCCTCCAGCACAGCCCTGTGTTGAGCAACCTTAAAAGGCTCGCCCAGCGGATGGCCAAGCGGCCACCTGACAAAGACGGCTCTTGATGCTTTGGTCTCTTCGGTGAATTTTCTCATAATCGAGATCGCCATGGTCGGTATACCTTGCTCTTCTACAGCCCTCTGGACCAGCCCCACGGACCGGTTGCAGGTGGCTCAGCCAGGGGTAAAGATCACTACATCCACGCCGCTGTCTTTTATCTTTACGGCAAGGTCAGGGGCCGTATCACTGATCAGGGCTTCCATCTGCGTGCCCGCTATATGCCCCATAAAACCATAGTTCATAGCTGCCACAGCACCGATACGACCTTCCTTTACAAACTCACGCAGGCGGTCTATTGGAAAGACTACATTTATATCCTTATCCGCATCACTATGGTCATAATAATCATGGGTTATCATATACTCGTCTTTCGGGGTACCAGCTGGCAGTTCTCTATAAGCAGCATCACCCTCAGAGTTAGCCATATCAAAAGGGGGTTGACTCTTAAGATGCACGCCTGCGGTCGTTACCAGAGCAACCGTAGAGTTACTAAGCTCCTTTACAAGTGGCGACCACGGAGTGCCTTCGACGACAATAGGAAGGACTTTCTCCGAGGCCTTATCTGCGAGCCTAGGAAACTTTGTAAATAATTTACCAAGCATTCTGTCTTTAGGACCACCCACAGCAGACCTCCTTATTAAAGCAAAGACCTCAAAAGAACTCTGGTCTTTACTTTTCTTAGTAAAGTATTCTATTTAATTATAGCTACCAGACTGTAAAAATACGCAGAGGAAGTGCCGACAGCTATAAGCGTATTCATAAATAGAGATAAGCATCCCCCTTATAATCATAAAGAAGATAAGGGTATTCCATATCTAATTATATAACGTGCATGGGTTGAAATCAACGGGACGTACGGAAAGAACCAAGAAGAATAGAAGATTATATAAGGCAAAGGAGTGTTAAGGGATAAACCTATGGAGATCTAGTAACCTATATCATCGTGAAAATCAGGCAGGCCGCCGACCTCGTCGAGTAAGTTCCAGATAAAGTGTGCCATAACCTCTGCCACTAGGATCGTATGCTGATTGCCGGCGCGAGCCAGATCAGCCCTTAAAAGCTTCCGGGTCTCGGCACTGCCGGTCAGGTCAAAGATAATATCTATGCTGTCGCCTAATATAACTATTTCTCTGGGATTGGTGTAGACGGGAATGTTGCAGGACTCAGCAATAGAGTGGCCCAAGGCAGTACTGTCTTTTTCAACGGCAGCAACTATATCAATCCCCAGATTTTCTATCTGAGATAGTTTTGCCAGAAATGTTGTGCCGACCCTACCAAGCCCCAACACAACGACTTTAAAACGTGTCTTAACCATTGTCATACTACCAGCACCTTGTCCTGATAAGTCTCGACGGCTTGTGTTAAACTCTCTAATTTATTAACAATAACCTACATCTAGGAAAAGTGTCAAGGTAAAGCATTGAAAACAAAGGATTAGCGGGACGAGCAGGTCTCAAATACGGCTTCTTAATTAATACTGAGAGTCATTTGAATAAAATAAAAAACAAGCCCCAAGACTACGTATACACACAAGCGCCCCTTATATATACCATGGAACTACGGGTTGTCATTAGCTTCGGTTATCACACCCTCAAATGTAACTGATGCCGTGGTGTTGGTAATAGGGTAGCTAGCTCCATTTAGAATAATCAGACCTGTTGACATAGTCATGGTACCTGCATCCAAAACAACGAAGGTAGATGCTGAATCAGCTGTTGGCGTATAGCCACCGACAAGAAGCTTGGCAAGAGTATCTACTGTCGCATTCGGGTTATCCGTAAGATAGACCTGTGCCGCTGTATAGGCATTCTTGATATCAGCGTTCATTGTAGCAATATAAGCTCTCTTTTTGTGCTTTGTGAACTGCGGTATTGCTATTGCAGCCAAAACGGCTATGATAGCTACGACTATCAGTAGCTCAACAAGGGTAAAACCCAGTTGCCTATATTCTTTTCTATCTTTGATTACCATTATTTCCTGCAACATACCAGTACTCCTGTTTTTCTGTATAATTCAAACTCATAGGCACGATATACGCTATCCAACAAGTTATTATACCAGATGCAAAGCTTTCATAGACAGTCAGGATAGCAAACAGAGGCTACTAATAATGAGATTTTCTGCCATGGAAAGTAATTTATTAATATTTTTTACGCCACTGCTTTTTTCTCAATCTGTGCATTCTACTAAACAATCTTTAAAAATAAAGAAGGGGCCCTAGGACCCCTTCTTTAGACATATATCTTTCCTACACTAATAGTATACTATAAATCGTCATTGGCCTTGGTAATTACACCCTGAAACGTAACTGATGCCGTGCTATTGGTAATCGGGAAGTTAGCTCCATTTAGAGTAATCAGACCTGCTGACAAAGTCATGGTACCTGCATCCAAAACAACGAAGGTAGTAGCTGAATCAGCTGTTGGCGTATAGCCACCGACAAGAAGCTTGGCAAGAGTATCTACTGTCGCATTCGGGAAATCTGTCAGATAGGCCTGTGCCGCTGTATAGGCATTCTTGACATCAGCATTCATTGTAGCAATATAAGCCCTCTTTTTATACTTCGAGAACTGAGGTATCGCTATTGCAGCCAAAATTGCTATGATAGCTACGACTATGAGGAGCTCAACCAGTGTAAATCCACTTTCTCCATTCTTTCTTACCTTAATTCCATCTGCTATTCTCTGTAACATGGTAATACCTCCATTTTTTAGTTCTAAGTTTTTTTAAGACTCATTCAAAGTCATATCTAATATGCGTTTGTTAATATAGATAGATTGCAAGAGCCGTGCCAACTAGATGTTATCCAATTAAATCATGGAGTTGCATAATAAATGAGGTTATTTACAATAAACCTGATTGACAATTTCAGACAAGTAATGACATTTTTCGTCACCTCCTGACAAGAATAAGCCCATCTAGAGCAATGGCCTTACTCTTCCATCCTTTATCCTTAAAACTTGCCTGTAAGGCTTCCAATTTTAATAAGTAGCCCTTATCGAGATCTATGCTCTTCTTGAAATATAAGCCCCCTTGTTTATACTTATCCATGCCAAAGTATGCAATCCCTATACGATAATAGATATCTGCGATACCTTCTACCTCACCGACTATAAAGGCATACTTCTTAAGGTTAAAAGCAGCACAGTCGAACCGGCCTGTTTCTAGGCATGAATTACCAAGCCCCTTGTAAGCAGGATGTTTGGCCCTATCACCCAGTTTGTCTACATACCTGGAAAGATATTCATAGGCCTTACCGAACTCCCTCCTATCGTGGTAAATAAGTCCTATAGCCATCGTGGCCTTAACCATATTACGCTCTACTTTTTTGTAATGTACTAAGGCTTCATCAAAGCGTTCTGACTTTCCAAGGGCAAATGCTAGTTCATAATGAAGTCGCTGCCTACTGCGAACATCAATGGCACGCCTATAGTTCGCTACAGCCCCCTGCAAATACTCACCACCAAGGGCCGTCTCGACACGGGCAAGCAGGCTATGCGTCCTACTCACAGTGTCGCCAAGCCCTACAGATTGATAATAATCAACCATTCGCTTTGCCTCGGTGCGCATCTTCAAAAGCCCTTCGCGCTGCGCAGTCATGGTTTCTTCAGCACTCAGGTCACATGGACTTAGGCTCTTTAACCCCCACTTTGAGATAATATCCGCATTGGAGGCTACATTTTTAAGAAAGAGTGCAGAGACGTCATCAAAGGCCACTGCCTGCCAATCCTTGTCCTTCCATAATCTGTCACACAACTGTATTGTCGGTAAGACTATAGCAACGTCCATAGCATTTCTGGCGGTAAATCTATCAAAATATTTTTGCTTTTCTCTAGCACGCCTCCACATCCAATAAAAATCAGGAGAATATACAGTAGGAGTCCTACTGTCGAGTGAAACCCTTATATCATTAAAGAGCAAATACCCGCCATGATCATATTCATTGAAAAAATTCCCTCTTACTCTCTCATTTTTAACAAAAGATACGATACCTTCTGAAAAATGCCCTTTAAGCATTCCCAGACCAAAGTAACTCTTATAATTACCTGCAAAAAAACCAACCATAAAAATAACAATAGTTCCTAGAATAATACAACCCGCCGCCCACTCTAAAAAACCTGACCTTCGTCTAGCACTGCGCATATAAGAAGCAAGGTTCATTACAAGCACAGGAGCTGCAAAGACTGCAAAAACAGATAGCATCCGAACATGCTGAAGAGAGACAAAGAGTATAGGCAGCAACAGAATAAAGTATCTTATCTTAAGATTTCTTCTATTCAGCACTATGGCTACAAACGAGCCGAAAAGAAGTATTTTAAATGCGATACTATACAAAGGAACTGGCATAAAGTAGAGCAGAGAAGTAAGAGCAAATGGTTGCCACTCTAATATATAACGAAGGGCATCAGGGTTGTTTCCACCCTGATGAACAAATGGGAACAACACCAGCTTCCAACTATAAGGATTGATAAATGATACGGCCACGACCAGGAGCGAGACCACCAAGATGCGCTTAAAGTAAGATGATGAGGCACGCCCTAGCCCCCCTCTAATTTCTTCAACAAATGCACAGATAGCAAAACTGCCAACAATAAAGATGCCGAGAATAGAACTGGAGTGAATATTTGCCCATACAACCTGTAAAGGTAGTAATAAAATCAGCCACTTAAGCCTGTCTTGCTTTTCACTTAGCACCAGAAGATAAAAGTAGGTCGATATAAAAAGGAAAACAAATATATGCGGCCTTATCATGAACCGAGGGTACGTTGCAGCAAAGACGAGGTAAAGCAATGCTATTGCCAACCAGCTCTTGCCCTCTGATATAAGCATAAAAAGACAATAAAGGACGTAAAAAGTGGCCAGTAAAGTAATGAACTGCAGTATGAAAAGACCTAACCATCCGCCAAGATAGGTATAGACAAGGTAGACTATAACCTGAAAACCCCAGGTAAAATCGATCCACTCCTTATCTGCGAATGTAAAAGAGAAGGGATCGGTCAAAGGAGCTCTAAAATTGGTTATTATCCACTCACCACTCTTAAGTGCCCAGAAGATATCCGTATCCCAATGCTGCTTCTGAAAAGAGACTAGAAATATAAATAGGCAGAGAACAGCAAATAACAATAAATATATTATTGGTGAACGTTCAGTCCTAGGTATCTTCATATTTACTTATCTTATACCTCATTGAACGAAAACTTATCTTTAAAAGCTCTGCGGCTTTTTTCTTAACGCCTCCGGTTTTTTTGAGGGCGTCCATTATTATCTTGCGCTCAAACTCACCTACAACCTGCTCAAGGTCCAGTCCTGCCTCTGTTATTACTACGGCACCGGCGTCAGATTCTGCAACACCTCCACCAGCAACAACAACTGAGTGAGCAACCTTAAAGTCCCTTATAGCCGGCGGCAACGAGCCCGCTCGCAGCACATCGGTCGACTCCAGTGCAACACCACGCTCAATTGCATTCTCCAACTCACGGACATTACCTGTATAATCGTAATCAACCAACAAAGCCAGAGCATCCTCTGATATACGCTTTATATCCTTACCATTCTCTTTTACATACTTATCAAAGAAGAAATCAGCGAGTTTAGGAATGTCTTCCTTTCTAGCTCTCAAGGGCGGCAAGTCTATACCCAGCACATTTAACCTATAAAAAAGATCTTCTCTGAAGCGCCCTGCCTTGACCTCTCCTTCAATATCTCTGTTGGTCGCGGCTATCACCCTTATATCCACAACTTTATCAACTGAGCCACCCACACGCCTGACCGTCTTCTCTTGTAGAAATCTAAGGAGCTTTACCTGCAGGTTAAGCGGCAGCTCTGTTATCTCATCTAGAAAAAGAGTTCCGCCATCTGCCATCTCGGCAAGTCCGGCCTTATCCTTTACCGCCCCTGTAAAAGCACCCTTTTTATGACCAAAAAGCTCGCTCTCAAGAAGGTTCTCAGGGATGGCACCGCAGTTTATAGTAACAAAGGGCTTGTCCTTACGATCCCCCTCAGTATGTACGGCTCTGGCCACCAGTTCCTTACCAGTTCCACTCTCTCCACTTATCAGCACATTTGTACGCGTTCCGGCTACACTTGAAATAAGAGCGTATATCTCTAACATCAAGGGGCTGGTCCCTATAAAATTACTAAAGCCATACCTTGAGTGGATATCTTTTTTAAGCAGAATATTTTCCTGCTCTAGCTCTTTAAGCCTGAGCGCACGTTTGAGGTGCAGCTTGATCTCATCGATATTAAAAGGCTTGGTAAAGTAATCGTACGCCCCAGCGCGCATCGCCTCCACCGCACTATCTACTGATGCATAGGCCGTCATAAGTATTACCGCGACATTAGAATCCAGTGCTTTAAGCTCTTTTAAGAGAGCCACCCCGCCCATCCCCGGCATCTTAAGATCGGTCATTACAATATCAGCAGACTCTGCCCTGAAAAACTCCAGAGCATCTTCACCGGTTGAGAAAGCAGAGACATCATAACCTTCTTTTTTAAGCATAATACTTAAAAAATTTCGCATGCTCTCTTCATCGTCAACTACTATCAATTTATATTTTGCCATATAACCTCTTTATGAAAAAATTCTTATTAAAGACATCTTTTACCTACGAAGCTGTCTCACGCTCTGCTACCTGAAGATTAACCCTCGGCATTGAAATAATAAAACTCGTTCCTTCTCCGACGCTGCTTATTACATCAATAGTACCACCATGCTCCTCTATCATCCTGTGGACCAGAGCGAGCCCCATACCTGTACCACCGTCTCTGGTTGAGTAGAAAGGATCAAAGATCTTACCAAGTGCAGCCTTAGCAATACCAACACCTGTATCAACCACAGTTATTTCTACGATCTCATCGCCGCCTACAGCACCGGGCTTTGATTTGCCACGCACATTACCAGTTGCTTGACTCGCAGATATAGTGAGTGCCCCTACTCCGTCCATTGCGATAGCAGCATTAATGAACAGATTCCAAAAAACCTGAGACAGTTGATGAACATCTGCTTCTACAAAAAAACCCTTTCGCAGCTCTGCTTCTATTTTAATTCCTTTTGCCTGAGGACTATTGGAGAAGACCTCGACAGTTTCACTTATAACATCAGCTATGTCAATAAATGCCTTTTTACTTGTAGAAGCGGGCTTTGCAAAGAGAAGAAAATCAGTTATAAGTCTATTTAGTCGATCAGTCTCCTTAAGCACTATACCCATTAGCTGCTTTTTATCACCACTGAAGTCCATATCTTGACTTAACATCTGAATAGAACCGGAGATGGCTGCCAGCGGATTGCGCACCTCATGAGCAATTGAAGCCGATAGCTCGCCCAGAGCTTTAAGCCTATCGTCACGCCGCAGCTGTTCCTCCATGGATTTCAACTCGGTCAGGTCCTGAAAGATTATAATATTAGTCACCTCACCTTCGGTGCCGAATGAAACTGTAAAGCCAAGGCATATATCCCTGCCGTCCTTTGTCTTTACTACCTTCTCTGGCCTTGCCACCTCTGCGACAGGCCACGGACGTGCCGTTAAAAGCGGCGGGAAAACCTCATAAACGCTCTGCAAATATACCTCACGAAGCTCGTACCCTGTTATAACAGTAGCCGCCCTATTAAAAGACGTAATACGCCCTTCTATATCAATAGTCATAATACCTGCCGGAATATTCTCGACAACCGTCTTATTGAGGGTCTCCAAACGCCCTAGATCCACCTCACGTTCCTCAAGACGCTTCTCCATACGGACAGCCTTCTCAACATACCGACCTGTAAGGTAGGCAACGGTAAAGAGCCCTATCGCATGAGTAGCTATCGTCGTCATAACAAAGCTCCAGTCAGGCACCTCAGTACTATAATAAAAGACTTTAAATTGCTGTGGCAGGACCCGGTATAAATCCATACTCATCATAAAAGCAAAAAGAACCGATGATAAAAAAGCCGTAAAAAAACCCCCACGACCACCAAGAATCATCGAAGAACCGATTACACCTATAAAGTAAAGTATGGAGAAATAACTATCACTACCGCCGGTAATAAATATAGCTATAGTTATAAGAAGTACATCAACTGATACCTGAAAATAGGCAAAAAACAAAACTCTGCGAACTCGCCTGAGCATAAGACCGTAGATCACAGTAAGCACGCCGACAACCACCACAAGAACATGTATGGGGTAATGCATAGGACCGATGATGTAATAGTCCTTTAGCTGAAACCAACTTCCAACGCCCAGAAAGATAAGAGCGAAGACTACTCGCAAGATCATGAGACCTAGTAGTTTGTCTTTTATAGCCTTTAACGCTGAACGGTCCATATCAGTTAGCCGCCCGCAGCACCGGCAAGAGAGAAGATTGGAAGATAGAGAGCAATAACAAGACCACCGACGACAACACCCAAGAAGGCCATCAAAAGCGGCTCTATAAGAGAGGTTAATGTATCGACCGAGGCATCGACTTCATCCTCATAAAAATCAGCGATCTTATTAAGCATCGTATCCATTGAACCCGTACTCTCACCAACTGTTATCATCTGAGTTACCATGCTGGGGAATACTTTGGTAGCGGCAAGTGGTTCGGCCAGCGTCTTTCCTTCGCTAAGACTTGACCTTGCATCCATAATAGCTTCCTCAATCACTACATTACCAGCAGTTTTGGCCACTATCTCAAGTGCCTCGAGTATGGGCACTCCGCTTGCCAGCATCGTTCCAAGGGTCCGCGTAAAACGCGCAACGGCTGTCTTTCTTAGTAGATCACCAAAGACAGGCATCTTTAGAAATACCCCGTCCATAATCCGCTTGCCCCTACGCGTTTTGTAACTCTGCTTAAGAGCAACTATAACTGCCGCAAGTGTGCCAAAGATTATATACCAGTAATTTTGAAGCGCGTTGCTCATAGCCACAACGACCTGAGTCGGTGCGGGAAGAGCACTGCCAAAGCCCTTGAACATATCATCAAAGACAGGCACAACCCATAAGAGAAGTCCCGTTACGACTATCAGTGCTATAACTATAACTGCACTCGGGTAGGTTAGAGCACCCTTTATCTTACCCTTTAACTTCTCGGCCTTCTCCATAAAGCCCGACAACCTGTTTAGGATTGTATCGAGGATACCACCGATCTCGCCTGCGGCAACAAGATTGACAAAGAGATCATCAAAGACCTTCGGGTGTTTCTTTAAGGCATCGGCAAAGGTAGAGCCTTCCTCTACGCTCGACTTAACGTCAATGAGCACCTTCTGAAACTCTTTATTATCCTGTTGATTTGCCAGAATATCCAAACACTGAACAAGAGGCAGACCCGCATCTATCATCGTCGCGAACTGACGGGTAAAGACGACTATCTCCTTTACCTTGATCTTCTGCGCCATTCCAGGGATCTGTATTTCATTTAAAGCGGCAAACCCACTCTTCTTAGGGTATAACGAGTTCGGCACAACCTGCTTACGCCTGAGCATTGAGTTGGCCTGCGCCAGATTGGCAGCCTCTATAACACCCTTTGCCGCCTGACCTGAGAGTGTTTTCCCTGAATATGCAAATTTAGGCATAAATAATAACCTCTTATACTTACTTCTTTGACCCCGATGCACTACGCATCACACCTGCGTTTATCATCATCTGACGCAACTCATCCTGGTCTGGGCTCCTGTTGAGCGCATCGTCCACAGAAATCAGGCGACGCGCCTGCAAGGTTATCAGGCTCTGATTCATCGTCTGCATACCGAACTTGGCTTGTCCTACCTGCATCTGCGAATAGATTTGGTGAATCTTATCCTCGCGGATAAGATTTCTTATAGCCGAGTTAGGAGTCATAATCTCCAGAGCCAGTACACGTCCCGTGCCATCGGCCTTAGTAAGCAAAAGCTGGCTCATAACACCTTCCAGCACAAAAGAAAGCTGAGCACGAGCCTGCGGCTGCTGAGCAGCGGGAAAGACATCTATAATCCTGTTGATTGACTGGACGCATGAGTTTGTATGCAGGGTCGCAAAACAGAGATGACCTGTCTCGGCAATCGTAAGAGCGGTCTCGATAGTCTCGAGATCACGAAGTTCACCGACAAGCACAACATCCGGGTCCTGGCGCAGGACCGACTTTATCGCCTTTCTAAAGCTAAAGGTATCGGCACCGACCTCACGCTGATTAACCAGTGCTCTCTTTGACCGGTGCAAGTACTCTATCGGGTCTTCAATAGTAACGATATGTTCGTCACGCTCGGTATTGATCTTATCTATCATCGCAGCGATGGTCGTGGACTTACCGCTTCCTGTAGGGCCGGTGACCAGAACAAGCCCTCGCGGTCTATTGGTAAGCTCATCTACAACCGGCGGTAAACCAAGATCCTTCACAGTCAAAATCTCTATAGGAATAGAACGAAAAACTCCGGCAATCGTCCCTCTCTGTACAAAGATATTCGCCCTGAACCGCGCAAGCCCCTTCATTCCGAATGATAGATCAAGCTCGTTGTTATCCTCAAACTTATGCTTCTGTGCGTCTGTTAAGATGGAGTAACACATGTGCTTGGTCTGCACACCGGTTAGAGTAGGCAGATCAAGGGGGGTAAGCTTACCGTGCACTCGAATCCTTGGCGGAGAAGCAGCGGATATATGCAGATCCGAACCATTAAGTTCTACAAGTTTCTTAAGTAACACTTGGAGTTCCGGCATTTTTACGCCTTCTGACATGACTCACTCCTTACCGTTCATATACCGGTATATACTGTAGCCTATACTATTTATTATCGAGGAAAAAGACCCAAACCTTAAGTCAATCGGCCATAGTAGCCTTTAATATTTCTTCAAGCGTTGTTACCCCTTCTTCTACCTTGCTAAGTCCACTCATACGCAACGACTGCATGCCCTCGACTATCGCCTGCTTCTTAAGCTCAGATGAAGATGCGCCGTTTAAGACCAGCTCTTTAAGGGTCTCTGTAAATGGCATGACCTCATAAAGCGCTATCCTGCCCTTATAGCCCGTACCATTGCAATCAGTACATCCCTTGCCCTTAAAAAACTTCATCTTCTTTGCCTGCTCTGCGGTAATATCCAGATCCAATAAGGCCTGCTCCGAGATTGTCGTCTCTTCCTTGCATTTCTCACAGATCTTGCGCGCCAGCCTCTGCGCTAGTATCAGGTTACAGGCCGAAGAGACAAGAAAAGGTTCTACTCCCATATTCAAGAGCCTGTTGACGGTACTAGGGGCGTCATTTGTATGCAAGGTAGATAAGACCAGATGGCCGGTGAGTGCGGCCTTGATGGCGATCTCAGCCGTCTCATAGTCCCTTATCTCACCAACCATGATTATATCCGGATCTTGACGAAGGAAACTTCTAAGAGCCGCTGCGAAGTTAAGACCAATATCCTCATGCATCTGAACCTGATTAATACCCATCAGGTTAAACTCGACCGGATCCTCTGCTGTAGATATATTCTCTGATTCTTTGTTAAGGTCTGAAAGTGCTGAGTAAAGGGTAGTTGTCTTACCACTTCCTGTCGGCCCGGTTACCAGCACTATACCCCAAGGTTTATGTATCGCATCAAGGAAGTTATCCAACGCTGCCCGCTCAAAGCCGAGCTTGGTCATATCAAGCTGAAGGTTACTCTTATCTAGAAGCCTCATAACGACCTTCTCACCAAAGAGCGTTGGAAGGACCGAGACCCTGAAGTCCATCTCGCGGTTACGCCCGAGCTTGAGCTTTATCCTGCCATCCTGGGGCAATCTACGCTCGGCGATATCAAGCTGGCTCATGATCTTGATCCTTGAGACTATGGCGTTTTTAAGCTTCATCGGAGGTCTCATAACCTCATGAAGCACACCGTCTACCCTGTAGCGCACCCTGAAGGACTTCTCATACGGCTCGACATGGATATCACTGGCCTGCTTAACAATAGCATCGGTAAGGATAAAGTTAACGAGTTTAACGACAGGCGCGTCTTCAACGGCCTTTTTAAGGTCGCCTAGATCGACCTCGTCTTCTTCCTGGATGACCTCCATATCATCCTCGTCAAACTCGGTGAGGACGTCCTCCATCGCTAGGTCCATCTCGCTACTCTGATAACTGCTCTCAATAGCGCTCTTTATAGCGACCTCAGAGGCAACTACGGTCTCAACGTTATAACCTGTAAGGAATTTTATATCATCGATTGCAAAAATATTGGAAGGATCCGCCATAGCGACGACCAGGGTGGCACCGTTACGACTGACCGGTAAAACTTGGTATTTGCGTGCAACATCTTCGGGGATTAAACAGACGACCTCACTATCCAACTCTCCCTCAACAATTTCAACGGTAGGTATTCCGTACTGTTTGCTGAGAAAAATCGTAAGGTCTTTTTCGCTTATATGGCCAAGCTTTGTAAGATTAAAGCCAAGCCGGCCACCACCTTTTTTCTGTTCATCAACTGCCTGTTGAAGCTGTTCGTGGTTTATAAGCTTCTCTTTAAGTAGGAGCTCACCTATTCTTTCCGCCATAATCCTTTATACTCACTCTTTGCTGAGATGATGAAAATAACATGCTTTTATCGGTGTGAAAGTGGTATTGCCAGGTCAGGGTTATAACCAGTGAGACGAGCTTATTAAACCAACGGCGACAATGGCACGGGCCGCTCAAGCGACTCCGCGCGTCTCGAGTTGCCTGGCTAAGTCCTCGATCTTCTGTCTTAGCTCATCCATCTTTTTTTCTCTTCCAAAAGCGATCTTTTGCAACAGCGTCAGATCGCTCAACTCTCTACGACTGCACTCATCATCTCTTATTCTATCACTAATATTAGTGACATTGACCAAAGCACCAAAAAAAACACCTCCACGACGCGATGCAACAAACTGCAAGAGATAAGACTGCCCTCTCCATCTTATCGTCATATCAGCGAAATCCTTTAGTCCGACACGCATTTCCGAGAGAATTTCCATATGTAAATTTCTCACCCCATCCACGTCCATTTCAAAGAGTTCCAAAGAGGTTTCCAAAAACTTACTATCACCAAAGACCTTCTCAAAATAAGGTGTAGCAACCAGCAACACACCTCTGTCATCGACAAAGGCACAGCTCCCCCCCAGACTCTCTACAAAGGAATCAATATCTATCATATCCATAAACAACCCTCTATCAAACCTCAAAGAAGATCTGACTATGTATATTTTTTTGCTATATCTATAATTTCGCTGGCAAAGAAAGGCTTTCTTATAAATTCATCTATCATCCCCTCCCTGACCCCTTCCATAATAACGGTATCTGCATCTCTATAAAAACCGGTAAATAGCACTACCTTTATCTTCGGCTCAATCTCTCTTATTAGCCGATATGCATCAAGCCCATTTAAACCCGGCATGATAATATCCATAAATACCAGCGAATAATGGCTATTTCGCACCTCTTCTATCGCTGCGGCACCATCGGTGACAAAAGATGATTTAAAGCCCGATAACTTTAGCATCTCGCTCATCCCAAGCCCAACCGTCTCCTCGTCATCTACGACCAGAATAGCCCTGTTCTCCGGCATCACCGCACTTAGACGTTTATTCGACCCTGTATTTACTGCCTCACCCGCATGACTCTGCATTCTCTACCTCCCCCTCAAGATCGGCCTGCGCCGGATGCTCCGCAACAGGAAACAACATCCTGAAATGCGTACCCACCCCAACAGTGCTCTCGACCTTAATCATGGCATCATGTGCCTCTATTATACCCTTTGATATTGAAAGCCCGAGCCCTATATTCATCCCCCCACCCTTTTCCTTAGTAGTATAAAAAGGGTCAAAAATTCTCGTTATCGAGTCTTCAGCAATACCCGGGCCATTATCAGATATATCTACCTCCACAAACTCCTCACCATCTATTTTAAGTTTAGAGGTCTTTATATTTATATTCCCCGCACCCACAAGTGCATCCTTTGAGTTTTTAATAATATTTAAAAAGACCTCCATAAGCTGCCCTTTATTGCCCATAATATCGGGAAGGTCCGGTGCAAGGTCTTCTTCGATCTTCACCTGAAAGGTCTTAAGTTCAGATATAAAGAGGGAAAGGACAGAGTTCAAGGCCTCATTGACAGAGACCAGTCGCATATGCTCTGCGTCAGGCCTTGAATAAGACATAAGGTCCATAATTATATGCTTGCTTCGTATGGTCGCGTCCTTTATCTTCTCGACAAAGACGTAGTTAGCGTTTGTACTCTCCATGCGCGCAAGCATAAGCTCGGCGAGCGATAAAATGCCGGCAAGCGGGCTGTTCAGTTCATGGGCAATGCCCGCACCCAATTCACCGAGAGAGGCAAGCTTGGCGTTCTGAATAAGTGCCTGCTCGGTGCGCCTGTACTCGGTTATATCCTTACAGACCTCTATAACTGCGACAGGAGCTCCATTTTCGTCTCTGGTAGCGACATTCGCGGTACACTCAAAGCTCCTAGCTTCTCCAAAGACCTCAACATCTATTTCATCGGTATGAGAGAGTTGGTCTTCAAATGCATCCACTACCGGACAAGCACCACTCACGCATGGCTGCCTCTGGTTAAATAATGTTTCATGACAGTTTTTCCCAACAATATCAAAACCAAAGGCCGAGGTTACGGCCTCATTCGCCCAGATAATCGACATATCTTTATCCACCATAATAATTAAATCGCCGATTGCCTGCAAAATAGCATTAAGCTTACCTTCACTCGACTTTAGGGCCTCCTGCACGGCTGCGTGCTCACTAATATCTCTTGCAACACAGACCATCCCTGAGGGCTCTCCATCGGCAACAGCCAACTCGGAGCTCGAAAAATGAACGGGAATACTACGACCGTCTTTTCTCAGATACCTGATGTCCTCACTGCTCTCAATCTCTCCCTTTACGCGCTTGCCTGTAATCACCATAAAGGGCTGACCAACAAGTTCATCACGACTATACCCAAGCAATGAGGTAGTAGCCTTATTAACAATCTTTATATCACCTTCCTGATCGACTACTATAAGGCTCGCGTCCATCTCATCGACCACTTCACTTAAATACTCGCAACTTTGAGTTCTTTCCTTTATCGCACCTGAGGCTTCGTGCAAAGCCGCGGCAAGCAGACCAAGATCGCCGTCAAGATCACAGTCAATCTCTAGGTCATAAGCACCACCGCCCATAAGCTCGGTTGCCTTGGTCAAAGACTTAAGGTCGGTTCGCTGGCGCCGCCCCCGTAGGTATACAAATGTGGCAAAGCATATGAAGATAACTGCCACTACCACTACAGGCGCAAAGATCAAAAAATCTCTATACATCAAACAAACCTCTACGAGGGTATCCTCTGCGAAGGTATCCTCGAATAAAAGGTGATATCCTGATAAAAATAAATAATAGTACATATGGCAATCGAGATTTTACGTACTTTCATAGAACTAGACGCAGTTGTGTAATCACATCTGAGCTAAGCTCGGTGCAACCGTGTCTTTAAAATAAATGTAGAGTTAATCAAGTATTGCTTCGCAGGATGCTTAATCAAGAAGAGGCTTCGTTGTCTTACATAGAATATATCAGGCTTTTCATAGGTGTCAAGACAGTCAAACCATCTGATAGAGACGATATAAATTGACAAAAACCCCCTAGTTCTGTTAAATTATAGATATAAAGAAAGGAAAGATACACTAAGGAAGACCACGTGGATAAACTAATTTTGCTACTAGCCGCCGTTACAATATTAACACTTATCATAAACCTTCCTTTTGGATATTTCAGAGGCAATGCGTGCAAGTTCTCGGCAAAATGGTTTCTATATATACACCTGCCCATTCCAGCTATCTTCATCATACGCACATTCGCCGGACTCGGCTTCAAGACGATCCCGATCATAATCGCAGGGGCAATAATAGGCCAGATAGTCGGAGGTCGCCTATACATGGCAAGGCAAAACAACTAAGCCCCCACTTTCAGCATCTGATCATTTATTATAAAACAATATTATCCGCAGAACCGCTTCGGAAGACAAGATGAAAAGAAAATTCAAAAAGAGAGAGCCTCTCAAGGGTGGCTCTCCCATGCATATCGCAGCAGTACTTGGCAAATCATGGGGCAAGCTCGCCAGCGAGGTCTGGCCCAATGAGCACAAGATAAAAAAACTCTGGCAAGAGGCCGTAGGCCCGGCGATTGCCCAAAAGACCGAGCCCACCAGACTCTTTGGCACAAAGCTTAACGTCAGCGTTACCTCGGCTGCGTGGATGAATGAACTCAGCTTTCATAAAGCTGATATACTCAGGAAACTCACAGAAGGCCTCGGGCGCGGTGTTGTAGAGGATCTAATCTTTAAGGTCGGAAGGGTCAATCCTCCAAAAGAAAAAAAACCAGAAAACAAGCCCACTCTACGCAAACTTTCAGCCCATGAAACCAGTGAAATAGACAGAATAGCCGACGGCGTAAAAGACCCTTCCATAAAAGAGGCCCTTATCAGGGCCATGCAACGTAGCCACGCCACAGACAGAACCAAATAGAAAAACCGAATTATAAAAACACCGACTCGCCCACCTTTAACATACCGCTACGGCCAAACTCGATCAGAAACAGACTCGCAGTTTTATTGCCTTTTAATGGTTTATCTGTTAACCGCCCCGAAGGGGCTTTAGCCCTCACGCAGTGAGTATAGACAAAAGCAAGCCTTCTAAGCACCAACCCCTTCCTGTAAAGTTCACCTAGCAGTTCGCAGTACCTGCTAATTGGATAGACAAAAGCGATGCGTCCGTGCTCACCTGCCAGATACGTTGCAATACCTACGAGCTCTGCCAGAGTCCCGCAACTTTCGTGACGCGCAACAGCGCGGTGCTCTACCGGGCTGACCCGGCCTGTGCCTTTTTTAATATACGGAGGATTACTGACGACTAGATCAAAAGAGCCTTCGGGAAAAGACCCATAAAGAGCACGCCAGTCCTGGCGAAGTATCCTGACCCTATCAGATAAAGAATTGCTCTGGACATTCTCAGCTGCGCAGGCAGCAGCACCGCTATGAATATCAACGCCGGTCACCTGGAGATCACTAGTTTTACGAGCGGCTATGAGCGCAAGCGCACCAGTGCCAACACCTAGTTCCATCATGGTATTTACATTCTTTAAAGGAAGGATAAAATCTGCGAGCAGCAGGGTATCTGTAGTTACCTTCTGAAGAGTCTCACCCAGGACTTGCGTATCTGACGCACCAACGCCTTGAGCGAGGACCAGGCCATCAACAATCGCACCAAGCCTGCCAGCTAGATTCACGCCCCGCCTATTCATAGGCCTTTAACCCCCACTACACCCGCCTGCTACCAGAGCGGGTTAATGGTAAGCCCCGATAAAATCTTAGGATAGAAATACGTTGACTTCTGAGGCATAAGAAGCTCTGCCTCAGAGACGAGCCTTACCTGTTCGACTGTAGTCGGATTCATAATAAAAACCATCTGGTTTTCAGCACTACGCCCGAGTTCAAAAGCCTGATCTGTGCTCTTTACGTACTGAAGGTTTTCTTGACGAGTCTGAGACTCTTGACTTATACCAAGTATCTTACCGAGCAGCAACGAATGAAGGATCGTCACATCTAGATTCTTATATACCTCTGGCAGGTCAGCACCTAGCAGTTCATCCATAACCTTTACGTCTTTAAGTCTTAATATATTGTAAGTATTTGTGCCCTTTAGATAAAGACCAAAACTGGTATGACCCTCTACGCCGTCACCGAGGCGTTTCATAAACTCTGCCCTGGCAACTGGCTCGCCGGAGTCGTCAAATTCAACCTTCTCTAAATCAAAGTACTCTTTACAGTCCTCTAGTAAAGCAGCTCCGTCAAAGCCCTCAAGGCCACGCACGACCCTGTGAGTCGGGAAGATATCGAGCCCATCATCACGCATTGAAGTAAAGTACATCATTACAAAATTAAATGGCTCATCGCCGGTCGGGTTCTCTGTCTGCTCACGCATATAATTACGATAATTAATAGCAGTCTCGTAACGGTGATGACCGTCGGCTATAAAAAGACCCTTCTCTGACATAGCCTCTACTACCTTTTCTATTGTAGCTGCGTCATCTACCTTCCAAACCATATTGGTCACGCCATCGTCACCGACGACATTAACAAGCGGCTCACCTTTAACAGCACTCTCTAACACCCCCATAACACGCTCGTTTGGTGGCAACTCGACCGACTCAGGGTAGAGCGAAAAAATACTGCTCATATTGCTCTTACAGTGCTTCATAAGATTAAGCCTATCGGCCTTTGGTCCTGATAAGGTTCTCTCATGCGGACGCACCGCACCGCCGTCGAAGTCTTCGACACGCGTTAGAGCAATAAAGCCCTTACGTTCACGCTCATGCCCACTGTCCAGCGTATAGCGCTGCGCATACACATACATCGAAGGGGCGAGATCCCTAACAAGTGTACCGTCCTCCTGCCATTTATCAAAATAGGCCGCAGCCCTTGTATACCTGTTAGAATCATCTGTGTCGTCCGGGAGGATCTTACCCAGTATAAGCCTTATCACATTATTAGAATGCCTCAGATAAAGCTCCTGCTGAAACTCCTCTGATATAACGTCATAAGGAGGTGCCATAATCTTTGTTAGTTCTGCGTCCCTGTTCTGAGACTTATCCATGTTGTATCTTATGGCCCTGAAGGGCTTTATTACCGCCATCTAAAACTCCTTTTTCTTCTAGTATTTCGTAACTATACTCTGAAAAGATCACTCGACTCAGAGCACATTAGATTACTATCCATGAGGCTATTTGTCAATAGGATTTGAAGTGGAATATTCAAAGGCAAGGCTGGTACTGCTGCCTATGCAGACGCATAGATAGACCTTTTACAAGATAAACCACCAAGCAAGTCTTTGCGAGGAGGCAGAGCCAACGCAGCTATCTTTCTATGCCTACTACCAATACAGATCCTGAATCAAGTTCAGGATGACATCCTAGATAGCTCGCAGCCATGCGAAGTACAGAACCATATTAATGCATTTACCGTGCGGCGAGCACCTTTTAGGTATTTGAGGATTAGAGTTTGCAGTTCTGACAACGCCGCAGGACATTTATGAGACAGAACCATATTAATGCATTTGCCGTGCGGCGAGCACCTTTTAGGTATTTGAGGATTAGAGTTTGCAGTTCTGGCAACGCCGCAGGACATTTATGAGACAAAACCATATTAATGCATTTGCCGTGCGGCGAGCACCTTTTAGGTATTTGAGGATTAGAGTTTGCAGTTCTGGCAACGCCGCAGGACATTTATGAGTACGAACCCACTCTAATAAACACCTATATCAAGATACGACTTGGCAATTTTTCTAACAGCTATAAGGAAGGCCGCCATCCGGTAGCTATAGACTCCTTCCGTCTCGATCTTAACGCGTCGAATCTCTTTATAGGCATCGCTCATTGAATCTGCCAGCCCTGAGCGAACCAGATCCAGCTCGTCTGCGCCGTGACCAAGCCCATCTCTAATACTGGCCGACAGTTTCTGCCCCGTAGCCTCTTCTATAGCGCGCGCTGTGTCACGGCCACGCATCTCTTCTATGCGCCGTTCCATACGTCCAAAGCGTATATGGCTCAGGTTCCTTACCCACTCAAAATACGAGACCACAACACCACCTGCGTTGACGAATACATCGGGCAAGACCGCTATGCCTCTACCATTTAATATCTGATCTGCCTCATAGGTCGTCGGTCCGTTTGCGGCCTCAGCTACCAGGTTAGCCTTGATATCAGCGGCATTATTTTTATGAATCACGCCTTCCAGAGCAGCCGGTATTAGTATATCGCAGTCCATCGTAAGAGCAGCCGCGCCGTCCTCACTATACGCCGCACCAGTGAAACCCTTTACCCCGGTTGAGCCCTCAGCGACCAGATACTGATGTACATCCTCTACATTTATTCCGTTCTCATTTACCAGCGCACCGTCATGCTCAATAATTGCAATAACCTTTACACCGTCTTCTTCCTGCAAGAACTTTGCGGCATGATAGCCGACATTACCAAGCCCCTGAATTACAACACGCTTACCCACCAGCCCGCCGCTCATATTCGCTTCCTTTACATCCTCAGGGTGACGGAAGAACTCACGCAAGACATACTGAACGCCACGCCCCGTGGCCTCGACACGCCCTCTTATACCGCCCAGATGCACGGGCTTGCCTGTTACACACGCGTTATAATCAATATCGTTGGGATAAAGATGCTTATAGGTATCGGCGATCCATGCCATCTCGCGCTGGCCTGTTCCCATATCCGGGGCCGGCACATTCATCGCAGGACTTAAGAATCCGGCAGTTGCCAGCTCCCGTGCAAAACGCCGGGTTATCCGCTGGAGCTCTTCACGCTCATATTTACGAGGGTCGATCTTCAACCCGCCCTTTGAACCACCAAAAGGCACATCAACGATGGCACATTTATAGGTCATCAGTGCCGCCATGGCCTCGACCTCACCCTGATCAACGGCCAGTGAGTAGCGTATACCGCCTTTTGCCGGTAGGCGGTGAATACTGTGCGTCGCTCGCCACCCGGTAAAGATCTCGACCTTGCCCTTTATCGTCACAGGGAATTTTAACTTTATAACAGCGTTATTACCCTTTATCGCATCACAGATTCCTTTCTCCAGACCGGTAAGCTGAAGGACCTCATCGACCATCTTTTCAACACTTTTACGAAACGACTTTCCGTCAACACCAATATTATCTTCAGCCATGACAAGCCTCCTTTTTTAAATGTAATAAAAACAAAACTACAGACACTACACATATCGGCAGCAAGCAAAAAAAATTAACAAAATAAATTTGTTATAGCTACAACCTTAAGTCCATACTAAGATTATAGCTGTAATTTAGCAGATGGATAGCACAATAACCCATCACCCTACCTCTGCAAGCGAGAGCCTATCGCGCCACCTATGGCGAAGTATTTCTTTTATTCGCTGACCTTCTGGGGTAGTAAGCTCCGGGTCTGATTCGAGAAAGGCCGTTGCATCGGCCCGTGCGTCACGCAGAAGACCGAGATCTGCGAATGTATCACTGCTGCGAAAATCCGGCATCCCGGACTGGCGCGTCCCAATAAAGTCGCCAGGGCCTCTTATTTTCAAATCCTCCTCAGCTATCAAAAAACCATCGGTCGTCCGCTCTATTACCTTAAGCCGTTTCCAAGTATCTTCGTTGCGGGTATACTGCGCAAGCAATATGCAAACAGAACGACGAGAACCCCGCCCAACGCGACCTCTGAGCTGATGCAACTGCGCAAGGCCAAAACGCTCGGCGTGTTCAATTAGGATTACGGTAGCGTTCGGCACATCCACACCAACCTCTATAACCGTCGTCGAGACGAGGATATCAAAACGACCGGCCTTAAAGTCGGCCATAACGGCTTCTTTTTCCGCACCCTTCATACGACCATGCAAAAGGGCTACTTTATATTCCGGAAAAATATCCTTTGCCAGATGCGCATGCATCCTAGTGGCGTCACGCAGTTCTAACTCCTCGCTCTCTTCCACCAAAGGATAGACTAGATAGGCCTGAGAGCCTCGTTCCAGTTCTCTACGAATCAGGCCGTAAGCCTCTTGGCGCTCGGCCTCACGCATAAGGCGAGTCTCTATCGGCTGGCGCCCTTTTGGCAACTCGTCGATTACCGAGACGTCGAGCTCTCCAAAGACCGTCATAGATAAAGTCCTTGGGATCGGGGTCGCCGTCATAACCAGAATATCAGGGGTAAGACCTACCTTACCGTCTCGGCTCTTACGCGCCTTGTTCTGTAAAAAACTACGCTGCTCGACGCCAAAGCGGTGCTGCTCGTCGATTATAGCAAGGCCAAGACTCCTGAACTCTACGTCACCCTGAATAAGCGCGTGTGTACCGACGACAATATCGACATTACCGGCCTTTATCTCGTGCAGATACTCTGCCCGCACGGCCTTCTTTGTACTTCCTGTTAAGAGCCGTACCTTTATCCCAAGCCCTTCTCCGTAACCGTGAATCAGAAGATAATGCTGCTCGGCTAAGATCTCGGTCGGTGCCATAATCGCCGCCTGATGCCCGGAGTCTATTGCGATAAGTGCTGCGATAAGACTGACGATGGTCTTACCGCTCCCGACATCACCCTGCAAAAGCCGGTTCATAGGGCGATCCGATCTCATATCACGCTTTATATCTTTTAAGACACGCCTCTGAGCCTGCGTCAATTCAAATGGAATAAGCTCGCCAAGCTTTTTTAAA
Organism: Deltaproteobacteria bacterium; assembly: GCA_024278765.1. Classification (GTDB taxonomy): domain Bacteria; phylum Desulfobacterota; class GWC2-55-46; order GWC2-55-46; family DRQE01; genus JAJRSM01. The sequence goes on along the minus strand of JAJRSM010000034.1, from coordinate 57,289 downwards.
ACAGTCTCGTCACCACCGGCTTGAACAAGGCCGCCTTCTTTTTTGATGGCTCGCCTCTTTAACGCAAGGCCTAGCTCCAACGAGAAGAGCTCATCAAAAACTATACTTCGTCTGGCAAGCTCTACCTCGTCCATCGCCACTGGCAAATGGGCCTTGGTAAAAGACTCGCCAAGAGTTAAAAGGCCTCTTGCAGCCAAAACGCCACGAGGCACAGCACCAAGCAACCCGGCTGCATAATCAAGAACGATACTATCTATGATTTTCCTTATTGTCTTTTGATGAAAGTTATCGATCTGAGAATATACTGGAATAAGGCCGCCACCTGCAAGGCCGCCTGCAAGGTTGCCGCCAGAGGTTTTCAGAAGGTCGTCATCACCTGAGGCTGCGACCACCTCGACGTCAGGGTGGATAATTTCTTTCTGCGCACCATAGGCCGTGACATTACCAAAGGCTTTTATTTTTGTGCCTTGCTTAAAACGACCCTTTATATATTGGAGTTTAAAGTTAAACCACTTGAGTTTAAGAATGGCGGTACCGTCACTTATAACGACCTCAAAGCCCCTGCGCCTGCCGTAACGAACCTCGCCGCTTACCATAACCTCACCGGTAGCTCCGCCACTTGTGCCGACCTGAAGATCACGGATCGAGCTCATAAGGCTTCTATCTTCATATCTAATAGGAAGAAAATACAGAGCGTCTTCAATCGTAGTAAGGCCTTTCTTGGCAAGGCGTTCGCCAAGCTTTGGGCCAATACCCTTCACATATTGAAGAGACTTAGTAATGCCCTGACCTTGAAAAACGCTATTGATGGATTGCATAAAAGGTACTCCTCAAAAGAAGACCTCTGTGAATTTAGAAGTTTAACATTCTATTCCGACTCTTACCCTGATTTAACTTGTTTAGGGATCTACTGTTATCGAAATCTTAAAGACAGATGCTGAACTGAATTCAGCATGACATATTGAAAATTTAATTATCATAAAACAAACCAATGCCTATTTACGCCTGTACACACTAACTACAAAACCTGTCACCCTGAACTTGTTTCAGAGTATTGCGTACGAATAGATCAATCTATATAACTTATTACTACTCGCAGTGCTATATCTACCTACAGCCTTTAACACCACTGCAAGCAGTCAATATCTATCTTTTAAATTATTTACAACCTAAAACTCTAAGAGAGAAAATTCAATTTTTCAGAGCGAGGCCTTTATCGCAGCCTCGTTCTGCTCGTGATACTCCTGAAGACTCATAACATCGAGGGCTTCTTTTTTCTTTGCCTTTATGCCGCGAGTCGCTGCATGCGCACCGGCGATGGTAGTAAAGTACGGCACGCCATTCTCTATCGAGCTTCGCCTAATAGAGTAAGAATCAGCAACACTCTTTGCGCCAAAGGATGTATTAATAACCATCGCAACCTTTTTACTTTTTATCTCATCTACGATATGAGGCCGCCCTGCATTTACCTTATGAACATACTCGGTCTCTACGCCATGCTCGGCCAAAAACCGTACCGTACCGCGCGTCGCCAGGATATTAAAACCCATCTCTTTTAATTCTCTGGCAACATGCAAGACCCCTTCTTTATCAGCATCTCTGACACTTACAAATACATTACCCACAAGCGGCAGGGTATTACCGGCGGCTATCTGCGCCTTTGCAAAGGCCTTGCCAAAGCCGTCACCAACACCCATCACCTCACCGGTGCTCTTCATCTCTGGGCTTAAAATAGTATCAACACCCGGGAACTTTATAAACGGAAAGACAGCTTCTTTGACAGAGACGTACGGCGGATGGATCTGCCTGGTAAAGCCAAGCTCAGTTAATGTCTTACCTATCATAACCTTCGTTGCGATCTTGGCCAGAGGACGCCCTATTGCTTTGCTGACAAACGGTACGGTACGGGAGGCTCTCGGATTGACCTCTATGATATAGATCACCTCGTCCTTTACCGCAAACTGAACATTCATAAGACCAACAACCTTTAGCTCTTTTGCCAGTGCCTTGGTCTGCCTCGTAATCTCTGCTAGACTTTCTTTGCTAAGTGAGTACGGTGGTAACGAGCAGGCCGAGTCGCCGGAATGGACACCGGCCTCTTCTATATGCTCCATGATAGCTCCGATCACTACAAGATCGCCGTCGCTTACGCAATCGACATCAACCTCAGTTGCCCCTACTAAGAATCTATCGACGAGCACAGGATGCTCGGGCGAGGCCTGCACGGCACGCGCCATATATTCATTGAGGCTATCTTCGTTAAAGACGATCTCCATTGCCCGACCGCCAAGCACGTAAGACGGCCTTACCATAACTGGATATCCAATACTATTTGCAGCAGCTACGGCCTCTTCTGTGCTACGCGCAAGCCCGCTCTCGGGTCGTCTTAACTTCAGCTTCTCTAATAACGCATCAAAACGTTCTCTATCCTCGGCCTCATCTATTGAGTCAGGCGTAGTGCCAAGGATCTTCACCCCTGCACGCTCGAGAGCTACGCATAACTTAAGCGGGGTCTGCCCGCCAAGCTGTACGATAACGCCGTCGGGCTTTTCTCGTTCTATGACGGCCATGACATCTTCAAAGGTAAGCGGCTCAAAATAAAGCCTATCAGAGGTATCGTAATCAGTCGATACCGTCTCTGGGTTACAGTTGAGCATTATCGATTCAATGCCCTCTTCTTTAAGGGCGAAGCTTGCATGGACGCAACAATAATCAAATTCAACACCCTGACCGATTCGGTTCGGACCGCTTCCAAGAATCATTACTTTTTTATTCCTGGTCGGTGCTGCCTCGCACTCGACTGCTGGTTCGGTCTTGTCTTTTATATTATAGAAAGGCCGCTCATATGTAGAATAGAGATACGGCGTATGTGCCTCGAACTCAGCAGCGCAGGTATCGACACACTTATACGCTGGCCTGATTCCGGCCTTGTGCGCACGCGCTGTTATAGCCGACTCTGCCTCGCCTGTAATACGCGCAAGCGTTGTGTAAGAAAAACCAGACTCCTTTGCCGCACGTATCGAGGCGTTAGTCAACTCGCCTTTTTTACTTTCCTCGTATAACTCACCCTCAAGCTCGACGATCTCTCGTATATTATTTAAGAACCACATATCAATATTTGTCAGGGCATGAACCTTCTCCACAGTCATACCGGAACGCATGGCATCGGCAACGTAGTACATACGCTCGGCCCTTGGGACCTTCAGGTTCGTAGAGATCTCCTCGGCCTCTTCCTCTGTAACCTCAAAAAAGACCTCCGAGCGATCTTTGCGCACAATCGGGTCAAGCCCTGAAACGCCTGTCTCTAAGGAACGCAGAGCCTTTAAAAATGATTCTTTAAAGGTCCTCCCCATACTCATAACCTCACCAACGCTCTTCATCTGGGTGGTCAAGACAGAGTCGGCATGCGGGAATTTCTCAAAGGTAAAACGAGGAATCTTTGTTACGACATAATCAATCGTCGGCTCAAATGACGCTGGCGTCATCTTTGTTATATCGTTTGGTATCTCATCGAGGGTATAACCAACGGCGAGCTTAGCAGCGATCTTGGCTATCGGAAAGCCGGTTGCCTTACTGGCCAGAGCAGAACTCCTTGAGACCCTCGGATTCATCTCGATAACATATATACCACCTGTCTTTGGATTGACCGAGAACTGTATATTAGAGCCGCCGGTATCAACGCCGATCTCTCGAATAATATCCAGAGACGCGTTGCGCATAAGCTGATATTCTTTATCCGAGAGGGTCTGCGCCGGAGCAACGGTTATCGAATCACCTGTATGCACGCCCATCGGATCTAGATTCTCAATCGAGCAGATAATTACGACATTGTCCTTGGTATCGCGCATTACCTCCAGCTCAAACTCCTTCCAACCAATCACCGATTCTTCTATAAGTATCTCGTCAGTCGGACTTGCGTCTATTCCGTGCTTTGCGAGCTTCTCAAACTCTTCACGGTTATAGGCGATACCACCGCCTGTGCCGCCAAGGGTAAAAGACGGCCTTACGATCACAGGGTAATCAAACTGCTCGACGACCTTGCATGCAGCATCGAATGTAGTTGCAAAGCCGCCGCTTGGGACTTTTTGTCCGATACGCTCCATAGCTTTTTTAAATAGCTCTCTATCTTCGCCTTTTTTTATCGCCTCGATGCCAGCACCGATCAGCTCGACATTGAACTTCTCAAGGACGCCCATCTCGTCAAGCTCAATCGCTACGTTCAGAGCGGTCTGACCGCCCATCGTCGGCAGCAGAGCATCCGGACGTTCTCGCTCGATTACCTTTGCGATCATATCGGCTGAGAGCGGCTCAATATAGGTCTTATCAGCAAGGTTCGGGTCGGTCATAATCGTCGCCGGATTCGAGTTTATCAAGACAACCTCGTAGCCTTCTTCTTTAAGCGACTTGCAGGCCTGCGTACCGGAGTAATCAAACTCGCAGGCCTGCCCGATTACGATTGGACCAGAGCCGATTAATAATATCTTTTTTATGTCAGTACGTTTTGGCAAAGTTATAAGCTCCTTTTTATATAAACTTAGTCGATATTAGAAACTTAAAGTTCTTAAAATATTATCAAACTCTTTAAAACCTTCTAATATACGCACGAAAGATTTCTTCGTTATAGATGGTGTATCTATAGTTACAGTAATTCCCTTAGTGTGCGTATGTGCTAAACTATTACGACTGTACTTAAGAGTACTTAAGGCTGACTTCATCTGGTCAAATCTTAACAAATCAATCTTTCTTTCAATGCGCTCAACATTGACAATGCCAATAAGTTTTATTAACATTACGAAAAAGTTTTTCTCGTAATGAAAACCATGGTTTTTATCAACATGGTATTTCTTAAAACTATTAAATTTAAGCTCCTTTCTTAGATGACGTTTTGCATGCCTCAAAACAATATCTTCCATTGACTCTTCAGCCCAACCACCGAGCTCAAGAATTGCCAATTTAGAGTAAAGAAATCCAGCAAGACCAGCTGAATCTACATAATATAGGTTCTCCAACCTGTCTAAATTATCACGAATATAGCCTTTGACTATCATATCTACTTACCAGAAAATATTTGTTTTGCTGCTTTGATTCTCCCTTGTACTCTTGACTTCTGTGAGATTCCTTCCATGAGTTTATTCTCTGAAAATTCTTCATGATGCAATATTTTAAAGTACATTGCATTAATCTCTGAATCAGACTTTTTTCTAATAGTTCGAAGATTAAAAGCAACCCCAAGAAGTAGTGCTTCTAACACTGTTATACCTAGCTTAGGAGGCACTTTTCCTTGAAAGATATTCACATTCAGCACGTCAACTGTTTGCTGAAAAATCTCTTTCTTATTCGCTAAAAATTCATCACTAGGATTCCTGTTATCCTCCATATAATAATTCAAAAAACGTGCAAGTTTTCCATCATAGTTATTATAAGAATCGTAAAAAGCAAAAAACCTTAAAATCAACTCTTGTTTAGTGAAACGATGCCCCACACTTTTTTTAATCCTATTTATTTTCAACCAACTACTAGTATCGTTTAACTCATTTAGCAAACGATTAAAACTACCGCTAAATATGCAGTTCCTAATTTCCTGATTGTTAAGCTTCATTCCTCCAGCATTTAACCTATGAAATATAGTAAAAAGATATTCCATATGACTTCTCTTGCTATAATCACATCTCAAAACAGTAATTGGCAAAGTTAAATTTTCAACACGAGTAAGATAGGAATACAACTCTGAATCAACACCTTCAAATTTATAGAAAGGCTGGCCAGAAATTCTCTGATCTATATCGTTCAGCTTAGATAAAGTTCCTATTGATCCTGATAAAAACGCTATAATAGTATACATTCTTTGCAAGCCGTCTATCACTTGCCACTTTTGTGTCTTATGGTCAAAACTAAAACACATGCTAGGAATTGGCAATCCTTTCATAAGTGAATCAATAAAACGAGTTTGTGCTGGTTTCTTCCATACAACCTCTCTCTGAAACTCTGGTTTTATATCTAACATACCTTTCGTTTGCATCCTAAAAAGGTCTGCACAAGAACGTAGTTCATTATAAGCTACTATATCTGTAGGTGGCACTTCATCGCAGTCGTCCTCTTGATAAGTTGCCTCTTCAATATCAATCAAATTTTTAGACATAGTAACCTCCAAATCTAGTTAAGGTAAAACTTATCAACCCCTCACCCCATCATATCGGTAAACCTCTTAAAGAGGTAATGCGAGTCATGTGGGCCGGGAGAGGCCTCGGGGTGGTACTGTACCGTAAATAATTTTCTGGCCTCACCACGAATCCCTTCAACGGTCTTGTCATTCAAGTTGATGTGCGTAAGCTCGGCGAGCCCCTCCATCGAGTCTGCGTCTATTGCAAAGCCGTGGTTCTGCGAGGTTATCTCGACCTTCCTAGTCGTCAGATCCATCACGGGCTGGTTACCGCCCCTATGGCCGAACTTGAGTTTAAATGACTTGCCGCCAAGGGCTAGGCTCAGCAGCTGATGACCAAGACATATTCCAAAGATTGGCTTTTTACCTATGAGTTCCTTAATCGTCTTCTGTGCATAGTCTACGGGCTCGGGATCGCCCGGACCGTTAGAGAGGAAAATCCCGTCCGGGTTCATCTCCATAACCTCTGCTGCCGTAGTGCTGGCAGGGACGACCGTCACCTCGCAGCCAGTACTGACGAGCGAGCGCAGAATATTAAATTTTATTCCGAAGTCAAAGGCAACGACTTTATATTTTGGTTTTTCCGAGTCTTCGCAATACCCATTCTCCATATCCCAGAGCCCTTCTGTCCACTGGTATGGTTCTTTACAGGTGACTTCTTTTGCGAGGTCTTGCCCGGCGAGCGTTGGTATCGCCATGGCCTTCTTATAGAGGCTCTCTGCATCAAGGTCAACCGAAGATATAATGCCTGGCATTGCTCCCTCTTTGCGGATATGACGAGTAAGCGCACGGGTATCTATACCTTCAATACCAACGACATTGCTCTCTTTAAGATATGCGTCGAGCGTCATGCCGCCTTTTTTATTGTTACGCCAACTGCTCGGGTAGGCGCAGGCCTGCTTTACGATAAAGCCGCTTACCCATGGCTTGCAAGACTCGATGTCTTCAAGGTTCACCCCGTAGTTTCCCTGCTCGGTATAGGTCATCGTGACTATCTGGCCCTTATACGACGGATCGGTCAAGATTTCCTGATAACCCATAAGCGAGGTATTAAAGACGACCTCGCCCGGTGCTTCGCCGACCGCGCCTAAAGAATAACCCTCAAAGACCGTTCCGTCCGATAATACAAGCATTGCTTTTTTACGTTCTTTCATATCTAAAAATAATCTCCGTTGTTTTTACTTTATTACTTTGCTTTATAGTAAAGCAAAGCTAAAGCCTTGCCCTACTTTCAAATCCCCTTAAATTTCTCCTTTTCAAAGGGGGTAGTAAATACTAGATTGCTTCGTCTCTACGGGTCTTAGACCCTACGTTCCTCGCAATGACAATTCACTAAACCAGTCAACCCTGTAAACATGCAAACCTGAAGGTTTGCCTCCAAACAAAACGAGATTGCTTTGTCGCAGACCCCGTCGCTATGCTCGGGGCTTCTGTTCCTCGCAATGACAGTAAAATATAATTACTACTGTGACGAAGTTGCTTTAACTCACACAGGTACTGCGCACTGCCAATCCATCAATTTAATTTATTACTACGTGCTGCTCTGGAACTCACTTACTGGACTTAGCCCCACCGCAGGTGGTTACGCAATGAGTTCAAAGACGGTACGCCCGCCGACTATCGTTCTTATGGCACGGCCCTTTAGCTTCCATCCTGCAAAGGGGGTGTTGCGCCCTTTTGTCTTAAAGTTTTCCGGCTCGACCGTCCATTCTTTATTAAGATCTATTATCGTAATATCTGCGTCACGCCCGACTTGCAGAGTGCCTTTTTCAAGACCCATCGCAATCGCCGGATTTATCGTCATAGCCCTTATAACCTCAGCAAGCGTCAGTTCACCTTTATCAACGAGCCTCAAGACTACGCCAAGCGAGGTCTCTAGCCCAACCACGCCATTTGCGGCACTATCGAATTCGACGTCTTTTTCAATCGAAGAATGCGGTGCGTGATCGGTCGCTATCGTATCTATTGTTCCGTCCTTAATAGCAGCGCGAAGCGCAGCTCTATCATCACCGGCTCGAAGCGGCGGGTTCATCTTAAACTCAGTGCCGTAATCAGAGACGGCGTGATCGGTAAGCATCAGATGATGCGGACTGGCCTCTGCCGTTACGTTTACGCCACGTTTTTTTGCTTCACGGATTATATCGAGTGCACCTTTGGTGCTTACGTGCGCAACATGCAGCTTGCCTCCGGTAAGTTCGGATAAAAGAACATCCCGGGCCACCATCACTGACTCTGCTTCAGATGGTATCCCCTTAAGGCCAAGCCTTGTTGAGACATCACCCTCGTGCATAGCACCGCCTGCTACAAGCGCAGGCTCTTCGGCGTGGCTGATAACGGTAAGATCAAGCCCCTTTGCGTACTCCAGAGCACGACGCATAATAGCCGCATCGGTTATCGGTAGACCATCATCAGAGAGGGCTACGCACCCGGCCTCTTGCAACTCTGCCATCTCTGTTAGTTGCGAGCCTTTAAAACCAGTGGTCACGGCCCCGATCGGCAGGACATTTGCAAGCTTCAGATCATGCCCCTGCCTAACTATAAAACGGCTTACCGAGCCATTGTCGTTTATAGGCTCGGTATTCGCCATACACAGGATCGTCGTAAAACCTCCGGCAACGGCTGCTTCGGTGCCGGTCTTTATCGTCTCTTTATACTCAAAGCCCGGCTCGCGCAGGTGCGTATGTATATCGATAAGACCCGGGACGATCAAAAGTCCCGCACAATCAATACCCTCCCAACCCGCGTCTGTCTCGGCCTCGCTTGGCGAGGCCTGATCATCCGAGGCCTTAATCGAAGCTACCTTACCGCCAAAGACTATAACGTCATAGAGGCCATCGACCGAACGCGAAGGGTCTAGTACCCTGCCGCCTTTTAATAGTAATCTTTTCATAAATTCTTCACCTTAGATTCAAGAGCCTCACACCATCAGGGTTTAGGCTCTTATTGGCGTTTGAAATGCCATCCTTTACGCCTCCGAGCAACAAGTAAAACAACGCCATCCTTACGGCCAACCCGTTTGCGACCTGCTCCAAGATCAGCGACCAGGGGCCGTCGGCGACTTCAGGGGAGATCTCAAGGCCACGATTGATCGGCCCTGGATGCAGAATAATAACATCCTTTTTAGCCCTCTTAAGCTTTAGGCTATCAAGGCCGTATAGTTTTGCGTACTCTCTGGGTGATGGAAAGAGCCCTGCCGCCTGACGCTCTAACTGAAGCCTTAGCATCATAACAACATCGGCGTCCTTTACGGCAGCCGTCATATCGTGATTAACATCACAGCCCAGATGCTCTATCCCCACGGGGATCATCGTAGGCGGGCCGCAGACCGTAACATGCGCACCCATCTTAGAAAAACCCAGTATATTAGAACGAGCCACCCTAGAGTGGGCAACATCGCCAACAATAAGAATCCTTAACCCGTCCAGTTTTTCAATACCACCGAGCCTGTTACTGACGGTAAGCATATCGAGCAGGGCCTGAGAAGGGTGCTCATGCAGGCCGTCGCCGGCATTTATAACGCTGCACTTAAGATATCTGGCAAGCATCTGCGGTGTACCCGAAGACCCGTGACGAACGACTATACAGTCAGGGCTCATCGCCTCTAGGTTCAGGGCCGTGTCTTTCAGAGTCTCGCCCTTTTTTATCGAACTAGAGGCTACGGCGATATTTATCGCATCAGCACTCATCCGCTTCGCTGCGATCTCGAATGAGGTACGTGTGCGCGTAGACGGTTCGTAGAAGAGGTTAATGATCGTCTTGCCCCGAAGCGTCGGGACTTTCTTGATATCACGCTCGGCGACCTCTCTAAAAGAGGCGGCAGAGCCGAGTATCTTTACTATCTCTTCTACTGAGAGGTCTTCTATTCCCAGCAGATCTTTCCTGTTAAATGTATCCGGCACTTTCTATTTGCTCTCCTTTTCGCAGAGTCCTTCCTTGGTTATCTGAATCACTACCTCGTTAGCGTCGTCTACCTCTTCCAGATGTAGTTTGACGTCTTCATCCGGAGCGGTCGGTATATTCTTACCGACATAATCGGCCTTTATCGGTAGCTCGCGGTGGCCGCGATCTACAAGTACCGCAAGCTGAATAGACAAGGGACGGCCAAAATCCATAAGTGCATTCATAGCGGCCCTGATCGTACGCCCTGTATATAGGACGTCATCGACAAGGATTACTACCCTGCCCTCAATAGAGATAGGTATCTCCATCTCTTTTAAAGATTGCGTCTCTTTCATCCCTAAATCGTCGCGGTAAAGGGTCGCATCAACGGCCCCGGTCGGTAGGCTCACCCCTTCAATCATATCGATCTTTGCTTGCAACCGCTTTGCCAGATGACTGCCACGGGTGGGAATGCCTAAAAGCACGAGGTTCTCTGTCCCTTTGTTACGCTCTATTATCTCGTGAGCTATACGGGCCAGTGCCCTATCTATTGCCTTTGAATCCATAACTGACTTCGAGTTCATAGAGCCTCCCATCCGGTGCTGTACCGTAGGGTTACACGCAAAACATCGGCGACTTTCATATCAAAAACAAAAAAAACCCCCGCACCCATCTGGATGTGGAGGTTTTCTGGACAAAATTTCACTGTGTTAGTCTTCAAGTTCTAAGCCCTTCTTAATCTCACAGGATTAAGTTAAAAGGTCTGGGACCGTTTAAGCGGTCTATATTTTAAGTTATTAGCAATCCTACTCTACGATTGCTACGCTGAGTATATATCAAATCTGCTCAAGTGGTTCGCTTACCTCTATATCGAAGTATATAGTTCGCTCAAACCGACCAAAAAAGACCAAGGTTATACTATAATTTATAGAGATATCTATCTCTTCATAATCTCTGGTTACGTCTATATCACCAGATTCAATCTCTATAGACCATAATGCAGCCTTAGAGGCTAAACGACTCTCGATCTGCGCATCCGTGTACATGTTGGCGACATCCGCCTCGCCACGTGCTTCGTACTCTAGCATCTTATAACTTACAAACGGCGGTATCAAGACAACCGCCATATAAGCTATAAGTGCCACACCAGATATCCATAAGACAAGCTTTAACTTAATCCTGCCACTTTCTGCAGAGACTGGTCTCTGTAAAGACCTATACCAGCGACCTGCATTCAACTTTATTTTATACATCTTCACCTCAGTGCAGTCAAGACAATAATAATGAAAAACCGGCAGCAATTGGCCTTACACTGCCTTTATTAAAGATAACCAAGGAACTCCATGAAGTTGAAGGCCTTTGGTTATCCGACCTACAGAAACATCTTATCAACTACTTACCTGCTAAAATCCGTATTTTACGACTACCTTCCTACCGAGCTATATTCAAAACCCAGATCACGAAGTTTATGCGGATCATATATATTTTTAAGATCTATCAAGCAAGGTCTCTTCAAAAGACTTTTAAGCCTTAGCAGATCCAGATTTCTAAACTGATTCCACTCCGTCGCAATAACCAGACAATCAGCGGCCTCTGCAACCCCGTATGCGTCGTGACAATAAGTTACCCCTTCCTTTGGAAGCGATTGCCTAGCATTTTCCATACCCACCGGGTCATACACCCGCACGCTTGCACCTTCTTCGACAAGAGCATTTATTATATCTATGGAGGGCGATTCCCTGACGTCATCTGTATTCGGTTTAAAGGTCAATCCCAGAACACCTACAACACTACCCTTCATACTACCTACCAGAGCTTTTATCTTCTCCACCATAATCAAACGCTGCTCTCTATTTACATCGACAACTGCGCTGACAATCTTAAAGTCATAGCCAAGTTCTTTAGCCATATTGACAAGTGAAAGCGTATCTTTAGGAAAACAAGACCCCCCGTAACCAGGGCCTGCATGCAAAAACTTCGGGCCAATTCTATTATCAAGCCCCATTGCCTTGGCCACAGTCTGGACATTCCCGCCTGTCCTCTCGCATAGATTTGCAATCTCATTGATAAAGGAGATCTTAGTGGCAAGAAATGCATTAGCAGCATATTTTATCAACTCAGCCGTCTCAATATCCGTTACGACAAAAGGCGTGTCCATAAGGTAGAGCGGCGAATAAAGATCTTTCAAGATAGCCGCGACCTGCTCGCTCCTGACTCCTAGAACGACCCTGTTGGGGCGCATAAAGTCTTCGACAGCAGAGCCTTCGCGCAAAAACTCTGGATTAGATGCAACATCAAAAGAATGCTCACCATTGCTGGCCTCACTAATAATATCCTCAATACGTCTGCCGGTCCCGACCGGCACCGTACTTTTGGTGACTATAACCTTATATCCGTCTAGGTTTGCGCCGATGGTTCGTGCCACTTCATCTATATACTGCATATCAGTAGAGCCGTCACCGCGCGGCGGCGTACCAACAGCGATAAAGACAACAAGCGAGTTCTTGATGCTCGCCTTAATATCTGTCGTAAAGACAAGCCTTCCGGCCTTTATATTGCTAGCCACGACCTCTTTAAGGCCTGGCTCGTAAATAGGTATCTCTCCGCGCTTAAGTGCCTCTACCTTTGCTGCGTCTTTATCGACGCAGGTTACATTCACGCCAAAGTCCGCAAAACAGGCCCCTGTAACAAGCCCCACATAACCTGTCCCTATAACTGATATATGCAATGGCTCTATCTCCCGATGTAATTTTTATCATAATACTCGGCGTACGCGCCACTGCGAACGTCTTCGCACCAACCCAGGTTATCTAAATACCACAGCACCGTATCCTTCAGCCCCTGCTCAAAACTGTGCTGCGCATGCCAACCAAGTTCGTCTTTAATCTTCGTTGCATCTATAGCATAGCGTAAATCATGACCGGGTCTATCCGGGACAAAGGTTATCTGCGAATCATAGCCCCGACCACCTGCGGCAGGGCGAAGTTCATCTAACAGTTCGCAGATACGTCCGACCAGTTTTATATTTGTCCATTCGTTTTCACCGCCGATATTATAGGTCTGACCGAAACGCCCTTTATGCAAAGCAAGATCCAGAGCCCTGCAATGGTCTTCGACGTAAAGCCAATCCCTGACATTATCACCCTTACCATAAACAGGCAGGGCTTTACCCTCGGTAGCATTTAAGATCATAAGGGGAATAAGCTTCTCTGGTAACTGAAAAGGGCCGTAGTTATTTGAGCAGTTTGTTGTGAGCGTAGGAAGACCATGCGTCTCATAAAAGGCCCGCACAAAATGATCTGCCGAGGCCTTGGAGGCCGAATACGGACTATTTGGGCTATACGGGGTCTGCTCGGTAAATGCCCCGGTGCTGCCAAGCGTACCGTATACCTCATCGGTGCTGACATTTAAAAAGACCCATCTCTTGGTGCCAGCTTCTGCGTCCTTCCATGCACTACGTGCGGCCTCAAGCAGGGTGTACGTACCCATTACATTCGTACGCAGGAACTCCTCGGCACTAAGAATAGAACGATCAACATGGCTCTCTGCCGCCAGATGCATAACAGCATTTATCTGATGCTCGTTAAAGGCCTTATCAAGCAGAGTCCTGTCGCAGATATCTCCCTTTACAAAGGTATAGTTAGCCTTGCCCTCAACGGATTTGAGGCTCTGCAGATTACCTGCGTAGGTGAGGGCGTCCAAAACTACTATCTTATAATCTGGATATTTGTTAACCATATAGGAAACAAGGTTAACACCAATAAAGCCGGCCCCGCCTGTAATCAGAATATTCACGGTCAAAAAACCTCACATATAATAATCAATCAACTATAAAGGCAGAGTCTGTATCGGATTCATGCCTTATCTCATCTACCTCTTCGCTCTTACCCTCGCCCCGGTAGAGCCTATCGGGGGCGTTAAAGACCAAGCCGTCTACCTCACCGACATTCTTATAAGCATGAACAACGCCCGGCGGCACTACAACTATTTTTGGGTTGCCAGCACCGGCTACAAAGACCTGACGTTCACCACTAGTAGCAGAGCCCTCTCTATTGTCCCAAAGATATACCTTGAAATCCGAAGGCCCGACAAAGCAAAAATAATCGGTCTGCTCTTTATGTTCGTGCGGGCCACGTACAGTCCCTGCGATAGTCATCGAGAGATAACTCATAGCAGGCTTAAAACCCTCAGGCAGTTCATCGCTTCTAACAAGCTCGGTCAACCACCCTCTATCATCGGCATAAAGGTCTAAATTCTTAACAATAACACCCTCTATCATTTTAGCCTCCCATTCCTTACGATATCATCGAGATAAAAAGAAAGTGCCTCGTTCCAGTTTCTAATGGTAAGACCAAGGCTGTCTTTGTATTTTGTTTTGTCCATTACCGAGTAAGGCGGGCGCGTTGCAAGGCGCTTAAAGGCCGAGCTCAAAACCGGTTTTATAGTCTCGACCGAGAGCACGACGTCGCGCCTCTTAAGGCCATCTACAATAGCAACGGCAAAATCATACCAACTGGCAAGCCCTTCATTTGAGAAATGATAGATGCCGCTTTCAAGGTCTCGCTGCATAAGGTTTACAATAGCCTCTGCCAGATCCAGAGTATAGGTAGGAGTCCCTACCTGATCAAAGACAACTTGCAGTTCTTTTAAAGACTTGGCACGTTCTGCAATCTTTGTCACGAAGTTCTCATTGCCCTGACCGTACAACCAAGAAGTCCTAACAATAAAGAAGTCACCGCCAAAGGCCTGAACCCTCTGCTCGCCCGCAAGTTTAGAGCTACCGTAGACGCCTAAAGGAGACGCCTCGTCATCTTCTTCGTAAGGGGTGTTTTTCTTGCCGTCAAATACAAAATCCGTTGAGATATGGATAAACTTTGCACCGGCTTCCTGCGCTGTGCGTGCGATATTAGCGGCCCCTTCGGAATTAATAAGCTCTGCCTTAGTTCGCTCATCCTCAGCTTTGTCAACAGCAGTATAGGCCGCGCAGTTAACAATAGCACTCGGTGCTACCCCTCGCACAAGTACTCTGGTAGCTTGCAGGTCCGTAATATCAAGCTCAGAGATACTAGGGGCAACGACCTCATAGCCGTCTTTTAAAAGAAGCGGCACTAGTGCAGAGCCCAGCATACCTGCTGCGCCTACGACCAGAACCATCTGACCAGGGATTACAACCTTACTCATAATTTAGGGTTACTCCAGATTATTGGCACCAGAAGCGGCAACCATATTGGCGGCATTTAAGAGTGACTCAAAGGTACCTGCATCGGTCCACCAACCAGCAAGATCGCGCCATACAAGAGTACCCTTTTCAATATAGGCATTATTAACATCGGTTATCTCAAGCTCTCCCCTTTTGGAGGGTTCAAGTGTCTTGATAATATCAAAGACATTATTGTCATACATATAGATACCTGTTACTGCATAGTTAGAGCCGGGATTTGCAGGTTTCTCCTCGATACGCAAAATATTCTCACCCTCTATAACAGGAACACCGAAACGCTCCGGATCGGCGACCTCTTTGAGCAGAACCATAGCACCGCTCTCAATAGCCTCAAAGTCTTCTACCGCGGCCTTAATATTTTTTTCGATAAGATTATCACCTAAAACAACGCATATTTTATCGCCATCGGCAAAATGCTCGGCCAGATCCAAGGCCTCGGCAATGCCACCCTCACCCTCCTGATAAGTATAGTTAAGGTGCTTTAACCCGAACTCCTTGCCATTGCCCAGAAGTTTTAGAAAATCTCCGGCATTATTACCACCGGTAACAATAAGAATATCGGTTATTCCGGCATTCAACAGGCACTGAATAGGGTAATAGATCATGGGTTTACGAAAAACAGGAAGTAGATGCTTATTTGTAACTTTTGTAAGCGGATGAAGCCGAGTGCCAAGCCCTCCGGCAAGTATGATTCCCTTCACAAAACCCCCTTAAACCTTTAATTATAGGGCTTTACTTTATCTTAAATACAACGCGCGGTCAATATCTATCTAACATGCAAGTAGACACACCTGAAGTTTAGCCCACCCCCGTTGCAGCAAAAAAAGGGCCACCCTTAATAAGGATGGCCCTTTTGAACCCTGCTTTAGTATATTATAGTAACCATGCTTGTAATTATAGAGTAGCTACATGCTTGCTCTGAGTACTCTCTACGACTGAGAATTTTTTGACATTATCTGAGGTAACCTTCTTATATTCGTCCAATACAAGCCCTTCAACCATCTCTCTGGTCTGCTGATCCAGCGGATGAATGAGGTCTCTATAAGTACCATCCTTCATCTTTTTTGCAGGCATTGCCACAAAAAGTCCATTATTTCCAGCAATTATCTTCATATCTCGTACTACAAAACAGGCATCCAACTTAATACTAACAAATGCTTTTAATCTCTCATCCCCATTGACCGGTAAGACCTTCACCTCGGTAATCTGCATGCCCCCCCCCCCTCTTGCTCGCATAAAACCCACTGTCGTAACAATGTATGTTGCTTGGTGGAGATATTTCTGCGATGTTATGTATTTATAGTACTAAAATCAAAAAAAGTCGCATATACTGTTTATACTTTAAATGCAATACCTGTGCCAACTTCTTGGCATATGGCAAACTCCTTTAAAAACAAAGACTTAGATTCTAGAGGGGGCTTTAACAAGCAAAGTAATCAAGTAAACTGCACAGTTATCGCCACACCTACGCCCAGTTTTATGTGCACTCTAGGGGTATAGACTGTCAATTTAATGAAAGATTTTAAGTATTAATATCGTTGACTTTGAAAAGCCCATGGATTAATCTTGTTAATATGAAAAAAACAATGACCTACAAAGACGCAGGCGTGGATATTACCGAGGGAGAAAGACTTGTTAAGATGATAAAGCCTCTGGCCAAGAGCACTTACACCAGCGGCGTCATAGGCGGCATAGGCGGCTTTGGCGGGGCTTTTTCCGGCAATTTTAAAGGTATTAAAAACCCGGTCCTTATCTCAGGGACCGACGGCGTCGGCACAAAGCTGAAAATCGCCTTTATGGCAGATAAACACGACAGCATCGGCATAGATCTAGTAGCGATGTGCGTAAATGATATCGTCACCACAGGGGCCCGCCCCTTATTCTTCCTTGATTACTTCTCGACCGGCTCGCTCCGCGCAAAGAAGGCCGCTGCTGTTGTGCGAGGCATAGCTCGCGGCTGTAAGGACGCTGGATGCGCACTCATAGGCGGAGAGACAGCCGAGATGCCGGGGCTCTACGAGGCAGGCGAGTATGATCTGGCTGGCTTCTCAGTAGGGGTCGTCGATAAGTCAAAGATCATAGACGGCAAAAAAATCCGTCCAGGTGATTCCATCATAGGTATCGCCTCAAGCGGGCTGCATAGCAACGGCTACTCGCTTGCCAGAAAGGTGATTTTCAATAGACTTAAACTTAAATTATCAGATCGCCCGAAAGGCCTTAGAAAGACAATCGGCTCAGAGCTCTTAACGCCGACGCGCATCTACGTAAAGACCGTCCTTGCACTCAACAAAGATATAAAGCTCAAGGCCATCTCGCATATAACCGGCGGTGGCATAATTGAAAACATCCCTCGTGTTTTGCCGAACAACACAAAGGCCGTAATCGAGAAAGGCTCTTGGCCAATACTACCTATCTTTAATATAATACAGAAGGGCGGTAATATCGATGAAAAAGAGATGCTACGCGCCTTTAACTGCGGCATAGGGCTGGTGCTGATCGTCGCAAAGCGTGATGCGCAGAAGACACTCGACAAGCTTGAAAAGCTCGGCGAACGAGCCTACCTGATCGGCACAATAGAAGAAAGAAAAAAGGGCCAGCACGCTCTCAGACTCAGTGGCGACCAATAATGACTATGACTAGGATAGCAGTACTTGCATCTGGGGGCGGAACAAACCTGCAATCTATAATAGACGCGGCAGAGGCTGGAACGCTCGGAGCTGAACTCGCTCTGGTCTTAAGCGACAGGCCAGGGGCCTACGCCCTTTAACGCGCCAAAAAGCACGGCATTAAGACCGCCGTCGTCACCAAGGCCGACTACCTGACAAGAGACCTTTTCGACAAAAAGGTCGTCGAGATCTTAAAAGAAAATAGTATTGACCTCATAGCCCTCGCCGGCTTTATGCGAATCATCACAAAGCCGCTTATAGAGGCCTTTCCGCTTCGCATAATGAATATCCATCCGTCGCTACTTCCTGCATTTCCGGGCCTTGGCGTTCAGCAGAAGGCAATCGACTACGGCGTAAAGTTCTCAGGCTGTACCGTTCATTTTGTAGACGCTGGCGTCGATACCGGCCCGATTATTATTCAGGCGGCTGTTGCTGTAGAAGACGACGACACCGACGAGAGCCTGAGCAAACGCATCCTAAAAGAAGAACACCGCATCTACCCCGAAGCAATCCGCCTCTTTAGCAAAGGCCGCCTTGAAGTCGCAGGGCGCAGGGTCGTGGTAAAAAAGAAGACTATAGATCCCAGCACATACTAGACCTGATAAATAAAAACTCATAAGCAGCAAGACACAACCCATATAATTAATGTCAAAAAAAGCTGAGAAAGTAATCGTAAGCTCCTGCCTGCTCGGCAGACCGACGCGTTACGATGGCGGGCATTCTAAAAACGACGACCTTATAAGTAAGCTTGCCGGCAAGGTCGT
Organism: Deltaproteobacteria bacterium; assembly: GCA_024278765.1. Classification (GTDB taxonomy): domain Bacteria; phylum Desulfobacterota; class GWC2-55-46; order GWC2-55-46; family DRQE01; genus JAJRSM01. The sequence goes on along the minus strand of JAJRSM010000034.1, from coordinate 38,599 downwards.
CATTGCCGTCTGCCCGGAAGAGCTGGGAGGGCTCGGCACGCCTCGCCCGGCTGCCGAGATAAAAGGATCAGGCGACGGCGGCTCAATAATAGGAAACACAGACGGGGCCTCTGTATTGGACGGGAAGGCTAGAGTTATGAACGTAAACAGCAAAGACACTACCGAAAGCTTCATCAAAGGTGCAGAAGAGACCCTGCGCATAGCACGGGAGAACCTTGCGACTCGGGCTTATCTAAAGGAAAAGAGCCCGTCCTGCGGAGTAACTGTCATAAAGAAAGGTAATAAAGACTGCGAAGGCTCGGGCGTTACGACCGCACTGCTCAGGCTAAATAATATAGAGACCATCGGCATCTCGTAACAAAAACCCTTCAAGATTACTTGCCTCAGCACCATTTTTGTAGTAACTTCAAAGTACTAACGTAACATGAAAATAGATAATAACGACAACCTGTCCCAGACTGGCGATAAACCGTCTCAGACAGCTACGACAATATACAAAAGACATACCAGACTTGTCATCCCGACCATCTAAAACGGCTACGAGATCTATTTCAGGATCTGTCTTTATTCGACAAAAAACAAAACAGATGCTGAAACAAGTTCAGCATAACAACAAAAAAACAAAAGGAGTGCAACAAATGAAGATTACCTTTCAAGGCCATTCCTGCTTTACCATTGAAGAAGGCGGGCACACGATCATAATAGACCCGTTCCTTACCGGCAATCCGCAGGCCGTCTCAAAACCAGAGGATATAAAGGTCGAGGCCGTCCTGGTAACCCACGGCCACGCCGACCATCTCGGAGACGCAATAGAGATCGCCAAGGCCAATAACGCCCCTATCATCGCACCGTTTGAGCTCGTCAACTACTGTACTGAACGCGGCACAGAAGGCCACCCCATGCATATAGGTGGCGGTTACGACTTTCCATTTGGCAGGATCAAACTAACAATCGCCTTCCACGGGTCAACTACAGGTACTGGGGCTGGCGGTGACCCGTCTCAGACGGTCGGCAATCCCTGCGGCTTTGTCGTTACGATGAATGGCAAGAGCGTATACCACGCCGGAGATACCGGCCTCTTCTCTGATATGGCCTTGATCGGCCCTGTGGATTGCGCACTTCTGCCAATTGGCGATAACTTTACAATGGGCATAGACGACGCTGTTAAGGCCGTGGCACTGATAAAGCCAAAGACAGTAATCCCGATGCATTACAATACCTTTGACCTTATTAAACAAGATCCAGAAGAGTTCAAAGATAAACTCTCGGACTTTGATGTCGCGGTAGAGATTATAAAGCCGGGGCAAAGTATAGAAATATAATAAAAGCCATATTATCCTTGCAAAGGCAACGCCCCTGTGTTAAAAAATATGATTCAGTTGTGTAATCAATATCAGAGACAAAGAAAGAGTATGGAGGAAGACAATGGCAGCAAAGTGTGAGATGTGCGGTAAAGGACCGGCAACAGGCAACAACGTCAGTCACGCACATAATAAGACAAAGAGAAGATGGAATGTGAACCTACAAAAGACTACGGTTATCAAAAACGGCGTCTCAAAGAGAGTTAAGGCATGCAGTCGCTGCATACGCTCAGCTACGACAAAGGCCGCCTAAAGCTCCCTGCTTAATAGATCTAATATCAAAGCCCCGATTCACCTGAATCGGGGCTTTTTCATTTCTATCATGGACAAAAACAAATTTGCTAACCTTAAGACCAACGCCTGCTGAGCCAACAGTAGATACTGGGCCGACAGCTTTATCTCGACCCTTCTATTGGCGGCCCTGCCCTCAGAGGTTGCGTTGCTGGCTATAGGGCGGTACTGTGAAATTCCGGTGGCAGTAAAACGCTCGGGGGGTAAGCCGGCTTTCTCTACAAAATAACTAACCAGACTTCCCGCTCTACTGGAAGACAGATCCCAATTAGACCTGAAATTATCATTTAAGATAGGGACGCTAATTGCAAAGACAGATATTAACAGTACGTTCAACCTGCAAATCAAATCAAGAGTGTTGTACTATTATATTTCGTCTATTTCAGGGAAAGCTTTAACAAAGAGGCCTGTCATTTGGCAAGGCAGGCAACGGCATCTATCTCGACCGCTACGCCATTTGGAAGTGAGCTTACCTCAACGGTCGCTCTGGCCGGGTAAGGCTCAGTGAAGAACTCACCATAGACCTCATTTACAGCGGCAAAATCAGAAAGGTCTGTCAGGTATATCGTGGTCTTGACGATATCGCGCATAGAGACACCACCGGCCTCTACAACAGCCCTTAGATTTTCAAGAACTCGCCGTGCCTGATCAGCACTGCTGCCTGTAACAAGCTCTCCGCTCTCAGGGATTATAGGGATCTGCCCAGATACAAACAGAAGACCACCGGCGATGACTGCTTGGGAATAAGGGCCTATCGCCCCAGGTGCGTTACTTGTCTTCACCTCTTTTGCCGCCACTACAGACCCCCTATTTTGCGCGTGATATCCGCTTACCGGCACCTAATGTGCCAAACCCTCTGACTCTTTCAACGCGGATAACCTTCTTTACCTTTTGCAGCGAGGCTATAATACTCTTCAGATGATCCGTGCTATTAACACCGACCTCAAAGGTACATGCCGCCCTATTGTCGAGCGTAGTCTTTATCTGTGCACTCAGTATATTGGCATCTGCCGCCATTATCGCGCTACTCATTTCAACCAAAAGCCCCTTCTCGTCCTTACAGACGACCTCGATCTGGACCGGGCGCAACACCTTGCTGTCTTTCTCCCACTTTACGTCTATACGACGGTCACTATCAATATCTAATATATTGCGGCACGTCACGTGGTGCACGCTTATCCCCTTACCATCCGTTATAAAACCGGCGATATCATCACCCGGCAGAGGGTTACAGCACTTTGCAAAGTGTACCATAACGTCCTCAATGCCCTTTATAACGACCCCGTCCTTACTGCGCCTTTGCCCGCCCTTAAAACGCCCGAAGACCTTACCAAACATCGATACCTTAACAGCGTCTTTTGCGGCAAGTTTCTTCTCGGGCAGAAGTTTAGTAAGAATCTGCCTAACCGACAACTTACCGTACCCCACTTGAATAAGCATGGCATCGACATCATCAAAACCCAGATCATCTCTTGCCACCTTAACCAGCAGGCCTGCATCGAACTGATGCTGAAAACTCAGATCATATTTTTTAAAACCGCTCTCGCATATATCACGACCAAGCTCCAGGCTTTTGCCCCGCTCCTCGGCCTTTATCCACTGCCTTATCCGTCCTCTCGCCCTTGAAGTAACCACAAATTCCAGCCAGTCCTTACCGGGCATCTGAAGCGGAGAGGTTATGACCTCTACGATATCGCCGTTCTTCAGGACCTGCTTGAGCGGGACGAGCCGCCCATTTACCTTTGCCCCAGCGCACTGGTTGCCGACATCAGTATGGATATTATATGCCAAATCAACAGGCGTAGCCCCTACGGGAAAGACCTTTATCTCCCCCTGCGGAGTAAAAATAAAGACGTCTTCAGGGAAGAGATCGACCTTCAGCGTCTCCAAAAACTCGTAAGAATCAGTAACATCTCTTTGCCACTCTATCAGTTGTCTGAGCCAACCAAAGCTCTTATCATGCCTAGATCCGACTGCATCCGCATCCTTATACTTCCAGTGAGAGGCCACGCCGTGCTCCGAGACCCTGTGCATCTGCTCGCTCCTGATCTGAAATTCCATACGGTCGCCGCCGGGGCCAACGACCGTTGTATGTAAGGACTGATAGCCGTTGTTTTTAGGCAGAGCAATATAGTCCTTAAACCTGCCCGGCACCGGCTTCCACATCGAGTGAACAAGGCCCCCCACGCCGTAACACTCACCAAGGCTCTCAACCGTGATCCTAAAGGCCAAAATATCGTGAATATCGTCGAACTCAAGGCCCTGCGAGGTCATCTTGCTATAGATACTGTAAAGATGCTTTACCCTGCCGCTGACCTCGCAATTGATATTTTCTTCACTAAGCTTAGCGGTAACCGAGTCCTTTATCTTACCGATAAAGACCTCACGCTCGTCCTTTCTCTTCATTACAAGGGCTTCCAGCCAGCGGTACTTCTCAGGCTCCATGTACTTAAAAGCCAGATCCTCAAGCTCGGTCTTTATCCAGCCAATCCCTAGCCGGTTGGCCAGAGGGGCGTATATATCAAGGGTCTCTTTTGCAATTCTACATTGCTTATCCGGGGTCATCGCATCGAGCGTGCGCATGTTGTGAAGCCTATCGGCAAGCTTTATAAGCACTATCCGCATATCTTTACTCATCGCAAGGATCATCTTACGAAAGTTCTCGGCCTCTCTATCCTGCTTCTTATCAAAGCTTAAGCGACTAAGCTTTGTAAGGCCATCGACAAGGACCGCGACCTCGTCGCCAAACAGCTCCTGGATCTTCTCAACCGTTGTATGGGTATCCTCTATTGTATCGTGCAAAAGACCTGTGGCGATAACCGAGATATCCATCTTAAGGTCGGCAAGCAGAGACGCTACCTCCAGCGGATGGGTCAGGTAAGGCTCACCAGAACGACGATTTTGACCGTGATGGACCTTTGCCGAGAAGACATACGCTTTCTTTATAATCTCAAGATCGGCCGCCGGGTTATATGCCGCGACCTTATCCAGAATATCCTCTAACCTAACCATAGCTTCAACTCTACCTCAAATAGTCCTTTTTTTCAACATACTTAAGGTGTTAGAGACCGAAAACGGCCGGAATTAAAAACTAAAGCGGTAAAAATACCGCCTTGCTAAAGCCCCTGGTTTTTGTTATATTGCCTAGGTTATGCAACGCCTAAAAAAGATAACACTCTACATTCTCGGAATCTTCGTGGTACTTCCTTTAGTACTGGCAGCTTCCTCCTACTTTATCTTTACCCGAAACCTCCCACATATTGAGGCACTGGATGAATACCGCCCAAACCTCATAACAAAGGTCTACTCCAGAGACGGTAGCATCATCGGCGAGTACTACATTGAACGAAGAAAGGTCGTAGCGCTAAATAAGATCCCAGACCACCTCTTAAAAGCCTTCCTGGCTGCCGAAGACGCAAAGTTCTTTCAACACAAAGGTATCGATTACCTGAGTATTGTCAGGGCCTTCTATAAAAATATGAGCGCCGGTAAGATCGTCCAGGGCGGAAGCACCATAACCCAGCAGGTCGCCAAGAGCTTCTTTCTCTCTCCCGAGCGCCGGGTGGTGCGAAAGGTAAAAGAAGCAATTTTAGCCTACCGCATTGAAAAACGCCTCTCTAAAGAAGATATCCTCTACCTCTACCTCAACCAGATCTACTTTGGCAGCGGAGCATACGGCATTCAGGCCGCTGCCGAGTCCTATTACGGTAAAGATGTCGAAGACCTCGATATAGCCGAGAGCGCTCTGCTGGCAGGCCTTCCTAAAGCACCCAGCAATTACTCGCCTTATCAGAACCCGAAACTCGCCCGAAAACGACAGAAATTCGTCATCCAGCGCATGGTTGAAGAAAACTATATAAGCAGAGATCAGGCCGACAACGCACTGAACCGCAACATTATCCTAAAGCCAAAACGCAACCAGAACCTATGGGTCGCCCCTTACTTTACCGAGCACGTCAGACGCTACGTTGAAAATAACTACGGAAAAGACCTCTTGTATCAAGGCGGACTACACATCTTTACGACCCTTGACATTAATATGCAACGCGCCGCAAACGAGGCCGTAGATTACGGGCTCAGGGGCTATGAACGCAGGCGTGGCTACAGAGGACCTATCTTTACCCTTACCGAAGAAAAAGATATCAAGCTCTTCAGCAAAGAGATGGACCGCAAGCTCCTGCGTAACCCGCTAAAGCTCAACAGCGTTTACCAGGGCGTGGTAAGGTCGGTAGACCCAAGAAGAAAGATCATCCACGTAACCGTCGGCAGCCGAAAGGCCAAGATAAAATACAGAAACTTTGCATGGGCAAAACTATATAACCCCAACCCAAAGCTTGACCCAGACGGCGGTAAGATCGTAGATCCGCTTACCCTCTTTAACCCGGGCGATGTTATAAATGTAAAGGTCCGCTACATCCCCGAGCCAAAAGAGCCCGTTGAACCGAAGATCGCAACGATACACGGCGAGAGTACCGGCTCGAATGAAGAGCCTGCGCAGGTTGAGACACCGATAAAAGACCTGCCACCGATCTACCTTAGACTCGTCCAAGAGCCACTGGCCGAGGCTGCCCTTGTCGCAATAGAGCCGTCTACCGGATACGTCAAGGCCATGGTCGGTGGTTCATCATTTAAAAAGACCCAGTTTAACCGCGTCATTCAGGCAAAACGCCAACCCGGCTCTGCCTTTAAACCGATCACTTACGTTACAGCCCTTGACGGCGACTATACCCCTGCTACTATCGTAGTAGATTCGCCTATCGTCTTTGAAGAAATCGTACAAAAAAAAGAACCAGAGCCGGAACTAGACGAAAACGGTGTTGAAATTATTGACCCGGATGCCACCAAGCTGCTGGCCGAAGAAGAAGAGCCTGAGACATGGGACTGGACGCCCAGAAACTTTGAGAAGAAGTTCCACGGCCCTACCACCATCAGGCAAGCTCTGGCAAAGTCCCGCAACGTCGTTACCATCAAGGTCCTGCGTGACGTCGGCGTTAGAAAAGCAATCGAGACCGCAAGAAAACTCGGCATAGATTCAGAGCTAGCACCAGATCTCTCGCTGGCCCTTGGCTCGTCTGCCGTAACACTTATGGAGATGACACGCGTATTTAGCACAATTGCAAACCTCGGAGTACGTACCGAGCCAATATACATTACAAAGATACTTGACCGTTACGGCAACACGCTGGAAGAAAACACACCGGTATCAGAAGAGGTCATAAGCCCACAGACGGCCTACCTCATGTCCAACCTCTTACAAGGTGTAGTCGAGAACGGCACAGGCTGGAGGGCACGCGCACTTAAACGACCCGCAGCCGGTAAGACAGGAACTACCAACAACCTCAATGACGCATGGTTTATGGGCTACGTTCCAAATCTGGTGGCAGGCGTGTGGTTTGGACACGACAATGAAAAGCCGCTTGGCAAGAACGAGACCGGCTCAAAAGCCGCAGCACCAATCTGGGTAAAGTTCATGAAAAAAGCCTTGGAAGACGTACCGCCAGAGAACTTCCCGATCCCCGACGGCGTTGAGTTCGTAAGAATAGACAAAGAGACAGGACTACTGGCCAGTTCATCTACAAAAGAGGCCCTCTTTGAGGTCTTTAAGACAGGCACAACACCGACCAGCGTATCGCCCACTGTAGATACGCCAAGCGAAGACGACTTCTTTATGATAGACGCAGAGGAAGCACCGACAGAGACTCCTACCGAGTCCTTCATCGAAGATTATGATGATATTGACGCACCTGAGTCAGAGCCCGATCCCCTTCAATCACCCAGGGTCTCACCTAGGACAGACGAGACTCAGGAAGAAGAAAACACCTTGCCGCAAGGCACTCTGTAAGCTCACACTCAAGGCTCTCAGCCTTCCCACAACAAAAGATATAGAGGCACACTATGCGCTACGCAGTGCTCATAGACATACACTCAAACATTGCGGCCCTACACGCCGTGCTTAACCACGTCAGTGAGCTGGAAGTAGACCGCATTGTAAGTCTCGGCGATATAGTCGGCTACAATGCTGACCCGAACGAGTGCGTGGCCCTGATAAAAGACCTGGCGATAACCGCCATAGCCAGCAACCACGACGAAGAGGCGGTATCAACGACTGATCCTTACAACCTTAACGAGCCAGCAGAAAAATCCATCCTATGGACTAGGGAAAGACTAACAAAAGAAAATAAAGACTTCCTACAAGATCTTCCACCAGAGATCGCAGTTGACAACCTCTTCATAGCCTTACACTCACCAAAAGATATAACAAATAAATATATAAGTTCAAAATACGCAGCAGCCGCTGCCTTCAAGCTAATGCTGGATGCCCGCACCCTGCCTCTGGCATTTCTGGGGCATACACACAGAAGGAGTATATACTCTTTAACCCCGACAGGAGACTCAACCCTTGACCATATCGAAGATACAATCAAAGAGTTGCCAACACCTCACAAAGAAAAAATCAAGATCGAAAAAGACAAGCTATACCTCATAAATCCGGGCTCTGTAGGGCAGCCACGAGACGGAGATCCAAGGGCAGGCTTTCTTACCTTTAACTCCGCAACATATGAAATAGAATTCCACCTGGTCGGCTATGATTTCAAAACAACAGCAGAAAAAATCATAGCCGCCGGCCTGCCCGATATAAATGCAAAACGCCTACCGCTCGGCAAATAAGCCCCATGCGGGGCGGCACTCCTGCGGAGAGCAAAGCGGCTTCGCCGCAAAGACAAAACCTGGTTAATGCATTTACTTTGCGCACCTGCGGTGAGCGAAGCGCATCAGAAAGTTCCGTGCAACGCGTAGTAATTAATCATATTGATTAATTTGCCGTGCGCAGCACCACCTGCGGTGGGGCAAACTCCTGCGGTGGGACAAATTCATTGGGTCACACCCTGCTACGCGCCTTTCCGAACCATCTTAAAACACTTTGCCGACCTTACAAACGCCCACCTAGGGGAAGCCGACCTGCGGTAGGGCAAACTTCTGCGCAGAGCAAAGCACCTTCGTCGCAAAATCAGCAGATAGTTATCAGCAACGATTACAACTAAATACCATATTTGTCATGCTGAATTTAGTTCAGCATCTGTTCTTGCTTTATCACCTTACGCAAAAACAAATACAGACCCTGAATCAAGTTCAGGGTGGCATCTTAGGTTGTTCTTTACCGTGCGCAGCACCACCTGCGGTGGGGCAAACTCCTGCGCAGAGCAAAGCACCTTTGTCGCAAAATCGCCAGATAGTTATCAGCAACGATTATAACTAAACACCCTATTTGTCATGCTGAATTTAGTTCAGCATCTGTTCTTGCTTTATCACCTTGCGCAAAAACAAATACAGACCCTGAATCAAGTTCAGGGTGACATGTTAGGTTGTTCTTTACCGTGCGCAGCAAACCACAAAAAAGGGAGTCGCTATGCGACTCCCTTTGGTCATTGCTTGACATAAGAGCTTTGATTAATGCAGTGTTCCCTTGGCGATCTCTTCTGCCTCGGCAAAGGTCTCTGTATGAAAAGGATCTCTTGCAAAGCGGTCTCTACAAGACTTACATACGATATAGGTATGCTCCATATAGACATCGTCCTCCATCGTGCATGGATCTATATTCTCCATTGCATCCAGAAGTTCCTCTAAACCATCATCAATATCACCTGGATATTCTTCCAGATAGCCGTCAAAATCAGCAAAACTCCTGACCTCTACAACGTATTTTATGCCTTCACGCGGCAATTCTCTTCTACAACTCTGGCATCTAAAGATCGTCATCTAAATTCATCTTCCCCTTGATAATTTTCCGTTCCCGTTAATCTTAATAATCTTACCCTCTCAAATCAAACTTGTCAAACCAAATGCAAGATGATATAAATAATCTTTACGTAACAAGAACTTATACTATTCATATTGCTCCATAGGCTATCCTTTAAAGGCCTTCTAAATAGCCACACAGACTTACTTTCGCAGTATCCAGCCGCATGAGCTTTCCATACATTGACGCTATGAAAAAAGATATATCAACTCTAATTAAAGAACTCAAGACCCGTAAAGACCTGCGCCAGCTCGTTCATCACGAAGAACTGCGAGCTATAGCCCCCGTATACGGTGCGCTTAAAAAACCCCTGCCGGATGCACTCCAGCAAAACCTTGCGGCCATTGACCGCGAAAAACTCTACTCTCATCAGACCGATGCTATAAACCTGATCAGAGAAGGCAGGAACGTCGTTGTAATGACCCCGACGGCAAGTGGTAAGAGCCTGATCTATAACATCCCTGTTGTTGAGGCGGTCTTGAATGACCCTGAGGCACACGCTCTATATATCTTTCCGCTCAAGAGCCTTACGCAGGACCAGCTAAAGGGTATCAATGAATTCACCAAATCAATAGAAGGGATTGACCATAAAAATATCGCGGCTATATACGACGGTGATACGACCGATTATAAGCGCAAAAAGATTCGTGAGAAGCCACCGAACATCCTACTAACAAACCCTGATATGCTCCATCTCGGCATCTGCGCCTTTCATCAGAACTGGGCGGAGTTTTTCAAAGGTCTGAAGTATATCGTATTAGACGAACTCCACACATACCGTGGTGTGCTTGGCTCGCACGTAGCGCAACTTATCAGAAGACTTCGCAGAATCGCAGCCGTTTACGATGCAGACCCGCAGTTCATAACCTGCTCAGCGACTATAGCAAATCCAATAGAACTCGCAGAGCGTCTCACAGGCCTGCCGTTTCAGGCCATAACCGAGTCCGGCGCACCGCAGGGTAAACGCAACTTTATCTTCATTGACCCGGAAGAAGGCCAGAGCCCCTACTCGGTTGCGACAAAACTCTTCTGCGAGTCGGTCGAACAGGGTTTTAAGACGATTGCCTTTACAAAGTCTCGTAAAATTACAGAACTTATATATCGGTGGGTCTCGCAGGGCCGCCCTGAACTTACCCAAGTAGTAAGCTCTTACCGCTCGGGCTTCCTGCCCGAAGAACGCCGAGAGATCGAGGCGCGACTCTTCAGCGGCGAACTGCACGGAGTGATCACAACGAGCGCACTGGAATTAGGCGTTGATATCGGCGGCCTTGACGTATGCATACTGATCGGTTATCCCGGGACTATAAGCTCTACATGGCAACGCGCCGGACGCGTCGGACGAAAAGGACGAGAGTCCCTTATTATAATGATCGCCATAGAAGACGCACTAGATAAATACTTTATGCGCCATCCGACTGATTTTTTCAGACGTAACGTAGAGGCCGCAACTTTGGATACAGCAAACCTGCCAATACTGGAAGCACACCTGCCTTGCGCCTTTAGCGAGGTTCCGATGGAGAGCACCGAAGAGGTCTTTGATCGGGAAGATATAGAGCCGGCACTAAAAACACTCACGCGCGATAAAAGGGTTCTGTATCTGCCGGTTAAAAAAACATGGATAACTCGCAGTCGCCGTCCACATAACGGCGTATCGATTAGAGGCACGGGAAGTGCCTTCAGGATAATCGCAGACGATAAGACGCTGCTCGGTGAGGCCGACTCTACGCGTGTCCTGCGAGAGCTGCACCCGGGTGCGATCTACCTGCACCGTGGCTCGCAGTATAAGGTAACGGGCCTGCATCTGGGCGATAAAGAGGTCTTCTGCCAGGAGGTCGATCTGAATTACTACACAACCCCGCTTAGTGACGAGGATACCGAGATTCTGTCTATCGACAGCGAAAAATCAGTTGGCTCTGGCGGCCTTGTTATAAGCCGAGGTACGCTAAGGACGACCGAGACTGTGTTGGGTTATATGAAAAAAGATATAAATACAAGGAAGGTTATAGACGAGATCTATCTGGACCTGCCGCCGCATGTCTTTACGACAAAGGGCGTCTGGATGACGGTCGGTGAAGATATACTGCTTGAGGCCAAAGAGCTCGGCTACGACGGCGCAGGAGGCATGCACGCCCTTGAACACGCTCAGATCGCAGCCCTGCCGCTCTTTGCCATCTGTGACCGCAATGATCTGGGAGGGGTCAGTTACTTCCCGATTAATCCTGACCTAGAGCAGCCGGCGATCTTTATCTACGACGGCGTTGAGGGTGGTATAGGCCTGACAGGGCGTGGCTTTGATATGGTCGAACATTGGTTTGAGGCGACATTAGAACTTATGGAGGACTGCCCCTGCGTGGTCTCGTGTCCGTCGTGCACCCAGGACCCCCACTGCGGTAACAACAACGAACCGCTGGATAAAAGAACGGCGATTATGGTGCTGAAGAGATGGCTGGGGAGGTAGCTTGCTATATTGTTAAAATCCAAGAAATATGATATAAACTTAAGATGGAGATGGCAGAGATTAAATTAAAGATACAAACCAACAAATATGAGATTAGCCTCCACGGCGAAAAAGAAAGATACGCAGAAGATATAACAATAGAGGATTTGGAAAGAGCTATTTTAAACGGCGAAATATTAGAGAACTATCCTAATGACCAAAGAGGAAAAAGCTGTCTGATCTTAGGCTATTCTGACAATAAACCCATACACATAGTATGTGGATATTCGACTAACCAGTGGATTCGGATACTAACGGTCTATTTACCAAAAAAACCGAAATGGACTAACGACAGAACGAGAACCGAAAAGGAGTAAATAAAATGCATAAATACGGAGACTGTTCACAGTGCGGAGGTCAAGTAAGCCCGGAAAAAGTCGAGCTGGACTACCGCTACAAAGAACAATTATACATATTCCAAGACGTACCTGCAGGGGTATGCCAACAATGTGGTGAAAAATATCTGATTGCAGAAGTATCAAAAGAAATCGAACATAAGATACTAACAAAGGAAGAGGCAGAGAAAACCGTTACTGTCCCTGTCTATGTATACCCTGAAGAAAGAGCAGTTTAATAAAATCAACCATTAACTAAATAGTAGTTAACCATGACAAAAGATGAAGAGATAATGTTTTTTCTTAATAAGAATGTCTTTGAGCCGATTTTAAGGTCTCCAAATACTGCTAATAATTTAAAGCAAGGAGTCAGATAAACTATTATGCGGCTGAATAAAAGAGATGCTCTTGGTAGAGATGCTCTTGGTAAGGTAAAGTATTATTGGTCTGCAATTTGCGGCACTGAGCGAAGCATTGATTTTGCACAACATATGGAAGAAGAAGGCTTTACACGTTTCGAAGATATAAGGGGTGAATTTAGCAAAAGATTTGATCCTGAAAAATTATAACATTTAAAACGAGTTCTCCTTCCTAAGCAAAAAAAAGCCCCCCTAAACACCGTTTAGGGGGGCTTCAAACAATTCAGATATAAAAATCTAAGACTTAACTAACCAATGCCTCAAGCTCCGCAAGGACGGCATCGCCCATCTCGGTGCAATTGACCTTACGCATGCCTTCGGTAAAGATATCAGGGGTTCTGTAACCCTTATCAAGGACGTCATCGACGGCACTCTCCAGCCATACCGCAGCATCTTCCATATTAAAGGAATATCTGAGCATCATCGCGACAGACAGGATCGTCGCAAGCGGATTAGCTATCCCCTGCCCTGCTATATCAGGTGCGCTGCCGTGGATCGGCTCATACATTGCATGCTTATTACCAGCACTTAGGCTCGCAGACGGCAACATACCGATAGAACCGGTAAGCATCGCTGCCTCATCTGATATAATATCGCCGAACATATTGCCGGTCACCAAGACATCAAACTGCCCCGGATTCCTCACAAGCTGCATAGCACAGTTATCGACATACATATGGCTAAGCTCGACCTCGGGATAATCTTTGCCGACCTCAATGACGACTTTACGCCAGAGCTCGGTCGCCTCCAGGACATTTGCCTTGTCGATGCTGGTAAGACGCTTACCACGTTTCATCGCTACCTCAAAGGCTGCACGCGCTATACGCTCGATCTCTGGTGTTGTATAGACATACGTATTAATTCCCCGTTCCGTGCCGTCTGGGAGCGTCTCAACGCCTCTGGGCTCACCAAAATAGATACCTCCGGTAAGTTCACGCAGAACCATTATATCAACGCCCTCGATGACCTCACGCTTAAGCGTAGAGGAATCAATGAGCGGACCGTAGACCTTTGCCGGGCGCAGGTTCACAAAAAGGCCAAGCTCTTTACGCAGAGCAAGCAGGGCACGCTCGGGGCGGATGGAATAATCCATGGCCTCCCACTTCGGCCCACCTACGGCACCGAGCAAGACGGCATCCGCGTCTATTGCCGCCGCTAAAACCTCGGGCATAAGCGGCATGCCGCTCTGATCAATCGATGCTCCGCCAACAAGTGCCGCATTTACCGTAAACTCTGCATCAAACCGTGCTGCGACCTTACCTAATACTCTAAGTGCTTCATTGACTATTTCAGGGCCTATTCCGTCTCCGGGCAGGGCCAGTATGTTATACTTCTTCAAGGATTCCCTCTCCACTGATCTCTTTTTCGTCTAACTCACCCTCGCTGATGCGATGCTCAATAGACATCTTCTGCAAGGTCTGCATAAATTCATTAAAGCCGCTTAAGGGTATAACGACCGTACTTCTTCTTGCATTCGATAGCTCAGCTATCTGGAGAAACTTACCGCCGGCATTTTCCTTTAGATCAAGAAAAAGAGTCTTGCTCTCAATATGGAGCTTGTCAGTGTAAAGAATAGTGCTTTTAGCGTTCTCCTTTCTCATACCTTCCCCCTTTTTTTTATCCATTTCATAAGGCCTCCGGCCCCTACCAGTTCCTGCATAAAGGGTGGCACTGGGCGTGCCTGATAAGTCTTCTTTCGAGTTATGTTATATACCTCTCCCTTGCCCATGTCAACCTCTACTTTGTCTCCGGCCTTTGTTCCGTCAACGGCCTCGGCGCATTCAAGGATAGGCAGCCCCATATTAAAAGAATTCCTGTAAAAGATACGGGCAAAGCTTTTTGCAATAACACACGAAACGCCGCTGGCCTTTATTGATATAGGCGCATGCTCGCGCGAAGACCCGCAACCGAAGTTTTTATCGGCCATTATGATGTCTCCCTTTTCGACATGCTTGCTGAATTCAGGGTCGGCATCCTCCATACAACACTTTGCCAACTCCTTTGGGTCAGAGGTATTTAAGTACCTGGCAGGAATTATCCTATCGGTATCAACATCAGCTCCAAACTTCCAAACACTTCCCTTAACCTTCATAGTCCACCTTTATTTTTTAATTTTATTTAATTAGCACAAGCTCGCACATTGCCGCTCGTAGCTATAAAATCGTAATATAAACAAATAGATAAAGAGCAGTAAAGACTACTTCTTTTTCCTTTTCATAACTTCATCCGGGCCTGCTACGCGACCGAGTATAGCCGATGCTGCGGCCACGGCCGGGTTAGAGAGATAGACCTCACTTGTGACGTCTCCCATCCTTCCGATGAAGTTCCTATTGGTCGTCGCCACGGCTCGCTCGCCCGGGCCGAGTATTCCCATGTGCCCGCCAAGGCACGGCCCGCATGTAGGCGGACTGATAATAGCCCCGGCCTTAAGGAAGATATCAAACCAGCCTTTCTTCATCGCATCGGCGTAGATCTTCGGGGTCGTAGGGATAACAATCAACCGTACATTGCTGGATACTTTCTTGCCACGCAGAATCTTTGCGGCTATCTCCAGGTCCTCCATTCTGCCATTTGTGCAGCTACCAATAATTACCTGATCAATAGAGATTTTACCAACCTCACTTACGTTCTTTGTGTTTTCCGGCAGATGAGGCATAGCAACCTGAGGCTCGATTTTACGACAATCATAGTCCATAACCTCTACATATTTAGCATCCGCATCGCTCTCGTAATAAACAGCCTTACGTTCAAAACGGTTTCTTGTATATTTTTTTGTCGTCTCATCAGGCGCAATAACTCCGCTCTTACCACCGGCCTCGATAGCCATATTACACATAGTAAGCCGCCCGTCCATCGATAACTTATCGATTACAGAACCTGTAAACTCCATTGCGCGGTACAGCGCACCGTCCACGCCAATATCACCGATAGTGCGCAAGATCAGATCCTTACCACTTACCCATTTATTCAGTTTACCGTGATAGACGAACTTCATAGTCTCAGGCACCTTAAACCAAACCTCACCCGTTACCATCGCAGCAGCCAGATCGGTCGAGCCAACACCTGTTGCAAATGCGCCCAAGCCGCCGTAAGTACAGGTATGAGAGTCAGCACCGATAACTACATCACCCGGGCCGACTATTCCTTTCTCCGGCAAGAGCGCGTGCTCTACGCCGACCTCGCCGCCTTCGTAATAATGCTTAAGCTTTTGCTCCTTGGCAAACTCCCTGACTATCTTACACTGCGTAGCAGACTGAATGTCTTTGTTCGGCGTAAAGTGATCGGGAATAAGAACGACCTTATTTCGGTTGAAGACCTTCTTGGCACCGACCTTTTTAAACTCCGAGATAGCAATAGGTGCTGTAATATCATTGCCTAGTGCTATATCGATCTTGGCATTTATCAACTCACCGGCACTGACTGATTTGCGCCCCGCGTGCTTTGCAAGGATCTTCTCGGTTATCGTCATCGATTGCTTCTTAACTCTTCCAGCCATAATTAGATTAGCCTCTCTTTCTATAGTTATTCTACTAACTCATTTATAGATTTAAATACAAAAACAAATCCGCTTCTATCCCGTTCTCAAAAACAGTAAGGTCTATCTAGGGCAACCCTTCAGGGTTGCGTCTTTTAATGCCAACACGACGTTAAAGACCGCAAGGCTAAAGCCTTGCCCTACGTTACTGCAACAGTACCGTAATCGACCCGGGATAACTCTCTTTAAAAAAATTACCCCAAAACATCACAAACCGCTTATTTAAAACAAGTACGAGATTATCACGTCGTTTCATAACCAAACCAAAACAAAACAGTCCCCCTCAATCCCCTTTTTCCAAAGAAGGTGGTACTGCGTACAGCAAATCCACCTTGGTAATTACTGACTACGCACGGCTCATACCTTACTACTGGACTGGTGCCGCACCGCAGGTGCTAGAATAAGTCCAGCATATCACCCTGCTTCTTTTTATGCTCAAGCCTGTTTAGAGCATTTATATAGGCCCTTGCGCTGGCGACTATAATATCGGTATGCGCACCTTGACCAATGACGATATCCTCACGCTCCTGGATTCTAACCGTGACCTCGCCCTGCGCATCGGTGCCGCCGGTTATGGCATTTACCGCGTAATGCAAGAGCTTACTCCCAGTACCTGTAGCATTCGCAATCGCACGGAAGGCGGCGTCTACAGCACCGTCACCCACAGCCTCAAACCTTCTAAGCGAGCCGTCTACCTCCAACTGGACCAAGGCATGCGGCTGAGACTCAGTACCGCTCTCAATTGTAAGACTAACGATCTTATACCGTTCAGGTATGGCAAGGCTTAAGACCTCGTCTTGTACAATCGCTTCTAAATCCTCATCAAAGACTTCTTTCTTTTTATCTGCCAGAGATTTAAAACGTTCAAAGGCCTTATTAATTTCGCCGTCCGTTAAGTTATAGCCAAGCTCTTCAAGTCTGGTCCTAAAGGCATGACGCCCCGAGTGCTTACCAAGGACTAGAGTTGATTTAGAGAGCCCAACCGACTCGGGACTCATTATCTCATAGGTAGTCTTTTCTTTTAAAAGCCCGTCCTGATGAATACCCGACTCATGGGCAAAGGCATTTGCTCCGACTATCGCCTTATTCGGCTGGACGGTCATCCCTGTTATGCCTGTTATCAAGCGACTGGATGCGATTATCTGCTCTGTATTAATTAATGTATCAAGGTCCAGCAGATCTCTTCTGGTCTTAAGTATCATAACTATCTCTTCAAGTGAAGAGTTTCCTGCACGCTCGCCTATTCCGTTTATCGTACACTCGACCTGACGAGCGCCGTTTACTACGGCACTTAAGGCATTGGCAACTGCCAAGCCCAGGTCGTTATGACAATGAACCGATATAACGGCCTTATCGATATTAGGGACCTTTTCCTTTATCCCTTTTATAAGCTCGCCAAACTGCTTTGGCAGAGCGTAGCCAACGGTATCAGGGATATTCACGGTCGTTGCACCGGCCTCTATTACGGCCTCCAAGACCTCAAAAAGATAGCTCTCTTCTGTGCGTGAAGCATCCATCGGAGAAAACTCTACGTCATCTACGTAACCCTTTGCATGCGTTACCATATCTACGGCACGCTTTAAGGCCTCGTCTCTGGAGAGCTTAAACTGATACTTCAAGTGAATATCAGAGGTCGAAATAAATGTATGAATACGAGGCTTTGACGCACCTTTTAGTGCATCCCATGCAACATCGATGTCCTTTGCAATGGCACGCGCAAGGGAGCAGACCACCGGGCCTTCGACCTCTTGGCCGATTCGGCGTACCGCATCAAAGTCACCGGGAGAGCTAACTGCAAAACCCGCTTCTATAATGTCAACACCAAGACGTGCAAGCTGATGAGCCACTCGGAGCTTTTCCTCGACATTCATCGAGGCCCCGGGCGACTGCTCGCCGTCTCTAAGTGTGGTATCAAATATCCTTACCAACTCACTCATATCACAACTCTCTTTTTTTATTTGGTTTTTTTGGCTACGACTTCGTCGTCATCATGGACGTAGCTGACTTCTTTCTTACGCTTACCGACAATCCACATTACAGGGCCTGAGACAACATAGCCAAAGGTCAAGATAAACAACATAACCTGCGGCTCGGCCGCAATAAGTATTAATAAAAAGACCGCACCAACCAAAAGTATAAAGGGCATTCTCTTGGTAAAGTTAAGCTCCTTAAAACTGTGAAACTTAACATTGCTTATCATCAAAAACGCCAGACAATAAACTATAACAGGTATGGCTATATGCTTTGGGATCTGGCCTTGCCCGATATAGTGAAAGAGCAATACGGTCGCCGCGATAAATGCAGCTGCAGCCGGAATCGGCAGGCCATTGAAACGCTTGCTACCAACGCTCGGAGCCTCGACATTATAACGCGCCAGACGCAACGCACCGCAGACGACATACAAAAAGGCCGCGAGCCAGCCGTACCTGCCAAAGGGACGAACAGCCCAGACAAATATCAGAAACCCCGGAGCCAATCCGAATGCGACAAGATCGGCAAGCGAGTCATACTCCATACCAAAACGACTCGTAGTACCGGTAAGCCTTGCTATTCGCCCGTCCAGACAATCCAGCACGGCAGAGATAAGTATTGCGATAGCCGCGATCTCGTACTTGCCGTCCAGAGCTGCGACAATAGAGTAAAAACCACCAAAAAGGCTCGCCGAAGTCAATAGATTTGGAAGAAGATATACCCCCTTCTTCATCCCGTCTCTTCTTTTCTTAGACCTTCGCCTGCTTACGTCTCGATCTATCATAGGTCACTGTACCTGTTGCCAGCGTCCGATAATACTAGTGCCAGCCCTTACCTTATCACCAACCTTAACGGCTATCTCCGTATCAAGCGGCAGGTATACATCAAGCCTTGATCCAAACCGAATCAGACCAAAACGCTCTCCGCAGTTAAGCTCCATACCTTCTTTAGCGCGGCATACTATACGCCGCGCGACAAGCCCCGCGATCTGAGTAAATACGATGCGACGACCGCCGTAGCCTTCCATAAGTATCGCGTTCTGTTCGTTATAAAGCGAAGCCTTATCAAAGCTCGCGTTAAAGAACTTTCCCGGGCTATAAACGACCTTTAAAACACGT
This sequence comes from Deltaproteobacteria bacterium, assembly GCA_024278765.1. Classification (GTDB taxonomy): domain Bacteria; phylum Desulfobacterota; class GWC2-55-46; order GWC2-55-46; family DRQE01; genus JAJRSM01. The sequence continues at coordinate 19,274 of JAJRSM010000034.1, read as the reverse complement.
CCGTATATCGGAGTCCTATTGACATGTACATTAAATACGTTCATAAAGATACTGACCTTAATGACCTCGGCATTCAGCAGCTTATCTTCCTGCACAGGCTCGGCCTTAATGACCACGCCGTCCGCAGGGCTCACTATAGTCCAAGCCCCACCCGATGGCACCTGCCTAACCGGATCCCTGAAGAACCAGACGACCCATGCCGTAAGAACGCAGGTTATACCAAAGAGCCAGTAAATCTCCAACCAGCCAGTAAGCACATTAAGAGCAAGGGCTATCAATATAAATGGATAGCCCTCACGCGCCACCTGAAGAATTCCTCCAGGCATTATTTCTTTTCTATATATAGTCTCCAAGGCGGTATCTAGTTCCGTGCCTTATCGACGATCTTTGAGTCCTTCATCCAGCTCATCATTTTTCTGAGCTTGGCACCGACTTCCTCTATCTGATGACCCTCTCCCTTTGCGTTAAGTGCCTCAAAATTCGGTTTGCCCTTCTCATGCTCTGCCATCCATTCTCTTGCAAAAACACCGCTCTGTATCTCGGTGAGTATCTTCTTCATCTCGACCTTGGTAGCATCGGTTATGACCCTCGGTCCTCTTGTAAGATCGCCGTACTGGGCCGTGTTACTTATAGAATAGCGCATATTTGCAATGCCGCCCTCATAGATAAGATCTACTATCAGCTTCATCTCATGAAGACACTCGAAGTACGCCATCTCCGGCGGATATCCGGCCTCGGTCAACGTCTCAAAGCCCGCTGTAATAAGGGCGGTCACACCGCCGCAGAGCACTGCCTGCTCGCCAAAAAGATCCGTCTCGGTCTCGTCACGGAAGGTCGTCTCGATAATGCCGGCGCGTCCCCCTCCGATTGCAGATGCGTAAGCAAGAGCTACCTCCAGAGTATCTCCTGAGGCGTCCTTATGAACGGCTACGAGTGTTGGTACGCCCTTACCCTGCTCATACTCGTGACGAACCAGATGGCCCGGCCCCTTCGGGGCTGCCATAAATACATTTGTATTCTCTCCTGCCTCGATAAAGCCAAAATGTATACTAAAACCGTGAGCAAATGCGATATACGCGCCTTCTTTCAGGTTAGGTTCGATTTCACTTTTATATACTGCGGGCTGCACCTCGTCAGGCAGAAGAATCATAACAACATCTGCGTCCTTTACGGCCTCGGCGACTTCTTTGACCGGCAGCCCCACGGCCTCGGCCTTCTTCCATGAAGAACTTCCAGCCCTCAGCCCTACGGTAACATTCACTCCACTCTCGCTCATATTCTGCGCGTGAGCGTGCCCCTGACTACCAAAACCAATAACCGATACCTTTTTACTCTTTATCTTTTCAAGATCAGCGTCCTTTTCGTAATATACCTTCATTTACTTCCTCCGTTTTATCATCCACTCTTCTATATTTACAGTAAAGCTACTTGGCCTTTGGACTTCTTCCAAGTGCTATGCGCCCGGTCCTTACTATCTCCTTAATCCCGAAAGGACGGAGCAACTCGGTTATAGCGCGTATCTTATTCTCATCACCCGTAACCTCAAGGGTATAACTCCTGGGGCTTACGTCAACTATCTTTGCCCTGAAGATATCAACGATACTCAGGATTTCTGTCCTTGTATCCTGCTTGATATTGACCTTAATCAGGGCCAACTCTCGCTCAAAGTACTCTTCACCGGTCAGGTCATATACCTTAATGACATTTACAAGCTTATTGAGTTGCTTTGTTATCTGCTCCAAAATCCTATCGTCACCTGTCGTAACAATAGTCATACGCGAGACCTTCGGGTCCAGCGTCTCTGCCACGCACAGGCTCTCGATATTAAAGCCCCTGCCAGAGAATAACCCCGCTATCCGCGAGAGCACCCCGAACTCGTTTACTACCGATACTGAAATCGTATGTCTTACACCTTTATCCATAGCTACCTTGTCTTGCTCACTACATTACGAGCAAAGTTCGTTGGTTAGTATATTCTATCCTGTTGCTTAAACTAGCAGCATCTTATTGAGCGGCTGCCCAGCCGGAACCATCGGGTAGACATCTTCTGTTGCGTCCACGACAAAATCCATAAGCACAGGCCTGTCTGTTATTTTCAGGGCCTGCTTAATAACATTATCGACTTCATCAGGTGTCTTGGCGCGTAGCCCGACACCACCGTAGGCCTCTATAAGCTTAACAAAGTCCGGCTTATTCCCTATGCAGGTCGATGAGTACCGCTTATCAAAAAATAGCTCCTGCCACTGCCTGACCATTCCGAGGAAACGGTTATTTAGTATAGCGATCTTAACCGGCAACTTCTGATCAACCGCTGTAGCCAGCTCCTGTATATTCATCTGTATCGAGCCGTCTCCGGCGATATCTATAACGGTCTTCTCCGGGAAGGCCACCTGCGCACCAATGGCCGCTGGCAGGCCGTAGCCCATAGTCCCCAAACCGCCGCTTGTAAGGAAGGTTCGAGGGTTTTTATATTTATAAAATTGCGCACTCCACATCTGGTTCTGCCCGACCTCGGTCGTTATGATGGCATCTCCCTTTGTAAGCGCATACAATCTATCAACGACATACTGAGGCCTGATCTTCTTCTTTTTATCCTGCTTGGCCGAGAGCGTATGTGTCGCTGCCCAACCATCGATCTCGGTGCGCCACGCCTTGATGCTGCGCTTGAACTTTGCGGCACCGGTAAGCTCTTTTAGCATTACCTTCAGGACATTCTTAATATCCCCTACTATAGGGATATCAACGGCGACGTTCTTACTAATAGACGTCGGATCGACATCTAAGTGAATAATCTTTGCGTAAGGGACAAACTCGTCGATCTTGCCTGTAACCCTATCATCAAAACGCGAACCAATGGCAATCAGACAATCTGTATTTGTCATCGCCATATTTGCCGCATATGTTCCGTGCATCCCTAGCATTCCCATAAAGAGCGGATCATCACCTGGAAAACCGCCAAGCCCCATAAGGGTATTGGTAACAGGTATACCGAGCTTTCTGACAAAGCTCGTGAGCTCGGCCGCTGCGTTAGAGCTAATCACGCCGCCACCTGCGTATATTACCGGTCTTTCAGAGGCCAGTATCAGCTTCAAGGCCTTCTTTATCTGCCCTGAATGCCCCTTCAGGTTTGGCTGATAACTAGGAATATCTACATTATCCGGGTAGCTAAAATCAGTTACAGCGGTCTGCACGTCCTTTGGCAGATCTATAAGCACCGGGCCGGGTCTGCCGGTCGTTGCGATATAAAAGGCCTCTTTTACGATTCTGGCCAGGTCTTTAACGTCTTTAACAAGATAGTTATGCTTTGTGCAAGGCCTTGTAATACCTACGATATCGGCCTCCTGAAAGGCATCGTTGCCGATAAGTGCCGTAGGTACCTGACCGGTAAAGACCACCATAGGGATCGAGTCCGAATAGGCCGTAGCGAGCCCTGTTACCGTGTTCGTTGCACCGGGGCCTGAGGTAACCAGCACAACACCTGGCCTACCACTAGCCCTTGCATACCCGTCTGCCATATGGACCGCACCCTGTTCATGACGAACAAGGATATGCCTCATATCGGCCTTATAAAGGACGTCGTAGATCGGCAAGACCGCTCCGCCGGGATAGCCGAATATGGTATCTACCTTTTCTTTTTTAAGGCATTCTAAAAATATTTCTGCACCGCTTTTTTTCATAGTCAGTAAATTATCCTGATAATTGATTATTATTTCTCAAGATGGTACGAAAACACCAAAATCATCTAAATAACAATATAAAACACTCCCCTTTTACAAAGGAAGAGGGCAGGGAGTTTTATTGACTTAAATATAGTACCGCCGTTCTTTATAATATAATAAGACCAGATTATTTCGCCGCTTTAAGCCTTCAAAACAGCCCCGGTATCAGTTTTTTAAATTCTTGACGGCAGTTAATTCTTAATGGTCGTTCTAGGCCTTCAAGACAGCCCCGGTATCAGCCGATGTTACGACCTTTGCATACCTTGATAACCACCCGGTGGTTATCTTCGGCTTAGGGGCCTTCCACTTTGCTCGTCTCTTCTTAAGCTCGGCAGCCGTGACCTTAAGCTCCAGCTTTCTTTTCTTCACATCGAGCTCGATAATATCACCGTCTTTAATAAGGGCTATAACACCGCCCTCCATTGCCTCAGGAGATACGTGCCCAATGCAAGGCCCGCGTGTGCCGCCGGAGAAACGACCATCGGTGAGGAGTGCTACGGAATCGCCCAGACCCTGGCCCATAATGGCAGCCGTCGGTGCGAGCATCTCGCGCATTCCCGGGCCTCCTTTTGGGCCTTCGTATCTGATGACGACAAAATCGCCTGCCTTGACTCTACGCTCGGCCTTACCCTGGATAGCACGCATGGCCTTGTCTTCCGAGTCAAAGACGCGAGCCTTACCAGTAAACTTCATCATTTTAGCACTAACGCCGGATTGCTTAATGACAGCTCCGGTCGGAGCGATATTACCTTTAAGGATCGCGATCCCACCCTCTTTATGATGGGCCTGCTTGCGAGTCCTGATAACGTCATCATCTATAAAATCAACTGCCTCGATAATCTTTTTGACCTTAAGGCCAGAGACCGTTATATTATTCTTTATCCCGCTCTTTATCCGGCTCATTACGGCTGGGATGCCACCGGCCCAGTGCAGGTCTTCCATATAATAATTACCTACCGGCTCTAACGAAGCCAGATGCGGCGTAGTGCGAGCAAGCCTATCAAAGGTATCAAGCGGTAAGTCAACACCAGCCTCATGGGCAATAGCCAGAAGATGCAGCACAGTATTGGAAGATCCGCCAAGGGCTAGATCAACTTGGACGGCATTTTCAAATGCATTCTTTGTCAGGATATCCAGAGGTTTTATATCTTTACGTACAAGCTCGACTATCCTCACGCCACTATCAAAGGCTATACGTCTTTTCTCACTCGTTACCGCCGGCGCAGTGCCACAACCGGGAAGACTCATCCCCATGGCCTCGGTCAGCGAGCTCATTGTGTTGGCCGTATAAAGGCCCTGACAACTACCCGCACCCGGGCAAGCTCCAAGCTCGCATTTCTCAAGCTCGTCCTTAGTAATCTTACCCTCGCTAAAGCGACCCATCGCTTCGAATGTATTACGTATAAAAGAAGTACGAGCCCCCTTATATCGCCCAGTCATCATCGGCCCGGCCGTGACGACTACGGTCGGCACATTAAGACGCGCCGCCGCCATAAGCATACCAGGGGTAATCTTATCGCAGTTGGTAAGCAACACCAAGCCGTCCAAAGCATGCGCCTCGGTAACGCTCTCAACCAAATCGGCTATAAGCTCGCGAGAGGGCAGAGAGTAATGCATACCCCTGTGCCCCATCGAGATACCGTCGCAGATACCTGGAACACCAAAGAGAAAAGGATACCCACCTCCGGTGTGCACACCCTTCTCGATAAACCTCTCCAGATCCCTCATACCAATATGGCCAGGTATAAGATCTGTAAAGCTCGTGGCAATCCCTATAAAAGGAGCCTTCATCTCGCTACGGGGCACGCCCGTAGCATAAAGTAGTGCCCTTTGGGGAACTCTATTAGCCCCTTTCTTAACTCTATCGCTACGCATGTATGTTTTTATATATGGAAGATCAGCCCGCTTCGCTGATTATACTCTCCATCTTATCCTTCATCGCTAATTTTTTCTTTTTGATCTTCTTAAGCTCTATACTTTCAGTCTCGCTAAGTGTGACCTGTTTCTCCAACCTTGCTGCCTTCTCGTCAAACTCGTCATGTGCCAAGGACGCCTGCCTCAGCTCCCTGTTTTGCATTAATTCCCCCTCTGGTACACGGCTACTGTTCTTGTTCATAAAAGAGCCCTCCTGCTTGGAAATTTTAACACCTATGCAAGTTAAATTTTACCCCATAGGCAAGGGAAAGTCAACTAGACTATATCTTAAGCCATAGTAACCGATAAAGATTCTAAATTTCATAACTTTAATTTCTTTTAAACTCGGCCTCAGAGACCCTGCGGTAGGTAGGTAGGAGTTCTACGGGAGTTATGACCTCGTCCGATCTATCGCCTGCAATAAGCCCAATATTGCCAGCACTTACGTCCCATAATTCTTCCGGCGCAAAGATGGATTCGCCGATTTCAGACTTTATCAGATCCCCATAGACCGTCAAGCCATGACCTACAAAAATAAGCGGCATGGACTCATTGACAAGACCTGTATCGGTCAAGACCTCCAGCACCTCTTCCGGACACTGTGCGGCATCCTCCATGACTCGCTCCAGCTCTCCGCAACTCAACATAAAGAGCGCACTATAGACTTGCCCCTTTCGTGCATCAAGAACAGGACATATTAGCGCGTCCTGCTCTTTTATATTCATGGCTAGAGCCTGCAAGGTAGAAACACCGATAACAGGGCGAGACACCGCCCAGGCCAACCCCTTTAAGGTACTGACCCCCACGCGAAGCCCTGTAAAAGAACCCGGCCCGCTCCCCACGGCAAAAAGATCTATCTCAGAGACCCCTAGGTTGCAATCCTTTAAAAACAACTCTATCGCAGGCATAAGCCACTCTGAATGCGTACTGACCCGGGAAATCTTCAGCTCGGAGATGACAGTGCCGCCCTCAACAAGGGCTACAGAGCCAGAGGTCGAGGATGTATCGATAGCCAGTATCCTCTGGCCAGACGGCTCTTCACCGGACAAGAGCATATCTAGGTAATCTGATTCTTCACTCATAAGAAATCTTCCAAGGTATGGCCACGAGTCCTTTACCTGTCAGGTAAAGGACTCGCCGACCCAAATAACTGCTTTGTAATCAAGGGTTGTTAGACCGAGACGCCGCCAGAAAAATGCAGGACGTCGGAAGCTATGAAATCGTCATCCAAAATTTGCGCCAAAGATACGCCACAGGTCGTTCCACGTCACAAAGACCATCAAGGCTATCAAAAGGACCATCCCGGCATACTGCGCCAGCCCCTGAATGCGCTCGCTTATTGGTTTACCGCGTATCGCCTCGATACCGCAGAAAAATAAATGCCCACCATCAAGGACGGGTACAGGGAAAAGGTTGATAATACCAAGCTGAAGACTCAAAAATGCAAGCAGAGAGAGTATCTCGATAACCCCTGATGATGCGGCCTGTCCTGCTACCTGCGCTATCATAATCGGCCCACCCAGGCTTTTCATCGATAAATCACCGGCAACGAGCCTGCCAAGTACCTTAAAGAGCAGCACGGTAAGCTCTACGGCCTTATGAGTACCAAGCTTTATGGACTCGATAACTCCGTACTTCTTTAAGATCATCTCCTCGCCCTGCGCTATGCCGACTAGGTAGCCCTTCGTCTCTTCGCTATAGGCAGGTACTATCGCCACGTCCATGGCAGCACCATCGCGCAAAATAGTAAATATACGCTCGGTATCGCTACCGCGCACTAGATCCTGTAGTTTAGTCCAGTGCTCTATCTCATTGCCATCGACCTTTGAAATAATATCGCCGACCTGCAACCCGGCCTTCTCTGCCGGAGAACCAGCACTTACGGCCCCGACACGCGCCATCATGGGCGGATAAAAACCACCAACCCCGATCCCGAGCTCCTGTGATGCCTCCGGGGTAAAGACAAGGCTTATATTTTTATCGCCACGCAAGATACTAAGATCTATAGTCTTTTCAGGATTAAGGGCTATAGACTTATACATCTTCTCCCACGTAGTAACCACGTTTCCGTCTATCGACTTAATAATATCGCCCTGAATAAGACCGGCCCGTTCTCCGGCCTCGCCCTCTATAACATAGCCAACCACAGGGACTTTATCCATATAAGCGGGAACCTCTACGCCTATCATAAATATAACAGGAAAAAGAATCGCTGCAAGCAGCAGGTTCATAGTAGCACCGGCTGCGACAATAGCAGCTCTAGCCAGTAGCGGCTTATGCGTAAAAGACTTCTTTTTATCGGCCTCACTCACATCTTCATCGCGCCCCTCACCGACCATCTTGACAAAACCGCCAAATGGTATAATCGATAAGCAGTACTCTGTCTCGCCGTATTTATACTTTAAGAGCCTTGGGCCAAAACCCAATGAAAACTTCTCTACGCCAACACCTACGTACTTTGCCACCGCAAAATGACCGAGCTCGTGGATAAATATCAAGATCCCTAAAACCAATAAAAAAGATACTACAGTTGTTATCATCAGCTAAACCCCTATTAAAACCTTAATGCTAATTTTTTTTCTTTGCAATACGTCTGGCCTGCACCCTAGCCCACCTGTCCGCCTCCAGTATCACCTCAACTGAGTTGGCAGCGACCGAACTATGACCGTCTAGAACCGTATCGATCACCTCGTATATATCCGTATATTTTATCATACCTTTAAGGAAAAAATCTACCGCAACCTCATCGGCGGCGTTTAGCACCGCCGGGTAAGTACCGCCAAGGGCCGCGACCTTATAGGCAAGGGTCAAGCAAGGAAACTTCCTAAGGTCAGGCTCTATAAACTCTAGAGTCTTGCCTGCAAGCTCAAAGGGCTCTATCCCTGATTTTATCCTGCCCGGATAGGCCAGTGCATAAGATATCGGACCCTTCATATCGGAAGGGCCCATCTGAGAGATCATCGAGCCATCTTTAAATTCTACTATAGAATGCACAATGCTCTGCGGATGTATACAGACAGAGACCTTAGAAGGCGGCAGGTTAAACAACGCGCAGGCCTCTATGACCTCAAACCCCTTATTCATAAGGGTAGCGGAATCTATAGTAATACGCCGCCCCATCGTCCAGGTAGGGTGTTTTAAAGCACGCTCCGGGGTCACAGTTGCAAGCTCTTCAATCGGAGTATTTACAAACGGGCCGCCCGAGGCCGTAAGGATTACACGCTTTAGTTCGTTTTTACGGTGGCCTTTCAAGGCTTGGAATATCGCAGAATGCTCACTATCAACAGGTAAGATGCTAACACCCTTCTTGCGCGCGGCAGCCATCACCAGATCACCACCTATAACAAGCGATTCCTTATTGGCAAGTGCTATCTTGCGCCCGGCCTTAATGGCGGCAAGCGTCGGTAAAAAACCAGCGGCACCTACTATAGCCGATACGACTATATCAACCCCGCGAAAAGCCGCGGCCCTAGCCGCACCCTCAGGGCCGTAACCAAATTCTATTTTATCACCAGCAAATTCTTTTCTTAACCGCAGGCAGGCAGCCTCGTTCTTGACCGAGACAAAGCGCGGCCTGAACTCTATGATCTGCTTCTTAAGCAGAGCTATATTCGCTCCAGCAGCGAGCGTTACAACCCGAAAACCACCGGAATTAATACGCACAACATCAAGGGTGCTCTGTCCGATAGATCCGGTCGAGCCAAGAATTGCTAGTGCCTTTTTAATCACCCGCTAGACCCCCTGCCAGAGAAGATAATAATAAATAACCGGAATGGTAAAGATAAGACTATCGATCCTGTCGAGCAAGCCCCCGTGACCGGGGATGAGTTTACCCGAGTCCTTAACACCTGTAGCGCGTTTTATAAGCGACTCGGCAAGATCTCCGATAATCCCAATAACCCCAATAACAACAGCTAAGATAGTAAGCCCAAAGATACCAAGCCCCATCGAGAGGAAGTAATTATATAGGAAGGCTATCACAATCCCGCCAACAAGGCCGCCAATCGCACCTTCGTAGGTCTTATTAGGGCTTATCACCGGCGAGAGCTTGGTCGAGCCAATCAATCTGCCTGTATAGTAAGCAAAGGTATCATTGCCCCATACGATAACCAGGACAAATAAAATCCAATAACCGCCGCCCTCAAAGCCCTTAATACCGACAAATGCCGTTAAAGGAATCGCCAGATAGAAAACACTAAGCAGCACACCAAGTAGCCAGTTAAGTGAATTAGTAAGATCACGACCAAAACGCAACCTAAGGATAATACAGACAAAGACCGTCAGGGTCAGGTACGGCAGAATAATCTGGAAACCGCTAAAATAGACAAAGACCGGCAGTACAGCAGCGGGCAGAGCGCCCAAAAACCTCCATCCCCCTTCATCATTAAAGCCATCGCCATCGCTGCGCTTAGAGCCATCGCCACCGCTGCGATTAGAGACCATAGCAAGCAACTCGCGCGCGCCGATAAAAGCCACTACGGCTATAATAAGCGAGATCCAGAACTGCGTGGTACAGAGCACCAATATGATTACGATTGGTATAAGAACCAAGCCGCTAAGAATTCTCTTCAGAAGATGCCTCCAGATAGACTTTATAATCGCCAGAGATTAAGCGGTAGGTACGAAGTAAAAAAAAGCAGAGCAACCTATAATAAACCTCAAATACTTATAATATATCAAACTCATCAATGAGCCTTTAATCCAACTTACAGAAAACCAACCCCTTGTGAACCTCAGCCCCTAGCCAGCCACCTGCTCGGTCGTTAGACCGAACTCACAAGTGAGCCTTTAATCCAACTTAAAATGCATCAGAACAATCCACGACCTCAGCCCTTAGCCAGCCACCTGCTCGGTCGTTAGACCGAACCTGCGTTCGCGCCCCTGATAACAGCGTATAGCCTCCAGCAGATGCTTACGGTTAAAATCAGGCCATAGGACATCGGTTACGTAAAACTCGGTATACGCCACTTGCCAGAGCAGAAAATTAGAGAGTCGTATCTCACCGCTTGTCCTTATCAGCAGATCCGGGTCAGGCACGCCACTGGTATAGAGTGCGGCCTCGACCGTCTCTTCGCTGATATCTTCCACGTTCAGCTCGCCGTCAGCGACCTTCTGAGCTATGGCTTTACAGGCCTCTGTTATCTCTTCCCTTGCACTATAGCTCAGAGCCAACTGCAAAAGCATCCCGGTATTGGCAGCAGTCTCTGCCTCCAGGTCTCTTACCACCCTTATAACACTCTCGGGCAACTCGCCGATATTACCAACGGCCCTGAAGCGTATACCCTTCTCCATCATCATCGAGGCCTCACTCTTCAAGTGCGACTCGAGGAAGCCCATAAGCATATCGACCTCTTTTTTAGGCCTGCTCCAATTCTCTTTGGAGAATGTATATAAGGTCAACGCCCCTATACCAAGCTCGCTACAGACCCTTACGACCTCACGAGCAGCCTCAACCCCCCTGCGATGCCCCCTGATACGTCCAAGACGCCTGCTCTCGGCCCAACGCCCGTTGCCGTCCATAATTACTGCTATATGACGCGGCAGATTCTCTAGCTCAAAACCTTCCATAAAATAAACACCCACCCTGGTAAGACTCACACCACAACTGCAAAGGTCTATTAGACCTCCATTATTTCTTTTTCCTTCTGAGCAAGTATATTATCTACACTAAGCGTCTCTTTATCTGTTATCTCCTGAACCTGCTTCTCGGCCTTCTTCTGGTCGTCCTGAGATATATCCTTATCTTTTTCAAGTTTCTTTAACCCGTCATTAGCGTCACGCCTACAGTTGCGAATAGCTACCTTACAGTCTTCGCCGTATTTCTTAGCGAGCTTTACCAGCTCTTTACGCCGCTCCTCGGTAAGCATCGGGATATTAATACGTATAAGTTTACCGTCATTGCCTGGGGTAAGTCCCAGATCAGAGGAGATAATAGCACGCTCAATATCACCTATCTGCGAGACGTCCCAAGGCTGTACCGTGATACTTCTAGGCTCTGGTACGGATAGATTAGCCACCTGATTAAGCGGCGTAGGATTACCATAATAATCAATTGTGATATCGTCCAACATTGAAACCGAGGCCCTGCCGGTTCTAAGCTTTACCAGATCGCCTTTAAAGGAATCTATTGCCTTATCCATCTTTTTATTTGCATTACTAAGAACTTCCGTTACACTCATAACCCTCTTCTACGCCTCCGAACCGCCCCTATTTTACAATAGTGCCGATCTTTTCGTTATTGAGTATACGCGCCAGATTGCCACGCTCTTTTATATTGAATACGATTATAGGCAGGTTGTTGTCCTTACAAAGAGAAATCGCGGTTGCATCCATTACACCAAGCTCTTTACTAAGTACTTCAAGGTAAGATAGCTCGTCATACTTTACCGCATCCGGGTTCTTCATCGGGTCTGAGTCATAGACGCCGTCTACCTTGGTCGCCTTCAGGATAACCTCGGCATGCATCTCCATTGCTCGCAGCGACGCAGCAGTGTCGGTTGTGAAATACGGATTACCGGTCCCGGCGGCAAAGATAACGACACGGCCTTTCTCCAGATGCCTGATAGCACGTCGCCTTATATACGGCTCTGCCAACTCCTTCATCTCGATAGCACTTACAACGCGGGTAAATATTCCAGCCTTCTCCAGTGAATCCTGTAAGGTAAGTGAGTTAAGAACAGTCGCGAGCATTCCAGCATAGTCAGCACTTGCCCTATCCATCCCCTTTGCACTAGCCTCTAACCCTCTAAAGATATTACCGCCGCCTATCACTATGGCGACCTGCACGCCAGCATCCAGTGCCTCTTTGATCTCAGAAGAGATGGCCGTGAGCATCTTCGGATCTACTCCGTAAGAAAGCTCGCCCATTAAGGCCTCGCCCGAGAGTTTTAGCAGTATCCTCTTAAATCTGGGTTCCATCGATAGTCCCTTTAGGTTAAAGGTTAGCTGACAAGACCATTAGTTCATATATCTATATTGAGTTAGTCAAAAGAACAAGATAAAAAAATAGGGGGCAAAGGACAGATCCTTAGCCCCCTTTAAAAAAACGGCAGAAAAACCTATCCTTCTACGTTTGCCCCTACCTCAAAGCGAGCAAAACGCTTGATCTGAATGTTTTCGCCAAGCTTGGCTACAGCTTCCTTTAAAAGGCCTTCGATATTCTTATCCGTATCCTTAATAAAGAGCTGCTCCATCAAGCAATTATCTTTAAAGTGCTTCTCCATCTTGCCAGCGACAATCTTTGCTATTACGGCCTCGGGCTTGCCCGACTCTTTAGCCTGATTAGCAAGTATCTCCTGCTCCTTTTCAACACATTCGGTCGGAACCTCGTCCCTTGTAAGGTAACTAGGGTTGGCCGCCGCGATATGCATTGCTACGTCCTTTGTAAAGGCCTGAAAGTCGTCGGTCTTTGCGACAAAATCCGTCTCACAGTTTATCTCTACCATAACGCCGACCTTTCCGCCTGCGTGAATATATGAAGTAACAAGACCCTCACTAGTCGCCCGGCCGGACTTCTTCTTAGCCGAGGCAAGCCCCTTCTCTCTTAAAAAAATAAGGGCCTTCTCCAGATCAGCACCGGTCTCTGCAAGTGCATTTTTACAATCCATAATCCCAGCCCCTGTCTGCTCTCTGAGACTCCTTACCTGCTCTGCTGTAATAACCATCTAAACTTAATCCTCCAATTCATTATCTATTCTTTGTAAAGGCCAATTAGGCCAAGAATTTATTAACTTGATCTAACCGCTTGCTTGCAAGCGATTACTTGCTTACCGCAGACTTCGCATCAGGTGCAGCCTTAGGAGCAGCAGCATTCGCCGAAGCAGCATTCGCTGTGCCAGCACTATTAGCGGCAGCAGCCTTAGGGGCTGTCTTTACCTTGGTCTCGATTATCAGCTCTGGCTCAGCAGCCTTCGCTGGAGCAGCATTCGCTGTGCCAGCCTTCGCTGTGCCAGCACCCTTAGCGGCAGCAGCGACAAGCTCTGCCTCAACACTGCCTTCGGCAGCCTTATCGCTCTCGCTCTGCAACCTTTCGGCACGCGATGCCTTACCCTCAATACACGCATCGGCTATCGCATTCGAGAAGAGATCAATTGCCCTGATGGCATCGTCATTACCTGGAATTATGTAATCTATCTCATCAGGATCACAGTTACTGTCTACTATAGCGACGACCGGAATACCTAATTTCCTTGCTTCTTTAACCGCAATCGTCTCACGCCTTGAATCAACGATAAAGAGTGCTGCAGGAGCCTTGGTCATCGACCTGAGTCCACCTAGGTTCTTCTCTATTTTAAGCCTTTCTCTTTCTAGCTTTAAAAGTTCTTTCTTTGTATGACCGCTGGTATCGCCGCTCTCCTTCATTGCATCAAGCTTCTTAAGCCTATCCAGACTCTTCCTTACCGTTGCGAAGTTAGTAAGAAGTCCGCCTATCCAGCGATTATTAACGTAATCCATACCGCATTTTACAGCAGACTGCTCAATTGAGTTCTGGGCCTGCTTCTTGGTACCGACAAAAAGAACCTTACCGCCATTATCGGCAACGCTCTTTATAAAGTCATTGGCAACCTTAAACATCTTGACCGTCTGCTGAAGGTCTATAATATAAATGCCGTTTCTTGCACCAAAGATATAGGTCTTCATCTTCGGATTCCATCTCTTGGTCTGATGACCAAAGTGCACTCCTGTCTCCAAGAGCTGTTTCATTGTCAAATACGCCATCTTTTTACTTCCTCCGTGATTTTGGTTTTACCTCCGCACCATGAAAGACCCGAAAAGTTATGAGGCCCGCCGAAATCCCTTCGTTATCAAAAACTGTTAATAACAACCAGGGACACCATCGGCACTATCTTCAGTGCGTGTGTAATGTAAGACTCTATTTTTTACCATAAAAGCCTGTTTCTATCAAGAAAAAAGTATTTAAAACAACTATTTTGTCTATTTCGTGCCACCCCAGTGCAAAGTCCTTGCCAGCAAGGCGCAGAACCTCAAAAAGTTATTCCCTAAAGTGTATCATCATAGGAGCGATATACTCTAGACGGGTAGTAAAAACCACGCGGCGTCAGCAACGCCCTGTTTGACTAAAAAGCCCGTAATTGGTATAATTTACAGTCAGGTTATGCCTTACTAAATCAGGATAAGTGGTGGTTATGACTACAAAAGAGGCTATCGATAAGATTCAGACGCTTAAGACCAACCTTGGGCGTGTAATAAAGGGAAAAGAAGCGGTTATCGAGCTTGCCATAGCTGCCCTTCTGGCCCGAGGCCATCTTCTTATCGAGGACGTACCAGGGGTTGGCAAGACAACGCTCGCCCATAGTCTGGCACGCAGCATAGACGCAAGTTTTCAGAGAATACAGTTTACCAGCGATCTTATGCCCTCTGATATAGTCGGTGTCAGCATCTTCAACGAGTCAAAGATGAGCTTTGAATTCAAAAAAGGCCCTATCTTTGCAAATGTCGTCTTGGCCGATGAGATAAACCGCGCCACGCCCAAGACGCAGAGCGCACTGCTTGAGGCGATGAGTGAAGAACAAGTCTCGGTCGACAACATCACCCACCGCCTGCCAAGCCCTTTTATAATCCTTGCCACGCAGAACCCACTTGAGTACGCAGGGACCTTCCCGCTGCCAGAGAGCCAGCTAGACCGCTTTACCATATCCACTCAGATAGGTTATCCAACAGAAGAGGTAGAGCGCGAGATTATTAGCTCAAAAAACACCCGCCCGCTCCATGAAATATTATCGCCGGTAGTTACCTCCGAAGAGGTCGCGGCCATGCAGGACATAGCCCTTACCGTCAAGATGGAGGAAGACCTCCTGACCTATATAGTAAGGATATGCGCTGCCACAAGAGAGCACGCCGACATAAAGCTCGGGGTAAGCCCCAGAGGGGCAATGGCCTTTCACAGGGCAGCTCAAGCCATAGCCCTGATAAACGGGCGCGACTACTGCACACCAGACGATATAAAAAGGGTCGCCGTACCGTGCCTGGCGCACCGGGTAATGCAGGCCCGTCACGTAATGGAAGACTCAATCAAAGAACCGGCACTACTGATAGAAGAAGTAGTAGAAGGCATCGCCGTGCCGGTCTAACAAAGCCGGTATCAAGACAGGTAAAGATCACTGGCAACTTTCACCTGAGAGCTCTAACCGCATTTAAAAAAACAGCGAGGTCCTTATGCCACGCATCCCAACCATTACAGCCCCCCTGCCCTGGCTAACGGCAGTCGCCGCTAAGGCCTTTACAAAAACCCCAAACTCCAAACGACGCGGAGTGCGGCACAAACTTCGTAAATTACAATTTACCAAAGAAGGCACGCTCTACATCGTAGCCATCTTCATCCTTGGCATAGCCGCGATCAACACCGGCAACAACATGCTCTACCTGATCCTAGCCACCCTCTTATCCCTCATCATCATATCAGGTGTAATGAGCGAGCCAATACTACGAAAAATAACAATCAAAAGACAATTCCCGCAACGTGTCTACAGGGCTACCCCCTCGCGCGCCAGACTGGTCATAAAAAACAACAAACGTCTGGTTCCGTCCTATTCGGTCAACCTTGAAGAACTGCCAATTAACGGCGTAGACTCAGAGCCAACCTATATAGTCAAACTCAATCCCAACGCCACGGCAACCCATATAACAAAATACAACTTTGAAAAACGAGGGCTCGCCACACTCGACGGCTTTAGCCTCAAGACCCGCTTCCCATTCGGCCTATTTATTAAGTTCAAGACAACCCTGAGTAAAGAACAAGTTCTGGTCTACCCGGCTGTGCGCAGCCTAACGCCCGGAGAAGTACTCAAATGCCTAAACTCCAGCGGAGTCAGCCACCATACGGTGCGCGGCGGTGGCACCGATATATACGGACTGCGTGATTACACCGAGCAAGACGACGCGCGTCACATACACTGGAAGGCCAGTGCCCGCACAAGAAGACTCCTTACAAAAGAATATGAAAAAGAAAGCGACAACAAAATAGTAATAATCTTTGATAATTTTACGCCCTCAGGTCAAGACGACAATGACCAAGACAACGAAAGTAGATTTGAGGCAATCGTAGAGCGTACGGCCTCACTTGCAAATCACTTTATAGAAAAAGACTACCACGTAAGCCTTAAGACCCGTAGCAGTGAGATACCGTTTTCCAGCGGAGGCGACCAGCTTGAACGCATCCTGTATCATCTGGCCATAATCGAGCCAGTAAGCGGCAAAGGTGTATTATCACTAA
Organism: Deltaproteobacteria bacterium; assembly: GCA_024278765.1. GTDB lineage: Bacteria > Desulfobacterota > GWC2-55-46 > GWC2-55-46 > DRQE01 > JAJRSM01. The sequence goes on along the minus strand of JAJRSM010000034.1, from coordinate 2,408 downwards.
AGGTTATTTCGAGTTAAAGGACAGATACCGCATGCACTTCCACACATATACGACGATAATACGAGTTCTTCTCACTGTATTGGGTTTTGCCGCTATAAGTCTGGTGGGAGAGCTTGGCCAGTCGTTCTTGCTTATTATCGGAGTCGTCACACTAGTATCACTTGCCATAAACGTAAAATACGAACTATCGATAGCACCGCGCTTATGGAATATACTGGCGGTTATAATGCTACTGGGCTTTATCATCAACTACATTGCATTTGACCACGACCTGCTGAGTTCGGGCGCGGCATTTCTGGCCTTGATGGTAGTCCTTAAACTCTATGATCTGCGCAGCGTGCGAGACCATCTCCTGCTCTATATGCTTGTCTTTTTGGAGATAATAATAGCCGCCGCCTCGACCGTAAGCCCTGCCTTCCTCGCCATACTCGCAGCCTTTGTCATCACCTCTATCTGGGCGATGGTCCTCTTTAATATCAGGCGCGACTACGAACAATGGAACGGCAAAAACAAGATAATCACCCAGCGAGGCCTCCTGAGCCCAAGCTTCTTCCTTTATACAATCGCCATCACAACCCTATCGCTTGTCATGACACTTATGCTCTTCTTTATTATTCCAAGAATCAGCTCAGGTTTCTTAGAACGTGAAAATAAAAGCATCCTAAGTGTCCCTGGCTTTGCCGATGAACTAACACTTGGCAATATCGGGCGCGGCAAGGGTTCAAGCAAGATAGTAATGCGCATAGAATTTCCAAAGGTAAGTGGGCCTCCGATAAATATGTATATTAAAGGCACGACACTTGACAACTACGACGGTCGTAACTGGCGCAGAAGTAAAAACACAAAAAGAAAAATAGAAAAAAACTTCAACGGTGACCTCATACCAGAGGTAAAGCTAAAAGGTCGGCTCTTTAATCAGCTAATAACGCTTGAACCGCTCAACACCAATATACTCTTTGCAGCCACACCATGGTCAAAGATATCTGGAAACTTTAAGAACTTAAAGACCGACAACTCCGGCACGCTTTACATGGAGAGTAAACCGTTTTCTAGAATCACCTACTCAGTCTGGTCCACGATGGATGGCAGAGAGGGTGCAGAGCTCGGCAGCGCAGAGCTCGAGCGTTACCTGCAACTCCCCCTGCCCGGGCAAGAAGATACAGGGAAGATAAAGGCCTTTACAACCGAGCTCATAGCAAATGAAAAGACCAAGTACAAAGCTGTTCGCAAGATCGAAGCTCACCTTAGACGCAACTACAGGTATACACTTAACCCGAAAAAAGGTGCTGGTAAAACGCCTCTATCCGATTTTCTCTTCTATGCCAAGGAAGGCTTCTGCGAACAATACGCAACCTCTATGGTTATAATGCTTAGGACCATTGGAGTGCCGTCACGGATCGTCACCGGCTACGTCCAGGGGCAATGGAACGACATTGGCAACTACCTGCTGCTGCGCCAACGCGACACACACAGCTGGGTCGAGGCGTACCTACCCTATAGTTTCTCTAAAAGCAGTCCACGAACTCTCAACAATAAAACCGAAAGAATGGCATGGATACGCTTTGACCCAACGGCAAGTGAAGGTCTCGTAACCCCTGTCAAATCCTCACGGCTGGCCCTCTATATCGATGCCCTTAAATGGCGTTGGACTAGGAACATAGTAAACTACACTATAGACGATCAGATAGAGACTGCGATCACCTTAAAGCATCGTACAAACGGGCTGCGCAAATGGTTTACATCTTTACTCAAACAACTGCCAAGCCTGAAAGACAAAGCCGCAAATAGCGGACAATCCCTGCCACTTGTCATTGCGCTGATCTTAATGAGCGCGGCCTTTTTAGTCGTAGTTATTAACCGGGGCAAAGCTCGTACGACTATAAAGACACCGGCCTTCTATATTGAAATGCTAAGAATACTCAAGAAAAAAGGCATTGAAAAAACTGCTTTTGAGACACCTTTGGAGTTTGCCAAAAGGGCGGGTGGCGCAGAGGTAAAGACACTAACAGAGGCCCTTGAGAGAGTACGTTACGGAATGAAGATCCCAAGTAAGAGTGAGACAAGTCAGATAAAAAGCCTGCTTGAGATAATAAAAAACAACTAGCCCCCCTACCCTGTCACAATATAAAGCCAAAGATAGCCTTGCCAAGATAAAAAAGAAGCATAAATAAAATAAAAAGCCCCAGCCAGATTGTAACCATCCCGTATAATAGTACCATCAATAAATAGAGTTCTCCGTTATACTGATTAATCAGAAAGGAGGACAGATTATGAAGAAGTCGCGATATACAGAGACGCAAATCGTTGGTATCTTGAAGGAGGTTGAGGCAGGGCGCCAGGTCAAGGAAGTATGTAGGGAGTACGGCATATCAGATGGCACGTACTATAATTGGAAGTCCAAGTACGGC
>JAJRSM010000033.1 GCA_024278765.1 Deltaproteobacteria bacterium | reverse complement strand
GAAGCAAGATATTTGATTACATAGAGGTCTTTTATAACAGACAGAGAAAACATTCTACTCTCGGCTACAAATCGCCTCTCGCATTTGAAGAACAGCGAAAAGTAGCTTAACTCTGTGTCTACTTTATCGGGGGAAGATCATTATCGGGGAAAGATCATTTACCTCCCCCACCTCCCCCTTTGATAAAGGGGGAATTTAAAGGGGGTTTCAGGGATATAATCGTTTTGAACTTCTATACACCACTCTCCTACCAAAAAAACAGAAGCCCTCCCTGTACCATCGTCAACCAGCCATATTTATAGTTGACAATCGACGGTTTGTTATGTTATTTTCTTCTTACTATGATCAAAGCCATTGATATAATTAGAGAAGCACGAGAGCTGGCCTTAAAGACCAATACCAAAACAGGCATAGATGCTGATGCAGCCCTTGCCATCGCCGCTCTGCCTGATAGCAATATCTTCGAGCTTCTCGCAGCGACCGAGCAAGTACGCCGTCAATACAAAGGCACAGCGATCAACCTCTGCGGCATCGTGAGCGCAAAGAGCGGGTTATGCAAAGAGGACTGTTCATTCTGTTCGCAGTCCACGACCTTTAACACAGGTGCCGAAGAGTATCCCATGGCAGAACCCGAAGAGATAGTCAATGCGGCACTCGAAGCTAAAAAAAACGGCGCGCGCGAGTTCAGTATAGTCACAAGCGGAACAAAGGTCACAAAAGACACTGACCTGAGCAAACTAACGACCGCATTAAAAGACATGAAGGGCAAGACTGATATGGAACGTTGCGCGTCACTTGGTAATGTGACCGAAGAGACCTTGAAAGAACTGAAAGAAGCAGGCCTTGAGTCTTATCATCACAACCTTGAGACCGGCAGGTCATTTTTCCCATCGATCTGCACGACACATGAATATGACGAAGACGTAGATACGATCAAACGAGCCAAGAAACTCGGCTTTTACACCTGCTCCGGCGGAATATTCGGCCTTGGCGAGACTTGGGAAGATCGCATCGAGCTCATCGAGACCCTCAGAGAACTTGACGTAGACTGCGTACCGGTAAACTTCCTTAACCCAAGGCCCGGCACCCCACTGGAAAAGGCCAAGAACCTTACGCCGATTGAGTGCCTGAAGATCATAGCCATCTTCCGGCTAATGCTGCCGACAAAGGATATAATAATCTGCGGAGGACGTGAGGTTAACCTGCGCGACCTTCAGCCGCTGATCTTCGCAGCCGGAGCAAACGGTATGATGATAGGCAATTACCTGACGACCAAAGGCCGCGCAGCAGAGGACGACCTGAAGATGCTAGAGGATCTGGGGCTTACGCTTAAGCAGAGTCATAGCTAAAACCTAAAAAGACTTACTAGAACAACTACTTACAGCTCTAACAGATATAACAAACACATACCAAAGCTTATTGTCATCCATAAAATTAAAATAGATGACAATAAGCTTTTAACCGCAGAAAAACAGACAGATAAGATATAATATCCTTATCTGTCTTAGGATTACCGCTCTCACAACCTACAAAGCTATGCTGAGAGCAGAGCCAGATTAGAAATATAATATCTAGTTTAACTTAATATCCTCTTTATCGGGGAAAGATCACCTTGTTCTTCCCAGCAGCCGAGACATTTCTAAGTGCGAATTGGAAAAGGACTAAATCCCCCTCAGTCCCCCTTTAAAAAAGGGGGACTCCTGCGGAGAGCAAGGCGGCTACGCCGCAAAAACTTTTATACACCAATAAAGTTATAAACTCTCTGCTCTTGCCCCTGTTTAGTGGACACATCGAAAGGTTAGTGATAAAAAGCTACCATAGGAGGTGTTCAGATGGAAGAGAAACGAGGTCGTAAGAGTTTTGACCGTGAGTTCAAGCGCGAGGCAATAAGTCTTATTATGGTG
>JAJRSM010000032.1 GCA_024278765.1 Deltaproteobacteria bacterium | reverse complement strand
TTTATCGCCTCAAGAGCAACTTTGGCCTTTAACGATGAATCGATCTTACTCCGAATCTTACGCATAAACCTCGCCTCCTTAATTATTTGGCAAGGCTAACATACACCTTATTCAACTGTCCAGATTTTGGGGAGTGTTATACGGCGAGCACAAAACCACCCATTTGTCATGCTGAATTTAGTTCAGCATCTGTAGTGTTTTACTTAAGTTAAATAGAAAGACCTTTGCTATATGAATTACAGATTATATTTATGGATTTTGCTGTGCGTAGCACCTGTGCAGGGCTTAAAGAAAGTAATAATATTTAAAAGCCCCTTTTCACTATGACGAATGGGCTTTTTTCATCAGAAGCCAGACTAAATAGCTGCACTCAAGGCCTATCATTAAAGCTCGAGACAACGTTTCTTCACTATCATAGAATATGGGAGGAATACCTTTTTGCTAAATCCACACCTTAACCACCTCTCAAAACCTATAAAAACCTTGACAATCCCTTGGAAACCCGTTACATTTATATATTCTAATACGCAAGAGGAGAACGTTACTACAATGAAGACATTTTACCCGACCCCAAAGGAGCAGGCTAACAAAGAATGGTTCTTGGTCGATGCAGAAGGAAAAAATCTAGGCAGGCTTGCAGTAAGCATTGTCACTATACTCAAGGGCAAGCATAAGCCTTCGTACTCTCAGAGTGTAGATATGGGTGACCACGTAGTCGTAGTCAACGCCGATAAGATTGCCGTAACAGGCAAGAAGCTTGAGGATAAGAAGTACTACAGGCACAGTGGCTACATAGGCAGCATCAAGGAGACAACCCTTGAAGAGCTTATGGATGACAAACCAACCGAAGCGATAACACGCGCGGTAAAAGGTATGCTACCTAAGAATAGAATCGGCCGGGCAATGCTCCTCAAACTTAAGGTATATGCCGGAGCAGAGCATCCGCACCAGGCACAGGCTCCTGGCCCAAGGCCAGAGCACTTGGTAGAGAAACAAATTCAAGGAGGCACTAACTAATGCCAGAAGTTGATGAATATATCGCAGTAGGAAGGCGCAAGACCTCGGTAGCAAGGGTTCGTATGCTTACAGGTAGCGGCGCAATAATAGTAAACAAGAAGCCAGTCGAGGAGTATTTTACTCGTGAAGTACTAAAGACAGATCTTCGTCGTCCTCTTGAGATATCAAAGATGCTTGGCAACTTTGATATAAAGGTTAATGTAAACGGCGGCGGCCCGACTGGGCAGGCCGGTGCGATAAGGCACGGTATCTCCAGAGCACTCCTAGAAGTCGATCCTGAGCTCAGAGCAACACTGAAGGCGGCAGGCTTCCTAAAGAGAGATCCACGTATGAAAGAGCGTAAGAAATACGGCCAGAAGGGCGCGAGAGCAAGGTTCCAGTTCTCAAAGAGATAAGCTCTCTCATTCAATAAATATACTTCTAGGGGAAGGCCATATGGCCTTCCCCTTTTTTGTGCCACCTGCGGTGGAGCAGTATGTATTAATGTGATTTCGTACTACGCATAACAACAAACTGTTTTGATGAATTTAGCCCTCACGCAGTGAGTGCTCGCCGCACGTCAAAATTATTTAATTAAGTTTAGCAGACCTGCGCTCCTGCGGAGAGCAAACTAGATAGGCAGTTAGAAGCTTCGCATAATAAGAAGTCCCATTGGTGAATTTTGCTGTACGCAGTACCCACATTAGAAACTTTAAAAAAAGAAGTTTTTCGTAGGGCAAGGCTTTAGCCTTGCAGTCTTTTATCAGTACTTTATTAAAACACACAACCCTACCGCCTTGCCATGCGAAGTCTAGATATGACATGTGGAATTTGGTCTTCCCCTTTTTCGTACTGCGTACAGCAAAGTCCATTAATTCGATATGTAGCTAATTTTATGGTATTGTGAACCTATAAGTTTTTTAAAGAGAGGTTTTAGATAAAATGATAAAAACAGCAATAATAGGCGCGAGCGGATATACAGGGCTCGAACTTCTGCGCATCCTTGCTTTGCACGATAAGGCGATAGTCACAGCCGTTACCTCACGCCAGTACGCTGGCAAACAGGTAACAGAGATCTTTCCCTCACTCATTGGTCATTACGATGAGATGACCTTTATTGAGCCATCCGAGATCAGGGACGTAGACGCAGAGCTCTTTCTCTGCTGCCTTCCGCACGGGACTTCCATGGAGGCCGTTCCGATTCTTTTGAAGGCCGGTAAAAAGGTAATAGATCTCTCGGCTGATTACCGTATAAAGGATGTTGCAACCTATGAGAAGTGGTATCAGGCGCATTCATCAAAAGACCTTATCGCAGAGGCGGCCTACGGCCTGCCAGAGGTCTTTGGGCGCGAGACGATTAAAAACGCCGACCTCATAGCAAACCCGGGCTGCTACCCGACAGGTGCGACACTCGCCCTTGCTCCGCTGGTAAAGGCCGAGCTGATCAAGAACTCGTCGATTATAATAGATGCAAAGAGCGGCGTATCAGGGGCCGGGCGTACGGCAAACATTGCTACTTCTTTTATGGAAATAGCCGAGGGCTTTAATGCATACAAGGTCGGTGAGCACCGGCACACCCCGGAGATTAATCAGTCGCTCGGCCTACTTGCAGGCGCAGAGGTCTCGGTGACCTTTACCCCGCACCTCTTGCCAATTAAGCGCGGGATATTAAGCACAGTCTATGCCGACCTTAAAGACACTGGCTCGCATACCACCGCGAGCCTTCTTGAAGTATTTCGCCAAAATTACGCAGACGAGCCTTTTATCAATATCTGCGAAGAAGGAGTCTTACCGAATATCAACGAGGTCGCAGGGACGAACAACTGTAGTATCGGCCTCAAGCTTGACTCTGCAACAGGACGCGTTGTCGTTATATCTGTTATAGACAACCTTGTTAAAGGCGCATCCGGCGCTGCCATACAGAATATGAATATCATCTACGGCCTTTGCGAGACAACGGGACTTATATCAGTACCCTTATAGGAGTATACCTATGCAGCCTAAGGCTGGTCATCACACCCGTGGCATCAAGCTCTTTAGTATTATAGGGATTCGCATAAATCTGGACTTCACCTGGTTTATCGCCTTTGCCCTTTTTGCATGGAGTCTCGGTCTTGGCTATTATCCGCCTAGCGTACCTGGGCTCTCGCAGACCTCCTATTTAATAATGGGTGCTATCTCCTCGCTCTCCATCTTTATCTGTGTCTTATTACACGAACTCGCCCACTCTGCCGTTGCCAACCGGCTCGGCCTGAATATAAAAGAGATCACCCTCTTTATCTTCGGCGGTGTAGCGCATCTGGAAGAAGAACCAAAAAGGCAATGACCGAGTTTAAGGTCGCTATCGCCGGTCCTATCGCAAGCGGGCTGCTAGCCCTTATCTTCTTTGGCTTGCAAATGATCGTAACGACCATGGCAACGCCTGATAACTCTATGGTAGAGATCGCAACACACGGCGAGACAAGTCTCGTCTTTCCTGCTCTGATCTCTATGCTCGGCCTGCTTGCTCGTATAAACTTTATGCTGCTTGCATTTAATATGATCCCAGGCTTTCCGCTGGACGGCGGCAGGGTCTTGCGTGCGCTCTGGTGGGCGAAGTCCGGCGATATTAGAGCGGCGACAAAGGTCGCCGCGGCCATTGGCAAGGGCTTTGCATTCTTTCTTATCTTTATGGGCATTCTCGACCTGCTCTCCGGCAATACCATCCAGGGTATATGGCTGCTGGTTATCGGATTATTTCTACAACAGGCCGCCGACTCCGGCTATAAGGAGCTCGAAAACAAGACGACCCTCGATGGAATTACCGTCGCAGAAATGATGAGTACCGGCGTCGTCACACTCACCGAAGATCAAATACTCTCAGATGTAATTGAAAAGATCTTTTTCACACACCATTTCGTCAGCTTTCCTGTCGTTAAGAACGATATAGCAATAGGCCTCCTGACCCTCAGAGATGTACGTGCGATACCAAAAGATGAATGGCCAGAGACTACGGTCGCTGATGCAATGGAGAGGCTTACCGCCAATATGATGTTCTACCCGAAGGACGACGCAGGGCATGCCCTAAAACGTATGCTCGCAGATGATGTCGGCAGATACCCCGTCGTAGACGACCACGGCCACCTGGTCGGCATCGTCTCACGCCGGGATATAATGAAGACAATGGAGCTTAAGAAGACGCTCTCATAGTTAAATCTCTCCTCTTCATTTTATTTTTATTTAATTAAATTTATTGTTCTTTATCTCTTCTTCTATCTGCCACAGATCTGATAAGGCTGTGGTTTTCTAGAATAGACAAGGCCAAACTGCCCAGTCTTTATTCTGTTTTTTATTATGAATTCCACATCTGTTTTTATCTCCCCTCACCCAAACCCGCGTGTCTCTAAGACCTCCCACCACGGCGATAGGAAGTTACTAACAGCCACTATCCTTACGGTCTTCGTAGAGCAAGGCTTTAATAGCCTTGCATGCATCAAAAACTACCCTTAACTGTCATGCTGAATTTAGTTCAGCATCTGTTCTTAAAACTACGTAAAAACACAGACCCTGAGGGCTATATCAGGGTGACATATGAGGACCGAAGTAAAGGAGGCTTGTGGTGTTAGCTATGCTCACCAACTTGTCTGTCTACTTCGTTGTCCTTGCGAAGAGCGCAGCGACGATGCAATCTCGTCTTTCTTCTCCAAGGATCATAGATAAGGATGAGATTTGGATTTTATTTTTCTAAACTATTTAAACCCTCTCCAAATCCTGCTATAATTATAAGTTATGTCACCTTCAATATACCAAGATGCAGAACTCAGCGAGGCGCCTTTCGAGCTCGTAAGCGAGTTTGAGCCAAAGGGCGATCAACCCCAAGCCATCGAAACCCTCTCAAAGGGCATCGAGGCGGGCCTTGCAGGTCAAGTCCTGCTCGGTGTTACAGGATCTGGCAAGACCTTTACCGCAGCGCAGGTCATCGCGCGTCTTAATCGCCCGGCTCTAGTACTCGCACCGAACAAAACACTGGCAGCCCAACTCTTCGCCGAGTTCCGTGACCTCTTCCCGAATAATGCCGTCGAGTACTTTGTATCGTACTACGACTACTACCAGCCCGAGGCCTACGTCGCTGCCTCGGATACCTATATCGAAAAAGACGCATCCATTAACGACGAGATAGACAAGCTACGCCACTCAACGACGCACTCGATCCTTACACGCAAAGACGTAATCGTCGTCGCCTCGGTCTCGTGTATCTACGGCATCGGTTCGCCCGAGGACTACGGATCTCTACACCTATACGTCGAGACCGGGATGGAGGTCTCGCGCGAGACCATCCTAAAGCGTCTCGTCGAGATGCGCTACAAAAGAAATGATCAGGACTTTCACCGAGGCGCATTCCGGGTTCGTGGCGATCTCATAGAGGTCTTTCCGGCTTACGAGGCCGAGAAGGCCCTGCGCATCGAATTCTTCGGCGATGAGATAGATCGCATCTCGCAGATAGATCCGCTGCGTGGCGATGTAATACAAAAAGTACACAAGGCACTTATCCATCCGGCGAGCCACTTTGTAACGACAAAGCAAAACCTCAAACGAGCCGTAGATGACATACGCGCCGAACTTCAGATCAGGCTCAAAGAACTGACAAAGGCCGATAAAAAGGTTGAGGCGCAGCGACTTGAACAACGCACCCTGCTCGACCTAGAATTAATAGATGAGATGGGGTACTGCCCGGGGATAGAGAACTACGCACGCCACCTATCGGGCAGGCCGCCAGGCGAGGCCCCGTATACGCTTATAGATTATTTTCAGGACGACTTCCTAATGTTTATTGATGAGAGCCACATCTCGGTCTCGCAGATAGGCGGGATGTATCACGGCGACCGCTCCCGTAAACAGAATCTAGTTGACTACGGCTTCCGTCTGCCATCGGCCCTCGATAATCGACCGCTAAAATTCTATGAATTCAAAGAACGCATAAAGCAATGCATCTACGTCTCAGCTACCCCCGGCCCTTACGAACTGGAAGAGGTCGGAGACGAGATCGTCCAACAGGTAATCAGGCCGACCGGCCTTATGGACCCTGAAATAGAAGTAAGGCCTGCTGCCAAACAGGTAGATGATCTTTTAGGTGAGATAAAAAAACGCGTAACAAAGCAGGAACGCATCCTTGTTACGACCCTTACAAAGCGCATGTCAGAAGATCTTACGCAGTATTATGAAGAGCTCGGAATTCGAGTCAAGTACCTACACTCGGATATCGATACCCTAGAACGAGTAGAAATCATAAGAGAACTCAGGCTCGGCGGCTTTGATGTACTCATCGGAATAAACCTGCTGCGCGAAGGTCTTGATCTGCCCGAGGTCTCGCTCGTCGCGATCTTTGATGCCGATAAAGAGGGTTTCCTCAGGAGCGAACGCTCACTCATACAGACCTGCGGACGTGCCGCGCGTAACGTCGAAGGCAGGGTAATCATGTATGCCGATAAGATCACAAAATCCATGCAGGCCGCAATCGATGAGACCAACCGCCGCCGCAAGATTCAGGACGCGTACAACAAAAAACATGACATCACGCCTGAGACCGTTAAAAGTTCCATAAAAGACGTCGTAAGCTCAATCTACGACGCCGACTACTATACCGTTGGAATCGCCGCCGAGGACGACGCAGAATATATATCTCCGAAAGAAATACCTAAAAAAATAAAAGAACTGCACAAGGAAAAGACCGCCGCCGCAAAACGCCTCGACTTTGAGCGTGCCGCCGAACTCAGGGATGAGGTCGGGAGGCTGGAGAAGAAACAAGTAGAGCTAGGGTGACCACCTGCGGTGGCACAAACCACCTGCGGTGGGGCAAACTCACTGCGTGAGGGCACAAACCACCTGCGGACAGCATAGCGACTTCGGAGCAAAAGATTACAAAAAGAATCTACACAACAGTAAATTCCTTCAACAACAATCAAAAACTTCTTATTTGTCATGCTGAATTTAGTTCAGCATCTGTCTTTCATATTATTGATGTTTCGGTGCGTCCTCGCCCCGAAACACATACCAATTGGTTTTTTGTAGATACCGTTCATTCCCATATGTAAACCATCCACCACATAGCCTCACCACCACCTATATTGACAAAACCGACGAGTCAGGAATATAATATTTTCAGGCATCGATATGGAAACTCCTCTTTATATTTGCTTGATAATAACAACCGTTGGGTTTGTACTTATATACGGGCGAAGATACCGCTCATTGGAAAGCTCCCCGGAAACATTTACATAAAGAAAGGTAACTGCACCTTCTTCTTTCCGCTCGCCACCTCGGTCATTATCAGTATCGTCGTCACTTGCGTTCTCTATCTGATATCAAGACGCTAACAGGTCTATCCCACCGCGCAGACCCCTTCTGGCTCCTGAAATAAAAAAAGCCCGCAGATCTCTGCGGGCTTTTTCACTCTCCATAAAATTATAATCAGTCCAGATACTCGCGGGTTCAATGAGGAAGTGCAACACCTGGCAGGACTGTCCTTTTGCTGGTACTCTGGGTGGTTATGGGAAAAGGATACAGGCATCTTAGCCTTACGGAACGAGACAGGATAACGGATTTAAGGTTTCAGGGCAAG
>JAJRSM010000031.1 GCA_024278765.1 Deltaproteobacteria bacterium | reverse complement strand
TGACAGAATGACCGCGCTCTGTCACCTGTTTTACCGCCTCTTGCTTAAACTCTTCTGTATACCTCTGATTGGACATAGACACACCTCCGTTTGATTGTAATTGTATTATCAAATGTGTCTACTAAAGCGGGGGAAGTCCAGTGGCCTATTATAGCAATCGCTATTAATACGGGCCTTCGGAAGATGGAGCTGACGATGCTTGAGTGGAACGACATTGACTTCGACGAGAGGCTTCTCTTTGTACGCAATAAGCCTGAAACCGGCTACCACACCAAGAACTACGAGCCCAGGACATTGCCACTCAATAAAGACGCTGTAAAGGCCTTCCTGATTCAGCGAAACGTGATCAGAGGCACCAGCGAATACGTCTTTCCTAACGGCCTAGGGAACCCCAGGAGAAACAGCCTATACAGGGACTTACAGGTCTGCTACAGGAGGGCTGGCATCAAGGGGGCACACGTCCACAGCCTGCGACACACCTTCTGTACGCAGCTTGCACGGCGTAACGTCCCTGTACAGAAGATCATGAAGCTTGCAGGCCATAAAGATATCGCAACGACGATGATTTACGTAAACCTGGTAAAAGAAGATTTAAGAGATTCAGTAGAAACACTGGACTTCGGTCTCGGTAAAGCGTATGATGACTGCGGCAATTTTACGGCGGAGGGTCGCCCGAGACTCTCCATAGTACCGCAAGTTGTTAAAAAATAAAGATTCGGGGCGTAGCGCAGTCCGGTAGCGCACCGCGTTCGGGACGCGGGGGTCGGAGGTTCAAATCCTCTCGCCCCGACCATCTTTTGCTCTCTCTCTAGAACTCCCTATCATTGACAAGACGCGCGGCAACTCAGCCCCGTAACAACAAGACAAACAGGGCTTTTTACTCGTAGCCAAAGCTAGACCTTGGAACAAACTCGACACCTATAGCAATGAAACCTAAAGACAAAAAACTCAAGAGCCATCTCGACCGCCTTTACTCGACCTTTGACGAGAGCTACCTCTCAAGCGACCCGCTCGTCTTTGTACATGATTATAAAGACCCACTCGACCAGGAGATCGTCGGCCTGCTGGCATCCTCACTTGCCTACGGACGCGTCGATACCATTAAAAAGAGTATAAGCAAGATCCTCTCCCTTACCGGGGCCTCACCGTCTCAGTACGTTCTCTCGCTCGACCCGAAAAAAGAAATAAAAAAATTCACGGGCTTCAAGCACCGCTTCAATGACGGGCGCGATGTGCTGTGTCTCTTATATATAATGCGACAGATGATAGAGGAGAGCGGCAGTATCGGCGCGTTCTTTGCCACGGGCTACCGCCCTGAAGACCATAATATAAAGGCCGCCCTGACCTCTTTTACCGAAAGGGCACTCACCCTCGATAGCGCAGGGCTATACGGGACAAAAAAAATACCCAAAAAGGCCTCTCTGCGCTTTTTCTTCCCATCACCGGCAAGCGGCAGTGCCTGCAAGCGACTAAACCTGTATCTGCGGTGGATGGTCAGGCGCGGTGACAAGCTGGATCTCGGCCTCTGGAAGGGGATCTCTCCATCAAAGCTTATAATACCGCTGGATACCCATATAGCACGCATATCAGGGCTGATCGGACTTACCACAAGGAAGAGCCCCGGCTGGACGATGGCCGAGGAGATTACCGAGTCTTTAAAACGGCTCGACCCGAAAGACCCGATAAAATACGACTTTGCCATATGTAGACTCGGGATATTAGAGGAATGCCCGGCTATAAACGATCCGATAAAATGTAAAAAATGCCGGATCCAAGGGATCTGCATCAAAAAATAGACAAAAAGATACTTAATTCAATGATATCATCCCTAAATTAGAGTTAACCGAGAAAAAAATTGACACCCCAGACTCGGTGCGGTAACATTTTATATTGTAAAAGGTAATGGTAAAGGAGCTGGCAGTGCAAATTCAAGAGGCATTCAGTCTAATCAAAGACGACATTGATCTAGTAGAAGAGGAGTTTAAACGCAACCTCTCATCGGATGTCTATCTAATTAAAAAAATTGGTAAATATATCCTCTCAAGCGGTGGAAAGAGATTTCGCCCGCTTATTCTGCTGCTGGTAAGCCGTCTCTGCGAGAACAAAAAATCCAACCACATACCGCTAGCCGTTGTAGTCGAGTTTATCCACACAGCAACTCTTCTGCACGACGACGTAGTTGATAACGCAATCCTTCGGCGCGGCAACACATCAGCTAACGAGCTGTGGGGCAATGGCGCAAGCGTTCTGGTCGGCGATTATCTTCTCTCTAAATCTTTTCATCTTGCCGTAGGGCAGGGCAATATCGATATACTCGAGACCCTCTCTAGAACCACGACACGCATGGCCGAGGGCGAGGTCCTGCAACTAATAAAGCACTCGGATATAAATACGACCGAGCAGGAGTACCTCGATGTTATAACCTATAAGACTGCCGTCCTATTCTCGGCTGCCTGTGAGATTCCGGCGATTATAGCCGAGAGTACAGAAGAACAAAAGACTGCTTTATCTAACTTTGGCATGGAGCTTGGCATAGCCTTCCAGCTCATGGACGATTGCCTTGACTACACCTCAAGGGACGAAGAACTGGGCAAGGCCGTTGGCAACGACCTTAAAGAAGGCAAAGTAACATTACCGCTGATAAAGGCCTACAGAGACGCAACAGAAGAAGAAAAAGAAATAATAAAGAATACAATAGAAGCAGACGAGCTTAACCCTGAAAAACTCAAAGAGATACAAGACCTTATCGGTAAATACAAGGGCATCGAGTACACAACCGGCTTTGCAAAAGAACGCATCAAAAACGCAAAGGCAGCCCTTGAGGCCTTTCCTCCATCTACCGAGCGAGCATCACTTGAGGCCGTCGCCGAATACGTAATCGAGAGAAGCAAATAAAAACCCCCTTTCTAAGACCGCCGTTGCAACCATAGAGCCTCCCCTACTTTAATTATTGAGAGGATTCCTGAAACAAGTTCAGGACAGCTTTGTTGTTACGATATTTCTGTCATTAAAATATCTTTTACGTAGGTCGACCCTTAAGGGTTGCGCCTTTTTAAAGACCTTTTTGTTGGATCAAGTTTGTAACTTGATCCATTCATTCTGTCAATTCTTGCAAGTTTTAATAAAATTTCATCTCTAGATATATTCACTACCCACATTCAAGGTCGAAGTGCAACAGAGGCGGAAGCGACCTCAAGCGGTGTTTTGTAGCCCAGACACTTTCTGGGCCTGTTGTTGATCAGTGATTCTACCCTTGCCGCCTGCTCGTCCGTTATTTTAGCGAAGTCCGTAC
>JAJRSM010000030.1 GCA_024278765.1 Deltaproteobacteria bacterium | reverse complement strand
GACAGAATGACCGCGCTCTGTCATCTGTTTTACCGCCTCTTGCTTAAACTCTTCTGTATACCTCTGATTGGACATAGACACACCTCCGTTTGTTTGCAATTGTACCATCAAATGTGTCTACTAAAGCGGGGGAAGTCCAATCAGTAAATAACTAGGTCAAACATCTAACCTAACACCAAACTGCGCTACGCCCCGACGACCTGCGGTCGAGCAAATTCTTTAATAATGTATCTGACAAACCACAACTAAATTTATTTAACTAAACACCAAAACACTCAACGCCCCAACGACCATGCGGTCGGGCAAATCTTCAATACAGCATCAGGCACGAAATGAAAAACATTTAAATAAACCTCAAATTTTGTCATGCTGAACTTGATTCAGCATCTGTAGTGTTTTAAGGCAATTAAAAACAGATCCTAAATGCTTTAACCAGCCTTAAACTGTAAATTCAGGATGAGAGCTGAGAAAATAACTTCAAAATTGGCAACTACTACCACCAATCTCTATTAAAAAAACGCCGCAACAAGCGACGTTATATTTATAAATCTCTAACGGCTTTGGCCGTCTTTTGAAAAAAACGCAAGGTTTAAAAACCTTGCCCTACGATATAAAACCATTGCTTCGCTACATTTAACCCCGAAAGAGGCTTGTTACCCCGAAAGGGACTCGCAACGACTAAAAATCTAAGAAGATGCTAGAATTCTACTCTCACGAAGATAATATCTTCAGCACCGATGCGAGCTCTTTACGTATATGACGCATCTCACTTTGCAGTTTCTTCTCTGTAAAAGGCAGTGCCATCTGGCTCTTCTTACCGGCTGCCTTTTCTTCTTTTTTAAATTCCCTAACCCGTTTTTTAGCGCCGTCAAGAGTAAATTTTTCTTTATAAAGCAGGTTCTTAATAAAGACGATTAGCTCGATATCTTTACGTCTATATACTCTTTGATTGCCCCGAGACTTCTGCGGCTTAATGATGTTAAACTCGGATTCCCAGTACCTCAGGATATAGGGCTTGACCTTGGTGATCTTTGCCACCTCGCCTATCTTGAAGTAAAGTTTATCGGGTATCTCAGGACCAGCCTTGGCCATCTGCTACTCCGAGTGCTAGAAAGGGTTTGATACTACCTGAATAAGTCAAGCCATCTGATTCAGGATCAGACGGCTTTGAGCTATCATTTATATATACGCTACTAGGGGCAGTATTATTTATTGACGTAATCCTTAAGGATCTGACTCGGCTTAAAGGTCATAACCCTGCGTTCACCAATGATTATTTCATCACCGGTCTGCGGGTTACGTCCGCGTCTTGCCTTTTTGTGTCTAACTGTAAAGTTGCCAAAGCCCGATATCTTTACCTTATCGCCATGCTCCAAAGCACCTTTGATTGTTTCAAATACCTGATCCACGACCTCTGCAAGGTCTTTCTTGGAACAGCCAACCTTCTCGAAGGCTACCTCTACCAGATCAGCTTTAGTCATCGTACATCCTCCTGCGTGATGGGTTCAACTCCTAAACTCTACACCAAACCTAGAGACCAACTCTCCTGTGACCGTAGAGTGAAGTTTGTCGACCTCATCACTCTTTAGAGTCTTATCGGCAGAGCGGTATATAATCCTTAGCGCAATACTCTTTTTACCTTGCTCGACTGATCCGCCATAGTATACATCAAACACTTCAACATTATCAATAACTTTTGTGCTTATTTTACTAATGGACCTCATTATTTCCGAGTAAGTTACTTGCTCGTCCACGATAAATGCAGCGTCCCTGATCGAATGCGGATAGCGAGGGAGTTTTTCATAAGGACGAATCTTCTGAAAACCCTTCTCCATCGCCCCTAACTCCAGTTCAAAGACACAGGCCGTCTTCCTTGATCCGAAGGTCTTCGCAACCGAAGGGTGCAACTCTCCAAGTACGCCGATATGCACTCCTCTGCGCCCCCCCTTAAAGACCCCGGCGGATTTACCTGGATGCATTAACTGTCCGGTTTTAAAGTACTTATCGCCCTCTTCAAGCTGGCTGTACTCTACCCCTTTCTCCAGATTAAGCCCTGCGTAAATACGCTCGACTATCCCCTTAATATCAAAAAAATCACACCAACGGTCATTACGATTCCACTGAGCCCCGGTACGGTTACCATAAAGAAGTCCTGCTATACGCCAGCTTTGCCTGACCTTACCGCTCTCTAGCGAGTAAACAGGGCGGACCTCAAAAAGCCTGAGTTCTTCATTACTGCGCCCTAGATTCAGACGCATATTTTCCAGCAACGAGGGCAGCAAAGACCGCCTCATAACCGACTGATCCGAACTTAACGGATTAACGACCGAGACGCATTGCTCCAGATCATCACCAGTTAGTCTTATAAGTTCAGGGGATACGAAGCTATAGTTAATGGCCTCATTAAAACCTTCACCAACGAGCAAGGCTCTGAGCCTGCGACGTAGAGTTGATAACCGACTACGCTTACCTGACTCTAAACTCGCAACAGGCAAGAGCTCTGGAATATTCTCATATCCCTTTACCCTCGCTATCTCTTCAGCGAGATCTGGCTGGCTATTAATGTCTATTCTAAAGGACGGTGGCGTCACTTTTAAGATGTTTTTTTCTGTGGTTTTATCAGTAGTTATACTTAAACCTTCAAGTATCTTAACAACTTCATCTTCTGAAAAGCTCATACCCAGCAGACGCTCCGCGCGTGCTATATCAAAGCTGATTGGCTCTTGCTTTTTTACCGTTGGATAGACGTCGGTTACCGTGCCAGCAATACTGCCACCGGCGAGTTCAATAATAAGTTCGGCGGCTCTATCCAGTGCTACGACAACGCTCTCGATATCAACGCCCCGCTCAAAGCGGTAAGAAGAATCCGAGTTAAGGCCGAGCTTTCTTGAGGTCCTTCTAACAGAGGCCGGCACAAAATACGCACTCTCTAGCATTATATCGGTAGTAACCTCGGTTACCTCACTGACGGTCCCGCCCATAATTCCAGCGATGGCCTGCGCTCCCGTATCGTCTGCGATAACGAGCATACCTTCTTTTAACTGATGCTTACTGCCGTCAATCGCCGTTATGCTCTCGCCCTCTGTTGCTTGGCGTACAATAATCTGCCCAGTCAGTTTTTTAAGGTCAAATGCATGCAGAGGTTGACCCATCTCCAGCAATATTATATTGGTAGCGTCAACGACGTTATTAACAGGCCGCATTCCGTGGGCCTCAAGACGCGCCTTTAGCGCGGCAGGAGAATCCCCTACCTTAACGCCCTTTATGACACGCGCCGAATACCTCTTGCAATCAAGTGACTCAATACCGACCTCTACCCCGCTGCCTGAACTATCTTTAACAGCAGGAATTTTATCCGTAAAGCCGCAACCCGTAACCGCAGCGATCTCACGGGCAAGCCCGCGTATACTTATGCAATCTGGCCTATTGGGCAGTATATCGGCGTCAAGCATCGAGTCAGCACCGTCTAGCACCGATACAAGATCATTGCCGACCTCAGTACCGTCAGGTAAGATCATAATGCCATCGGATTCAGCCGAGAGCCCCAGCTCTACCTCAGAGCACATCATCCCCTCAGAAGCTACGCCTCGTATCTTTGACTTTTTGAGTTTATGTCCGCCCGGCAGAACAGCACCGACCGGAGCCAGAGCAACCTTATCACCGACCTTCATATTGGTAGCACCACAGACAATTGAGTAAGTCTTATCAGGCGTTGCCACCTCACATAACGATAACCTATCGGCATTAGGATGGCTTCCTTTGCTGATGATCTCTGCCGTTACCACACCCTTGATGTCAGGGCCCTCGCTACTTACCCCGTCCACCTCAATACCGGCAGCCGTCAGCCTATCACAGACCTCTACAGCCGAGAGCTTCGTATCTATATATTCTTTTATCCAATTA
The DNA here is from genome assembly GCA_024278765.1 of Deltaproteobacteria bacterium. Taxonomy (GTDB): domain Bacteria; phylum Desulfobacterota; class GWC2-55-46; order GWC2-55-46; family DRQE01; genus JAJRSM01. Next base: position 78,533 of record JAJRSM010000030.1, on the reverse strand, counting down.
TAACTAAATAACATATTTTTAAGTTGAGGTTGCCGACACTGTGGCAACATTATATATTAAAGTTAGATTACCTGAGAAACCAATACAAATTAAGATTGCTGGTACTATGCCGTAAGTTAAGTTAAAGAGATTGCTTCGCTACTCGGTCGCAATGACAATACATTAGAATTGCCTGAGAAACTTAGTATCGCTTTTTTAAATTGAGGTTGCCAGCACTGTGGCAACAATTAAAGTTGTAGTTATAATTAAAACTGCCTAAGAAACTTAGTATCATTATCAAAAAAGACTCGCAGGTCATCTATGCCGTATTTAAGCATTGCTATACGCTCGATGCCAAGGCCAAAGGCAAAACCCGTGACCTCAGTGCTGTCATACTCAACAGAGGCAAAGACGTTCGGATGAATCATGCCGCAACCCAAGATCTCCAGCCAGCCGGTATCCTTACAGACCCTACAGCCCGATCCATTACAGAGCACACACTGGATATCGACCTCGGCACTTGGCTCGGTAAAGGGGAAGAAGCTTGGCCTAAACCTTACCTCGCGCTTTTTGCCAAAGAGATGCTTCAGAAAAGACGACAAGATCCCTTTAAGATGGCTCATGGTAATATCTTTATCGACCATAAAGCCCTCGACCTGATGAAACATCGGAGTATGGGTTATATCACTATCGCGCCGGTAGACAGTCCCCGGTGCGATGATACGAAGCGGCGGCTTACGCCCCTCCATCACCCTGATCTGCACAGGTGACGTATGAGTGCGAAGCACTGCGTCTTGGTTTACGTAGAAGGTATCCTGCATATCACGTGCAGGATGGTCTTTGGGAATATTAAGGGCTTCAAAGCAGTAATAATCAGACTCTATCTCCGGACCTTCTGCGACCTCAAAGCCGAGATCGCCAAAAAAATCCTCGATCTCGCTCATCACAGTCGTTACAGGATGCAGCGAACCCAGAGGCAGACGACGCCCAGGTAAGGTTACGTCCACGGTCTCGCTTGCAAGCAATGCGTCTTGCTCGCGACGCTCAAAGTCAGAAAGGCGCAACTCTACCTCTGCCTCTAGAGCCTTCTTAACGGCATTGATCGACTCACCGGCAGCTCGACGCAACTCGGGGGCAAGCCCTCCAAGCTCTTTGACGAGCGCGGCGACCGGCCCCTTACGGCCCAGATACTGTTGCTTAACCTCGGTTATCTCGCGGCTGGAGGCTGCCTTATTTAGGGCAGCCATCACCTCTGCCTTGAGTGTATCGAGTCTCTGCTTCATATTAGATTGAAAGCGTTTTCTTGGCTATATCCGTGATCTGAGTAAATGCAGCGGGATCTTTTAGTGCGATATCGGCTAGAACCTTCCTGTCAAGACCAACTTCTGCCTTGGTCAGACCCTCAACAAGACGACTATAACTAATGCCGTTGCTCCTGGCTGCCGCATTAATACGGGCAATCCAAAGCCTGCGCATCTCTCTCTTTTTTGTTCTTCTATGTGCGTACGCATAACAAAGTGCGCGGTCAACTGCCTCGGTCGCACTGCGAAGAAGCTTACTTCTACCGCCCCGGTAACCCTTGGCTGCCTTAAATACTCTGCGCTTGGCTTTCTTTGCGTTTACACCCCTTTTTACTCTGGGCATCGTTCTTTCTCCTTCCGCCTTCGGCGGTACAACCTGACTATCTTTATTTTTATCTAAAAACACTTACACCAAAACCTATCCCTTACAGGTTCTGATTTAACTCCAGTCTATATCAGAAAAACTTACTGCAAACCACCGGGTTTTATAGGTACGGAAGCATCCTTCTTACTGCCGGAGCATCTACCGCTGAAACAAGCCCTGCCTTTCTGAGTTTGCGTTTACGTCCAGTAGCCTTGCTCGTCAATATGTGTCTAAGCCCAGACTTCTTCTTCACTATCTTTCCACTTCCTGTAGCGCGAAACCTCTTGGCCGCGCCTCTATTTGATTTCATCTTTGGCATCTTTAAACCGTCCCCTCTTGTTCCTCTTTGATTTGCTTCTTTGCTGTTTCTCTTTCTTCTTTAACCTGCTTATGCCCTGCCTCTTTCTCTTTTGCAACGGCAGAGACTATTGCTGCGTCAGGGGCAAGAATCAAGATCATATTACGCCCTTCAAACTTGGTCATCTGTTCAATAACCGCTATATCTTTTGTGGCCTCAATAACACGGTCAAGCATTACCCTGCCTATCTCCGGATGCGTTATCTCACGCCCCCTGAAAAAGACAGCCGCCTTGACCTTATTACCCTGCCCTATAAACTTCTTAATGTTACGCAGCTTGAACTGAAAGTCATGCTCGTCAGTACGAGTGCGAAACTTTACTTCCTTAACGAGGATTACGGTCTGCTTTTTCTTAGCCTCGTGAGCCTTCTTGCTCATCTGATACTTGTACTTACCGTAATCCATAAGCCTGCATACAGGCGGTTTTGCGTTCGGTGAAACCTCAACAAGGTCTAGCCCAGCGTCTTCAGCCTTTTTAAGGGCCTCATCAACGGTAAGTATGCCTAGCTGACCACCTTCGTCGTCAACTACACGAACCTCCAGTGCCTTAATCCTGGCATTAACCCTTGTAGTATCTCTACTGCTACGTTGTTTTGTCGTAAACCTTGCTATAGTGCTTCACCTCCATCACGTATGCGTTTTTTACTCTATACTGCTAGCCATCTCAGGCTATTAATAACAATCAAAACTATCAAAAAATATCAGACTGGCTACCAGCCATTGTAACGTCTGCACTAGCAACTTTTACAGCTACCAGCCCTAGCGGTTATTGTGGCTTCACGGCCCTTTCGGCTTCACGGCCTGGCCGACTATTGTGGTGACCGCCCTTGGCGGTCTAGGTTCTCAATAAATTTATCGATAGTAACGTGGTCAAGCTCACCTTCTTCACGTGAACGAGGTGCTACGAGCCCTGCATCGGCCTCTTTATCACCAACTATAACCATATACGGGACTTTCTTATTGCGCCCCTCTCTTATCTTATAACCAAGGGTCTCGTTCCTATTATCTAGTTCAGCCCTTACGCCGGCACTACGAAGCCTCTTATAAACTCCAGTTGCATAGTCATCGGTCCGTTCCGTAACATTTAAGACCAAGACCTGCACAGGTGCCAGCCATAACGGAAAAGCCCCTGCGTAGTGCTCGATCAAGCAGCCAAAAAAGCGTTCTAACGACCCCATCAACGCACGGTGAATCATTATTACCTGCTCTGGCTCGCCCTTTTCGTTCCTATAGTTAACATCAAAACGCTCTGGCAGATTAAAGTCAACCTGAATCGTCGAACACTGCCATGAACGCCCTAAAACGTCTTTGATCTTTATATCAATCTTCGGGCCGTAAAACACCCCCTCACCCGGATCCACTTCATACGGAAGACCTTCGCCTTCCAAGGCATTTTTCAGGGCCGCCTCGGCCTCACTCCAGTTATCCAGAGAGCCTACATACTTACCTGGTCTGGTACTGAGGTATATATCATATTCATTAAAGCCGAAAGCTCGCAGGATGTAAAGGGTAAATTTAAGTACTTCCTGTATCTCATCCTTAAGCTGCGCACTGGTTAAGTATATATGGGCGTCATCTTGGGTAAAACCCCTTACCCGCAGAAGCCCGTGCAGCACGCCGGATCTTTCATAGCGGTAGACCGTACCAAGCTCTGCGTACCTTATCGGCAGATCTCTGTAACTCCTTAGGTTACTCTTATAAATCTCTATATGAAAAGGACAATTCATGGGCTTTACAATGTATTCCTGCCCGTCCACATCCATCGGAGAAAATAGACTCTCCTGATAAAAATCCCAGTGCCCGCTCTTCTTCCAAAGGTCCACCTTTGCTATATGCGGCGTATTTATCAGAGAATAGTCGTGACGAGCATGCTCGTCCTTCCAGAACTGTTCAATAACATTACGTATAATAGAGCCGTTCGGATGCCAGAGAACCAGCCCCGGTCCTATCTCGTCGGTAATAGAGAAGAGATCAAGCTCTTTGCCAAGACGCCTATGATCGCGTTTTTTGGCCTCTTCCAACCTTTTAAGGTGCTCACTCAGGTCTTTCTTATCCGCAAAGGCCGTACCATAGATGCGCTGTAGCATCTTACGGCTCTCATCACCGCGCCAATAAGCACCGGCGATAGAGGTAAGTTTAAAGGCACGAACACGCCCGGTACTTGCCAGATGAGGACCACGGCAGAGGTCTAGAAAATCGCCCTGCCTGTAAAGACTTACGGTATCAACATCCAGATCATTTATAATTTCTTCTTTATAGGTCTCACCCGCAGCTGAGAAAAGAGCCAATGCTGCGTCTTTGCTAAGCTCTTCACGAACAAGCGGTAGGTTGCTCTTGACAATCTCGGCCATCTTCTTCTCGATACGCTTGAGATCCTCAGGAGTAAAAGGCTCCGCCACATCTACGTCATAATAAAAACCATCTTCAATAGTCGGGCCAATAGCCAACTTTGCGTCTTTATACAAAGCCTTAATGGCCTGGGCCATTATATGCGCCGCTGTGTGACGGCAGACTACCAAACCTTCTTTAGAATCATTGGTTATAGGCTCTATAGTTAAGACCGTATCTGATATATTCAGGGCTGAGCTTAGATCAACCTCTAGGCCACCAAGCGTAGCCGCGACGATCTTTTTAAGCTCAGCCTTTGGCAGCAGTTCTTTAAAGGCATCAAAGACGGTCGAGCCAGCAGGCAGGGCAATCGGCTCGCCTGCGCCTAACCGAACTTGCAGTTCTTCTTTAACTGTTGTTGAATCGCTCATAACCTAAACCTTCCTAAACCTGATTAATATTACCCTGATATCTGCATTAAAAAAAAGGTGAGCCCCTCAAAAGACCACGCGCATCTGGTAACCAACAAAAGATAAGCGCAGAATTAAATACCGGGTTCACCTCTAAAACTAAAAAATTCTCATAACCATCTTTATCTAATCTACTAAAGTAGCCACTATTATTGGAGGTCTTATAAAAGACCACCCGGCTCTAACTACCCCGTCGGGTAAAAGTTTTATGGTAGGCACGGGCGGTTTCGAACCGCCGACCCCTACCGTGTCAAGGTAGTGCTCTCCCACTGAGCTACGCGCCTATAAAATACATCAAACTAAACAGCTATGGCAATTTCAAAAAACCCAGGTCATTTCAGACCACCTACAGGTAACTCATACCAACCATAACAATAACAACCTTTAAGAAAGCTTACGTCCCTCTTGCCACCCAACCCGAAAAGATATAAAACGCAACAGTGCCTAGGCACTGTTGCTAAAACAATATAAGACTTTATCATAGAGGCTTCGAGTGTCAAGAAAAATATAGGAAAAATATAAAGATAACAGAGCCTTGGAACTACCTGATAATGAAAAGCAGAGCTAGTTGCGCAGGTCTATATATCGAACGACGGAGATCTGTTCCAATCGGTAAAGAGCTGAAAGAGCTCAGGTCTTTTCTTCGCTATCTCACTCTCGATTGTACCAATGCGTGCGATATACGGGATTCTGTAACCATGGTAATGTACTTCCTTGCCAATAGGATTAAAGACAAAGCCATAACGTTTGAGAAGGATATAAAGAGGTTTCTCCATGGCGGCATACCAGTTAACAGTCCCCTTCCATTTGCTCTCTCTATAAAGGGCCTTTAAAAGTCCAAGTACGATAGCAGGTCTTTTTCTACGTCTGTCTATCATTACTTTGTCGGCTTTACTCAGTCCCGGCTTTCCACTGCGCGCCCCGTATACACCGTCCCCTGCCCTTCTGCGATATGTCTTACTTATAGCGAGCCTAGAGATCTCACCAATACCGTCCTTTGGTATCCTAGTTATATCTATATCTATATTACAGAATTTCTCTACAGGGAAACCAAGTTCTGAGTAATTAACAAGCCTGACCGTACCAATTATATCCCCTGCGCGGTCGATTGCGATAAAGTGAACAGAGAATTCATCAAAGTCATCTTTTTCAAGACCGCTAGGATGGTCCTTTGGATCTTCAAAACCGCACTCGGTGCAATAGACCTGATAACGAAGCCTATAGACCTCTTCCAATTCTTCCTCATTTTTTACCCGTCTATACGTAAACATCCCTTAAGATTCCCCCCCAATTATGCGATACTTATATTGTAGTTATAAATCAAGATAAAATCAAGTAAAGTATTGTCTTAGTAAAATTTTATAACATTTAAATGTTGCTAAAAACATCACACATACCACAATAACTGGTTTAAACTGGACACACTATGAAAACAAACTCAGAGATAATAAAACTAGATAAAATAAGTAAGGACTATAAGCTTGGCAAGACCGTTGTCACGGCACTTAAAAACATCTCCGTAACGGTTCGCAAAGGTGAGTTTCTGGCAATCGTCGGGCCGTCCGGGAGCGGTAAGTCAACGACCTTGAATATCATCGGCTGCCTTGAAGAGCCAAGTTCTGGTACGGTAACCTTTGATGGGAAAAACCTGACAGGGCTATCCAGCAACGAGCTGGCGGATATAAGGGCATCTAAGATGGGCTTTATCTTCCAGACATTCAACCTCTTACCTGTACTCAATATCTTTGAAAATGTTGAGTACCCCCTGCATCTGAGAGGGATGGGTAAGGCAGAACGCTTTGAGCGCGTAACAAAGGTAATCAAAGAGGTAGGGCTAGAAAGATTCACAAAGCACAAACCAGCAGAGCTAAGCGGAGGTCAGCGGCAAAGGGTTGCTATCGCGCGTGCCCTGGTGGGCTCACCAGATGTAATTCTTGCCGATGAACCTACTGCAAATCTGGATATGCAGACAGGTGAAGAGATACTCGCGCAGATGAAGGAGCTTAATAAAACTCTTGGAGTAACCTTTATTTTTTCTACTCATGATCAGAGTATAATGGATAAGGCACAGCGTATCATTGAGCTTAGAGACGGGGAGCTTAGAGATGGGGGGCTTATAAAATAAAATGTATCTAAAACTCGCATTTAAAAATATATTTCGCAATAAGGTTCGCTCAGCTATAACGCTTGGGGCTATTGCCTTTGGCTGCGTCTCGCTGATAATAAGCGGCGGTTTTATGGAAGATACCTTCACTCAGATGCGAGAGAGCTATATAAGGAGTTTCCTGGGGCACATGCAGGTCTACAAGCAAGACTTCTATGAGAAGGGCTCGGCAACACCATATGACTATATGATCTCAGACCACGAGCTAATCTCTGCCAAGATCAAAGGCATAGACGGCGTAAGCCACGTAACGCCGCGCCTTGATTTCTCAGGCCTCCTTAGCATCGGTGATACAACGATATCTTTTATCGGACAAGGCATAGACCCCGAAGGTGAGGCAAAGATAAGCACCTCAGTTTCAACAGAGGACGGTCAGGCCCTTAGCGCAGAGGACTCTTTTGACGCGGTCCTTGGCAAGGGGCTTGCCAAGGCAGTAGGTGTTGAACCGGGCTCTTCTATTATAGTCGTAACAAATACCATTAGCGGGGCCATGAACGGCCTAGACATTAATGTAAAAGGGATCTTCAGCACCAGCTCCAAGGGCTTTGACGACCGAGCACTTCGTATGCCGCTTAAGACCGCGCACAGGTTGCTAAGGACCAGTGATGTCCAGAGCCTAGTTGTTTTACTAGATAAAACAGAGGACACAGACCGGGTCAAGGCGGCACTTCAAAAGAGATTCAAAGCAGACGGAGATGATCTGGAGGTTATAGCCTGGTATGAGATGGCAGACTTCTATAATAAAACAGTAGAGCTATACAACAGACAGTTCACCGTTCTTAAGCTCATAATAGGGATAATCGTAGTACTCAGTATCTTCAACACTATGAATATGTCGGTGATGGAGCGCGTCGGAGAGGTGGGGACAATCATGGCACTTGGCACGAGACGCTCAGGAGTAGTGCGTCTTTTTATGATGGAGGGCCTTATTCTAGGGATACTAGGAGGACTTATAGGAATCGTATCGGGGTATATACTTGCAAAGCTTATCTCTTTTATCGGTATCCCCATGCCGCCGCCGCCCGGGGCTACCATGTCGTGGACAGCGACTATCGGGGTAGTCCCCAGCGTCTTCGCCTTTGTATTCGTACTGGCTATCGCGACATCTTTATTTTCTTCTATCTACCCGGCGTATAAGGCATCGAAGCTTGAGATCGCGGAGGCATTAAGACATAATGTCTGATAAAAATAAAATAATGACAAGTAAAAAAATATTCGTAATACTTTTCGTATCCACCGTACTGCTGCTTTTGCCATCTTTGGCAACTGATAGTTTTGCCGCAAAGCAGAGCCTTGCCGTTAAGATAATAAAAGAGGCGGACAAGGTTCGTAGCCCACAGCTCGACTATATCGTAGATATCACGGTAACGAGCATACGACCCAGACGCAAAAAAAGAGTAGCCCGTTACGAGGTCCTTGTTAAGGGCCAGAAAAAAACCATTATAAAGACAACAGCACCGGCCATTGACCGTGGCACAACGCTGCTTATGCTTGGACGTAATCTCTGGGCCTTTATGCCGGATCTTTCTAAGCCGATAAGGATCTCACTTCAGCAAAGACTGATCGGCGACGTCGCAAACGGCGATATAGCACGCGCCAACTTCTCGGGCGACTATACGCCAAAGATATTACGTACCGAACAGATCAAAGGTCAGAGCTACTACGTCCTTGAACTCATAGCCAATGACGATAGAGTCACATACGGCAAGGTTGTTTACTGGGTAAACAAAAAAAACTACCGACCACTAAAGGCCGAGTTCTATGCCATATCAGGAAGGCTTCTAAAGAGCTGTTCTTATGAAGACTATAAAAAACTTGCCGGCAGAGTCAGGCCAACAAGCCTGATCCTTACCAATCCGCTGACAAAAGGACGCGTCTCTATTATCAGATATAAAAAGATGCGGATTGAAAAACTACCTTCAAAATACTTTACAAAGAACTATATGAAGAGACTTAAATACTAGAGACGACTGCGAAATATGACAAAGAGACTTTACATAGTGATTCTGGTTTTTGCATTCTTTCTACTGGCCTCCTTCTGCGCCCAGGCCGCTGGCATTGAATGGGATACACCCATAAAAGAGGCCAAAGCCAGAGTATCAGCACAGAAACTTCAGGCAAGACCCACCACGCCTGAGTTAAAACGGATACGGTTTTACAGACACAATAAACACACCCGTGTTGTTCTGGATCTAAGTCGTCCGGTGCGCTACTCTCTGGCCTCACAGAACACCCCGGCGGCACTCTTTCTTGACCTGCGCGGTGCAGACATTGACAGACTTAAAAAAAGGTTTTTCAAACTCAATGGCGAGCGCATCAATACTGTTCAGGTCAAGCAACTCAGCACTGGGACCGTACGCATCATCGTCCAAACAAGATTCATACGGGACTACCGCGTCTTTACGCTTACAGGTCCGACCAGAATCGTAATAGATATAAAAGATAAAATAATAATAAGCTATAAAAAACCACCTATTGCCTCGACGCGCACTCCGGCAGAAAAAACAGAAGCGCAGGAAGTGATTAAAGACCTTACCCCGACAGACTACAGCGACGAGACCGGTGAAGAGCCATTTGATTCTTCATATGATAGCGAAGAAACACGGTGGGGTAATATAAAGATAAACGGCTCGGTTGTAAATGAAACGGCCTACAGGATAAGTAAGAAGCGAGAGCTGACAAAGTCAAGGTCAACACTTAAGCTAAATATGCGCGGAGAACTGACAGATAATATTTCCTTTAAGCTTGGCGGGCGCAGCTACTACGATGCTGTCTTTGATATGACTGATAACTACCCCGGTAACGTAGAAGAAGACCAGGAAACAGAGCTAGAGCTTCGCGAGACTTACCTGGACGTCTCGCTTGGCAGCATGGACCTGCGCCTTGGTAAGCAGAGCATTGTCTGGGGCGAGGCAATAGGGCTCTTCTTCGCAGACCAGGTCAATGCAAAAGACCTGCGTGAGTTCGTATTGCCAGACTTTGACGATATCAGAAAACCTCAGTGGGCGGCCCTTATAGAATATTCAGGAGAGCTATCACATATAGAGTTTGTCTGGATACCGGTCCTTGAGTTCAATGATTACGGCGAGGCAGGCTCGGAGTTTCCAGTCTCTCTTGCCCTACCCTCAGGTGTTGCCCCAACGGTCACGGCAGTCGATGAACCGGCCAATAACTTTCGTAACAGCGAGTACGCCGCGCGTTTTTCATATCTTCTCGGCGACTGGGACTTAAGCCTTTTTCACCTCTATACCTGGGACAAAGAAGGTGCTACCATCAGAACCATTAACTCGCCAACCTCTTATACATTCACGCCAACGCACAGAAGGCTTAACGTCAGTGGCTTTACCATTGCTAAAGAGGTACAAAACATTATCTTTAAGGCCGAGGTCATCTATACTCGTGGCAAATACTTCTCCGTCATTGATTCAGCTGACGTAGACGGCCTCGAAAAAGCCGACTACATTGATTATCTCATCGGCGTGGACTATACTTTTTTCAGCGATATAGAGACAAACTTGCAATTCATGCAGAGGATCATCCCAGACCACGACGACCGCTTCTTCCGGCAAGAACACATTAGAAACACCGCCTCGATAAGAATAAAGACTGGCTTCTTTGATAACACAGTCGAGCCAGAGTTACTCGTTATATCAAGCCTTCAAGAACTGGATATGATGATTCGCCCTAAGATCGGCTTTACCTTTAAAGATAACTGGCGGCTATTCATAGGTGCCGATATATTCGCAGGCGAGACGGACGGCATCTTTGGTCAATACAAAGACAAAGACCGGGTCTATACAGAGCTCGGTTATAGCTTCTAAGGTTTTTTCAACTAAAAAACTATCCAGACGATTTACTCAAAGACAAACCAAAGGACTTTAAATAAAAATGTCAGACTCTACCTACAACGAATCATTCAGGCGCAATATAGGGCTTGTTGACCTTACAGAACAAGAGCTTTTACGCGACGCTACCGTTGGCATAGCCGGGCTTGGCGGTGTAGGCGGCCAACACATGGCAACACTTGCGCGAATGGGGATCGGCGGCTTTAACGTCGCAGACTTTGACACCTTTGAGCTTGCAAATATCAACCGCCAATACGGTGCTACGACCAAGACAATCGGGCAAGCAAAAGCCGAGGTAATGAAAGAGGTCATCCTTGATATAAACCAGTCTTGCCGTATTAAATTATTTAAAGAAGGCATAACAGAGAATAATGTAGCAGAGTTCCTTAAAGGCCTTGACGTAGTAATAGACGGCATAGATTTTTTTGAAATTGATGCCAGACGGCTTCTCTTTAATACGGCTCGCGAGATGGGGATATACGCCCTAACCTGTGGTCCGATTGGTTTTGGTGCGACCCTGCAGGTCTTCTCGCCGTCCGGGATGAGCTTTGACGAATACTTCGCGATAAACGACAAGATGACCTACCCGCAGAAGATAGTCGCCTTTGCCGTTGGGCTCACCCCTAAGCCATTACATCTGAAGTACATGGATCTCAATAAGGTTAGCCTTAAAGATCACACAGGACCTGCCATAGCCTCTGCATGCGCACTTTGCGCGACACTTGCTGCCACTGAAACGCTAAAGATCATAACAAAGAAAGGCGAGGTCAAAGCCGTGCCGCATTACTTTCAGTTCGATCCCTTTCGCCAGATCTATAAGGCTGGATACCTTCGTAAGGGCGGTAAAAACCCGTTACAAAGACTGAAGAGAAAATACCTTGCTAAAAAGTTTGCCAAACAATTGGGTGAATAAAGATGACGGTCCCTAAAAAAATACTAGAAGAGATTCTTAGATACGGCGCAATGGCACCGTCAGGCGATAACTGCCAGCCATGGGACTTTAAGATGGACGGAGACAGCCTTCTTATTATAAATAACGAGTCCCGCGACAGATCGCTATTTAATGTATCAAAGACGGCTTCTTTTATCGCCTGCGGTGCGCTTATCGAAAATATCTCGATTGCCGGTAAGGCTCTTGGCTATTCGGTTGAAGAAACAAAGCTCTTCCCTGACGGCGACTCTGCACCAGTTGTAGCCCGCATAAACTTCAGAAAGAGTACAAAAAAAGGAATCGACCTTTTTCCTTTTTTAGATAAACGCTGCACCAACAGAAGTCCATTTAAAGGTAAACCACTCGAAAAAACTACTGTAAACAGGCTGAAGACCATTACTAAAGACAGGGGCTACGGCGAGCTGACACTTAGAGAAGACAGAGCAACTATAAAAAAGATAGCTAAGGTCGCCAGCATAAACGACAGGCTCTTATTTACCAACAAGAGACTTCACGACTTTCTCTTTGAACATATCAGGTGGACTAAAAAAGAGATAGAAGAAACAAGAGACGGCATGGATATAAACACACTCGGACTTTTTCCAGTCGAAAAGCAGGGCTTCGGTATGCTACGTTCCTGGCCTCTGGTGCGTTTTATGAATATCTTCGGCCTCAGCCGTACGCTACCAATAAGATCATCTATGATCTTCAAGTCATCATCGGCCTTTGGTCTATTGCAAATGCCGGGCAAGAGCCCTAAAGACTTTGTAAATGGCGGTCGGGCCTTACAGCGTATATGGCTTACCGCGACCGCCGAGGGACTTTCCTTTCAACCGACAACAGGGATAACCTTCCTTATCCAAAGGCTCTATATGGAGGATGGAAAGGGACTGAGTCCGTCGGAAAAAAAGATCGTAGAGGCCGCCGAGACTCGCCTTAAAGAACTATTCCCGACAACTCGAGACAAAGCCATTATAATGCTCTTCCGCATCGGTAAGTCCGGGCCACCAAAGGCATATTCGCTGCGACGAAAGGTCAGCATCAAGTAAAATAGATCAAGCTAAACCTTCGATAATATCTGAAGCAATTGAAGGTGCATGATACTGATCTAAAAGCTCTTTAAATTTTGAGAGATTATCCTTTATAGATTCATCTTCGCAAACCTCTGTTATCAATTCCAGCAGACTTTCAGGAGAACTCTCAAAATCTTTCCACGCTAAGGTTCTGCCAAGCCCAAGTGCCTCGACACGCCTCATATTAAACTTCTGATCAGGGATTGTAGGTATACCGATTATGGGCTTTCCTTGCTGCAAGGCCTGATATATCGTTCCGTTACCACCGTGACAGACTACAATGTCAGCGGCGTCAATTGCAAGATCACCGTCCATAAAATCCTCAACGTAGAGCCTTCCGTCAATTGTCTTTAACTTCTTTGATTGAGCTCCGGTAGTTATTATTGAGGTAAATTGCAAATCATTTTTCAGCAAATCATATATAATAGAGAAAAAGTCACCTATCCCTGTAGTCCCAGTAGAGATATAAATAAGTTTTCTGCCATTTTTCTTCGGAGGCCACCACCCTGGCTCAGACAGTTTGCTATTCCATGTGATAGGACCAATATAACGATAATTCTTCGGTATTTTTTTTGTCGGAAAGTATTCAGGGATATCAGGCAATAATGTGTAGTCCTTACCCGTCAGGCAGTTCGTCGCCGTTACGGTATCTTTTATACCGTAGTGCCTGCTTAGCTTCTTAAAAATACCCATAACACTGTCAAATATAGCAATCTCAAGCTTTAAATTAAGGTAATCCCTAGGCTTACCAAGATGTAAACTATCAGGTATAAAATCAAAAAAAGGGATATAGGGCTCTGCCCTATACTCAGTAGAAGATACATTTACAACTGCGACGTGCTTAATCCCTGCGATATGAGTCGATATCCTTGCCGAGAACCTTCCGTCTGTGAGTACAATATCTGGATTGACCTCTTTAAACAAAGCCAAATCAGCCTCTATCATACGCTCAATAACATTATCTTCGACAAAACGCATCTTTCCTTTACGTATATTGGCAAATAAAACCTCTGGATCTGGTTCGTAAGTTGGCAAGACCTCAAAGCCGGCGTCACGAATAAAACTCACCTTAGAAGACTCTCCGGCAAAGATAATCTCATGCCCTCTTCTTCGTAGCTCTTCGGCTATTAATAGCGGACGGCTAATATGAGAAAGCGTAGGGGTATACGGCATAATAAGGATCTTCATCAATAACTCCGAAGACGAGACTCTAAAACTCTAAGCCATGGGTATAATTTAAACGGATAAAAAACAGTATATGAGCAGGCTCTCTATTGATCATCTACTCAAAGCCAAGAGACAATTCCTTATAACAGAATATAACAGAGACGTAACTTTTGCAACTACTACGCTAAAATACGGCTTGGATGATAAGCCTGTAATGTAATCGAGCTATAAAGTAAAAGGTTAGAATCAAAGACAAAACCTAGGCCTTTCAAGACAACTGAGAGAAATAGAAATAAAAAAAGGCGGGCTATTTAATAGCCCGCCTTTTAAGTTTATTTAATGAAAAGTTATTAACTCTTTTTCTTCCTTCTCCAGCTATATATGCCTGCTCCGAGAAGTCCTGATCCAAGAAGAATTATTGTGCTTGGCTCTGGTACGGCATAGAGATAAGCAGGGTCCTCACTTCTCCAGTCCCAGTTAGCAAGAGTTGAGCCATAAAGGCTTCCCTCAAGATAGATCTCTGAAGTATGTCCAGCTGGATGCCAGCCAGTTGGAGTTAGATGTGGGCCTGTTCCAGGACCATTAGCCATCTCCGGCCAGAGCTGAGGAATGATATTATACCCTGTATTGTTGGTCGTTAGATCAAACCACCACTGTGTCTGTGTATTACCCGGAGTAAGATCCTTTGCACCAGCTTCAATTAGGTCTGCACCCAACACTTCTGCATACAGCATACCGCCTGAGGCCCTTGCCCAAGCATCAGCCTGTGTCGGATCGTAATCATCTACCGTGTCATAAAAAAGTCTAAAATGATCACCCGCTCCACCAAGGCCAAATGATATGCCACCTGCATCTAACATTGATCCAGCTGTTACTGTAAACTGAAAAGTACCTGTAAGCTCGTCTCCGCCAGCACCGTCTACCCAAGTTGTATCAACTTCTGGTATGTCAGTGATAGTTGTAACGTTCAGCACACCTTCTATAACATCGCCTGCATCCAGTATACCGTTTCTGTTTTTATCACCCGCAGAATACGTCCAGTTAGCAGAATCGGAGTCAGATTGATCTCCTTTGGCCCCTCCCTCAAGTGCCCAACGCTCATAGTTGGTAAATTTCATCTTGGTGGGCTCATACTGTTGCAATGTCGGTAATGCCATTGCAGGTGTGCTAAAGGCAAATAATGCCAATGCCGCCACCGCTGTTAATAAACCTAACTTCTTCATTGTAATTCCTCCCTATGTTGCCTTTTAATGTTTTATCTATAAAATCTTCTATAATATATAAGAAGAATGCCTGTATGCTCTTTACGGATAGTAACTACTGCAAGCAGCGTGCCAACTTCAAAGCATCAACGGAAAATAATTGTAAGTCGTTGATATGTCTAGGTTTACTCACTGCAAGTTCGTCAGGCCAAAAGATTTTATTCACGAAATAATAGCAAATTCTAAAAACTGTAAAGAAAACCGACATTGAAAATATTAATAAAGTCCATTATCTCTCTGGAACACCATAAAAATGTACATATAAGTGGGGATATATCTCCAACACTGCATAACTATCTGATTTATTTAAGCTTTTAGAATAAGAAAAGTGTAATATTTTCCGACACCATCTAAGGTTAAGGGACTTCCCAAAGACAAACCATCAAAAAAATAAAAATAACCAGAAAATCACTTCGTCACTTTAAGCTCTTCGCAAACTCAAGACAGACCTTATTTGCAGCCAAAGACTATTAATGACTAACAAAACGACAGCAACATTTATTCGTTTTCTAAACAGATTCTAAACAGAATTCCAACCAAGACCTACCAAAGCTGCCAATTACCACTATGAAGGACGTATATTCCGAGCAAAAGGTTTGTAATACCGTGAGAGATAATGCAGGATTTGAGGTTCTTGGTGTATAAGAGCAGAGCTCCGTATATAAGGCCCGCTATCATGCCTGCGAGCCAAAGATGATGCTCCAGACCAAAGAGGACGATAGTGCCAATAAAAGAGAAGGCGGTAAATGCGCCGAGCGCGACCTTACTGATATTGGCATCAATTAAGTACCTCATAATAAAAGACCTCCAGAAGAGCTCTTCAAAGATCGGTACTATAATAGATGCGCCAAAGAGTCTGAAAGCGATTATACCCATTACAATCGCGCCGCCGTATTCCAACTCGTACGGATTAAAGCCCTCGGCCCCGCCGCCCATCCTTATATACGGCAGGTCCAGATTAATCCATATAACAAAGACGACAACCCCGGTTATGAGCGCAGCCAACAGGTCTTTTGGTGCAAACCAGGAAGTACCGCGAAGTTCATCGTAACGACGCCACAAAATTATAAGGATGATTGCTATAAGGATGGTCTTGATAGGATAAAAGACCAGGTGATCATATGTTGAGAATGAGGCTAAAAATGGAAAGGTCTCTGATAACGCCCCTATCCCCTGCTCCAGGGCGATAAAGGCCATATAGACTACGAATGGAAGGACTCTTGGAAGGGCGTGAGTAAAAACTCCCTGCCCTTTTGGACTACTCAGGGGTCTCGGTCTTTAAATACTTAAGACCGGCTACTGTCTTGCCTCGTTCCAGATCCTTTACCCAGACCATCTGAGCCGGGGTCTCGATATCAAGAGGACGGCTGAAGAAACCAAGTATTGCATCCTGGGGCACATGCTCGTCTGAGAAGCTATACTCAATGCATACACCGCTATCTGAGACGTTCTTTGTAAGGGCCGGATACCTGACACCTTTATATATAAAGGCGCACTCGACTGTTCTAGGGATTCTCTGAAAGGACCTCTTCTTTACAAATGAGTATCCACAGTTAGGACAGGTATGAGTATCTTTATCGCTGGTAGCGTAAAAAACCTTTCTGCAACTCGGACACAATCTGGTTAACTTTGACACGTTGCCTATGGCCTCCAATTTTCATTCACCCTATACTACCATTATCGGAAGCTAACGGCAAAGGCTTTAGACTTTTTTCAATTTCCTGACCAACAAACTACTCATCTGGTCTTCATACGTAACACTGCAATTAACGTGCCAATCACAGATGTATTAATGGTAACAGCAAAGTAGTTGTTTTCATTAATAAATTATCAAGGCAGAAAAATAAGAAATTCTAATTTAATTTATGTGTAAAAAAAACCGACACTTTTTCACTCCATACTTCCTAAACCGTGTTTCTTCATAAGATCATATAGGGTCGGTCTGCTAACACTCAGCTCTGTTGCCGTTCGACTGATATTGCCGCTGTGACGCAGAAGAGCCCTTCCTATAAACTCTTTTTCGGCGACCTCTCTGTTGTCCTTGAGTGTAACAATTTCGTCAGTATTGACCTCTTCGTCACCGCCCAGGCTAATTAAGAGATCCTTATCGGTTATCCTCTTGCCCTCAGCCATGATTACGGCCCTTTTTATCCTGTTTTCCAACTCACGTACATTGCCTGGCCAACGATAACCCCCTATCGCATCAACAGCTGCGGTGGTGAAGCCTTTAAAGCTCTTTCCATGCTCCTTGGCAAACCTCTGCAAAAAAGCCATGGCACAGAGAATAACATCATCTTTACGTTCTCTTAATGGTGGAATCTTTGTATGTATAAGGGATAACCTGTAATACATATCTTCTCTAAAAGAGCCCTCAGCAATGCATTGTTCCAGATCCCTGTTTGTAGCGGCCAAGACCCTGACATCTACCTTGATCGTCTTCTTTCCACCGATACGTTCAATCTCCTGTTCTTGCAGAAAACGCAGGAGCTTTACCTGAAGCTGCAACGGCAGCTCGCCGACCTCGTCAAAGAAGATAGTACCTTTATTGGCAAGCTCTACCTTACCTAATTTTAGAGCGTGAGCACCGGTAAATGCCCCCTTTTCATGCCCAAAGAGCTCGGACTCAAGCAGGTTCTCGGGTATCGCCCCGCAGTTGATCGCAATAAAGGGTTCGTCCTTGCGCGAGCTTCTCCTATGTATGGCTCTAGCTACGAGTTCTTTGCCTGTGCCGCTCTCCCCTGTTATAAGGACCGGCACATCGGTTGGAGCTACCTTTGTAATAAGAGAGAATATATCCTGCATAGAGCTGCTCGTACCGAGGATATCCTCAAAGACGGCATCTATCCCAGCCTTCCCTTTAAGCTCTTTATTCTCCCGCTCTATCTCAGCAACGTGAAAGGCCCTTTTAAGCACTATCCTTAGCTCATCCATATCAACGGGCTTGGACATATAATCGTAAGCCCCGCTTGAAATACCCTCGTGGGCATTAGCCTTATCTGTATTGCCGGTTATAATAATCACCTTAAGATATGGATCTATCCTCAAGAGTTCCTTCAGGCATAATAGCCCCTCTCCCGCACCGTCGGCATCAGGGGGTAGCCCTAGATCCAAGGTCACGACCTGAGCACCCTTTACGGCGGCATCTAGGGCCTCTTTACGACCTCCTACGGTTATAATCTCGTAATCTGCGGCCAGAGCCCACTTCATCTGTTTTCTTATAGACAGATCATCTTCAACTATCATTAATATCTGTTTTGTCATTTACCTCTCCCGGGCGTAATTCTCACTAGGTGCATGGCAATACCACCGTAAATACAGCACCCTTACCTTCTTCGCTCTCAACCTCGATTGTTCCTTTATGGGCCTCGACTATTGCTTTACTCTGAAAAAGCCCGATACCTATTCCCTTTTTCTTTGTAGTCATAAAGGGCTTAAAAAGAGAGCGCGAAATAAACTCGCGACTCATCCCCGGGCCATCGTCCTCTACCGAAATATTTATCGAGTCGGTAACCAAAGCAGTCCGCACCTTTATACTTCCTTGGCCTTCCAGGACCTCAGCCGCATTTATCAACATATTATGCAGAACCTTCTGTATCTCATCGGGGTCCATCAATACCTTTGGCAGCGGCGCGAGCTCTTTGATCAGATTTATACTCCTTAGCCCGTTAACATAAAAACCATCTATGGTCTTCTGAACGACTGCGTTCGGATCGACCTCTTTTTTTCGTAGCTCAATGGTCTCCGCCGTCTTTGGCATCGTCGATAACCTGGCCATGAGTTTCTTCATCTTGGCAACGGTATCGTCTATCGTCGTTATCGCGTCCTCGCGAAACTCCGGATTATCCATATTGGCAGCGGCGTTCTGTGCCACTAACGATAAAGTATGCGTCAGATTCTTAAGATCATGCATTATAAAAGACGAGATCTTATTAAAGGCCTCCATCTCTCTTGAATGCGCAAGCTCTTCGCTCTGCTTTAGATTAAGGATACTGCTTGCGGCCTGACGAGCCATAGTCTTAAGTATATCATAGTCCTCGTAGTTGTAGACGTCCCCTACTATCCGATCGCCAAGGGCTACGAAACCAAGGAACTCTTCCCCGCTCTTCAGAGGTACAAGCAGCGCAGCCTTTATCTCATCAAAGATGGCGGCATTATCAGTCCCTATGTAATGAGCCTGCCCGCTGCCATCAAACTCCTTTAGATTAATGATCCACTCTTTAACACGTAGCTGATCAACAAGCTCGGCCTGCCCCTTTATTAGATAACTTTTTTTAAGCGTTACGCCGTAGGTCTCGACAGGATTAAAGATATCTTCATCTATATCATAGAGCCATAAGGTGGCGTTATTTGAACCGCCGGTATCGCGCAGAGACTGTAATATAGCCATGTGCAACCCGGCTATATTATCGATAGAACTTAGCTCTTGGGTAAGTTTAAGCCACTGGGCCCTGTAATCAAATTTATCCCTATAGAAATGTTTATCAATCGAGACCTTCAGGCTGCGCCTGAGTTTATCGGACATAAGCAAGACAACAAGACCGGCTATTGCAACAAAGATAAAGAGCAGGTATAGATACTGAACAAAATCACCGCCAAAACGCTTAATACCCTCTCCGACAACACCCATGGCTAATAAGTAAGCTGCAACGACAAAGAGCGAGACCGAGTTATAGATAATATAGCGTGACACTACGACATTGATATCCATCAGCCTGTTACGAACAAGCGAGAGGGCCATCAGCAGAGATGCGATAAGCGTTATTGTACCCTTAACAGGCATAAGGCCCGGGTCAACAACACGGTAAAACAACGTATGGCTGGTAAGATACAGGTAAAAAACCGAGATCATTCCAAGTCCTATTATAAGGTACTTTATCTTCCACCTGGAGACCCCGGATGATGCACGCAGGGTATGCTCCAGATTTATGATCACAAAGATAAGGGTCAGAAAGAAGACAACAAAATAAATATAACCAACCCTGCCAAGCATCAACAGTTCGCTGTAGACGCTTGCGGTAGAGGCAAAAAGATTATAACTAAAGATAAATATAATAAAGAAGGCAACCGTCGCGGCCACCAGCCCCCATACAACCAGCTTATAACGCACGAGGGCCTCACGATCTGTTCTAGCAAAGGTCAGCGAGAAGATCAAGAGCGGCACTGGCAGGCATATCTCTGCCATTATCGAGATTCTCAGCCAGAAAAAAGAGGTCGCATACGGCAGGATCTGACTAGACATAAAACCTGCGAGCTGAACAACGGCTAGCAGACATAACACAGCAAAGAAGCTCATATTGGCATAGCCTCTGGCACTCCTAAAGACTACAAAAAAGGCCAGAGCCAGAGACGCCAAAGCACCAAAGAGCGAGCCGTATGTCATAAAGATCGTCAAACCGGCAGATACCCCCTAAGAACCGGAACCATATCCCTTATAAAGCCTTCAGTCATCTGCTGAGTCTGCTCGATATCATCGTTAACCACAGGCACGCTAAAGCGTATGAGAGAGCCATCACTCCTGTTATGACGGATAGAGTTCCAGATAAGTAGAGCCTTCTGCCCATACTCGCCGGCGACATAATCAGGGCCGACCTGATACCAGTAGATAACAAGTTCTTTTTCATCACCCTTCTGGGTTATTATCTTTGTAGCCATAATAGGACTATTCGCAAGCCCCGGAATATCAATAGAGATCACCTCGGTCGCAATAGGGCGCCAACCAGAGCCAGGCAGGCAGTGCTTGGGGGAATGAACGATTTGCCCCTCGCGCTGGCTCTTAAAATAACCAGTATAAAATAGAACCTTCCGCCCGTCCTCTCGTGTGTACCGAGTCATCACATAATCATCGACCCTGAGGATATCCAGTGTCTTTTCATCAAGAACATGATTACGTCCTTTCTTCCACTCACCGATCATCTTGGGTAGCGTTGAGAGAGACTTTGTAACAGGTATAATCTCTCCGTGAGAGAGGACTACATTTATATATATGCTCGCCCCTATCATCAGAAGTGCAACGATTACTAATCTAAATTTATTTTTCATAAACTCTACTTATCCCCCGTCGCATCAGTGCTTGGTTCGCTCTTTTTTGTACGTCGCATAAATCTAAAGACCGCAAAGTTAACGGCTATCAACATGGCCATGGCCACACCGAACATCAAGAAGCCAGAGAACTCGTGGAAAAAACCAGTGGCAAGTTCCGGGTCAATAAAATGCGCCAAGGCCCCTGTTATAACGACCCTCATAACATTTACAAATATCGCGATTGGTACGGCCATGATTACTACTCCTATCCTTCTAACCCAACTCTTATGCGTAAAGTACGCAAGTGCTACGCCCAGAGCAAGTAAAGAGACCAGCGACCGTATTCCGCTACAGGCATCGGCGACCTCCAGGGTCGTTGATGCAAGATATATAATATTACCATCTCTAAAGACCGAGACACCCATGGCCTGAAGCATAATAACGGCATTCTTTGCCGCAAAAAGTTTTAAAGGAAAAGCCATTGCGTCATAGACTATATAAGGAAAAGGTATCATAAATACCAAATAACCAAGAGGCAGAGATACGGCCTTTAAGAGCTTTAGGCCGCCAAGAAAAAGCACAATACCTGCTATCACTATAAGCATCGAGAAACGCATGGTAAAGTACTCTGCGCCGACCTTCCCTATCACCAGAACAAAGAGCCCAAAAATAAGTATAAAGAGCCCTATGATGTTAGGCTTAATCTCAATCTTTTTAAGAACATCACGCCTTTCCCATAGCAAGTATAACGAGATAAAGGGAATTAAAAAACCATGCGAATAATTCGGGTCATGCTCCCACTGTAAGATCATCCCGACGATCACATCGTAATAGATGGTCAACATCAAGACGCTGGTCACAACGACCGGCAGCAACCACGCATACTTTGAGCGTTGAACTGATTCTGTATTACTCATAGACTAATCTCCTTAGGACCTTCTTCCGTAATGATCGTATTGTATGCACTTAATAGCTTCTCACCTATCATCTTCCAACTAAAACGTTCTTCGACCAACTCACGTGCATTAGCAGCCAGGTGCTTGCGAAGTGCTGCATCATCTAAGAGCCGCAGCGTCTGACGGGCAAAATCCTTAGCTGTATCGGCGATAAGGATATCCTTTTCATTGGTAAGCCCGATCCCCTCACAGCCAATACTCGTAGAGACTATAGGAATACCGATTGCCATGGCCTCCAGTATCTTGAGCCTTGTCCCACCACCTACACGCAGAGGGACAATATAGACAGAGGCTTTATTTATATAAGAGCGAATATCCGGCACTGCCCCTGTGACATTTACCCCGGCAATATCAGATAACCGCAAGACCTCGTCAGAGGGTTCTTTGCCGACAATATCGACCGTTACCTCAGACCTATCTTTCTTAATTGCAGGTAATATCTCATCGCAGAAATATTTAGCAGCATCGTTATTAGCGTGATACTTCATCCAGCCGGTATAGACGAGTCGTGGCTCTGTGACTATATCTTCGCAAAGTAAAAAACTATCCAGGTCTACACCATTATCAACGACTACTGTATTGGAACAAAACTCCCTCATATGATCGGCGTCTCTGGCCGATACCGCTACGCAAAGATCAAAGTTTCTTAAGACATCTCGCTCATATCTGGCCAGCTTCTTTGCCGTCATCTTTGAATAGATTGCCTTTAGCGGATCACTGGCTTTATCTGCGTAACGGCGCATAATCTCTGACTCGACGTTATGCATATCTATTATTCTCTTAACCCCATCGCCAGCCATTGCGTACTGCGCCATATTAAGATGCTCGCAGTGCACGGCATCAATACCTTCATTAAGCTTCTTGCTTACCAGCTCTTTCATCTCTTCAGTTCTGTAATTTATAATCGTAAAAGGCTCGCTGGTACAGACCCCCTTGAAAAGATCCTTTATAGCGTACTTCTGCGGCCTAAAAACTGTCTGCAGATCATGGACAAAACCTCGCAGTTCATCTATATCCTCAGTCCTTGTTGTCTCTGAGATAAAAGAAACAACGCTTACCTTATTGTGGCGTGTCAATGTCTTTAAAAGATTAAAAGACCTGATACGCGCTCCATCGGTTTGCGGATATGGCAGCATATGGGTTAAAAAAAGTATATTCATATAAGTACTCTCCACAAAAATTAGGTCAGCCGGTATTTTCAATACCTTCCAGACCACCAAGACTCTTACCAGTTATAAATTCTGTATAGATTGCCTCTGTCCCTTTTACCTGCAAACTAATATCAAAGTGTGCTCGTACGAAACCTGCACCGTTCCCCCCCATACGCCGGGCCTCCTGCGGGTTATCAAGGAGCCTGAGTACAGCCTCAGTGATCGCAACCGGGTTGCGCGGCTCGATCAGAAGCCCGGTCTCTCCGTCCTTTACCACCTCAGGAGTACCGTCCACGGCCGTTGCTATAACAGGTAAACCAACGGCAGATGCCTCAATAGCTACCAGCGGTAGCCCCTCCCAAAGCGAAGGAAGCAGGAAGATATCAGAGGCCCTCAGAATCTTATCTGCATCGCTGCGAAAGCCTGCGAAAATTAGATTACGCCCTATCTTAAGCCTTGCGGCCTGCGCCTTTAGTTCAGAGCCGAGCGCGCCGTCACCTGCCAACAGAAAAACAACTTCAGGATACCTCTTAACAATCTCTGGAATAGCCTCAAGCAAATAGATATGCCCCTTCTGAGGCTCAAGCCTTGCCACTACACTTATAAGAGGCACGTCTTTTGATATACCTAGGCCCGCTCTAATTGAAGAGGCCGAAGCCGTATCAGTATCAAAGGCCCTGGTATCTATCCCGTTCTGCACGACTCGCACCTTACCGGCTGCTATACCCTTAACACCTGAAAGATAGACAGCGTTGGCCTTTGATACCGCAATAATACAATCAGTAAAACGAGCAAACAAGCGGTCTATCGCGTACCAGGTCTTTAGAGTACCCTTGCGCCAGGCCTCTCTGACGTGGTTGGTCTCGATGGTTATAGGCACACCGGCAAGCTTTGCCAGAAAATGCGAGGCCCTGCTTGCATTAAAGAGATGCGCGTGAACAATATCTATCTTTTCTCTACGCAAAAAAGAAACAAAGCGCAGCATATCCCTTACATCAAAGGGGCTCTTCACCTCAAGCTCGAAGACACGTAGATCCATCTCTGCAAGTTCTCTACCAAGTATCACGGCAAGCTCGGTCGGACAAACCACAATAGGCTCAAACCTTTCCCGGTTAATATTTTTAAGCAACAACAACACATGATTCTCCACGCCTCCGCGCACCTTGGAGTTGAGAAAATGTACTATCTTAATTTTTTTACCGCTACACTTCATAGACCCAACGTATCTTTTTTCATCACATCAAAAAAATCAGTAATCAGCTCCGGACTATATTCACCAGCTATATTGGTAAAGAAAGAAGCATCCGCATATTTGTCGTCAGGATGAAAGCCGTGCATTCCCTGCGGGGCCTTATCACCCATATAACACGGCTCAATAATGCATCCGGGGTTCATAATAAAGACCTCATCACCATAACGGTTATCCTTAAAACGAAGCCCTAAATCTGACTTATCTTTCTTTGTAAGCCACCTGCCGTATTTAAATTTCTTCAGACTCTTTGTAATAACGCTGCGCGATTCTTTATTCAGAAACCAGAACCTTGCCATAGTTGAATCATAGAATGCTTTATAGTCTTTCCCTTCTACTAGCTCTAACCCGGCGACCTCGGCCATCAGGTCATGCGTCTGGGTCGTTGGCGTCATACCGTGATCTGAAAAGATGAACCACCTTACTTCGTCGTAATGCTCGCCAGCAACCTGAAACAACTCCCGAACCTTTTTTTCATAGAGAGCAAGCTTTTCTGTAAAGAGTGCCTCGTCCTTGCAATGCTTATGAAGAAAGGCATCTATCTCAGAGAGATATAAAAACAAAGCCCTGCATTTACCTTCCTTTAACTTTGCCATCCCCATCTTAAAGAGCTCCATATCAGAGCCATTCTTATAACAATAGCTAACGTAAAGAAGATTGGCGTCCTCCCAAAGATCAAATATAGAGGGTGCTGTCTCCAACCCACCCGGCGCGTAGATAGAACGACGCTCGGAAATATCGTAGCTTGGGAGTTCCTTTAAAGGAATCTTATAGGTCTCAAAATAACCGGTATAACCGTGATACTTCCTTGAGACCTCTTCTACGACCTTGCGTGCGAGCCGTCCCGGAACAAAACGCATCAAGGAGTTAACGCTGCGACTCCATTTAAATGGCGAGCCTTCCTCAGAGCGCAGGAACAAAGACCAAAAGCCATGCTCTTCCGGCATCTTTCCAGATAATATCGTCGGAATCGCAGCGGAAGAAAAACCAAGGATAGATTTTACAGACTTTCGCACTACCGCCTCTTTTTCCATAAAGTCCCTGTCCTTCATATAGGTCCAGCCAAGCGCATCTATCAAAAGAAAAATAGATATTATTTTTTTATCTTCCACGACTTTACCCATTTTTCACATGCTCCTGCCAGACGTTGGCTACTTTCCTGGTTGCAGTAAACCAGTTGTCGCCGCTTGATACCAATCTATCAGGCAGAAGACCTCTCAACAACTTAGAGTTCTTTTTATAGGCAGGGCCATCTGTACCGGCCGCCCCGTCTGGCATTGAAAAATAAAGTAATGCTGCGCAGGCGTAGATCAAAGTCCTAGGGCTTCCTTTCCCAAACCCTCTTAAAAAAGCCAATTGATATCCAGGACCTCTACCCGCTCGCCTGTTACGTACCATCCACTTCGCCCAGCCACGAAGACTAAGCCTGGCCCCCTCACTCTTACGATATTTATTAAGTAACTTATGATAATCATCTGTAGGTTCATATTTAAGATAATGACTCATCTCCCAACTCCATAAAGCCGTCATCATCTCTCTTATAGCCACAAAACGTTTGAGAACCTTCTCTCTGAAAAAATCCACCTTGGATTCTTCGCCGTTCCATCTCATAACCTCATCAAGCACAGGGTTGAACTTTACAGATGTCCAGTGCAACATGTCCTCAGGAAGCGCGGCCAATCGAGTGCGCGTTTGCGGGTCGTCTATTGACTGAACGCACTCTGTAATCAGATCGGCCCTTTCCCTATAGGTAGATTTATATATATTTTGAAATACTAAAAGAGAACCGCCAAGATCAAGTGTCAACTTCAGGTTCATATAGTTAGCTCTCTGAATATCTCTGGCATCGCCATATAAAAGCCCCTCATAAAGCTTCATATGTTCTATCATTCTATTAAAAAGCAGATGAAGCGCATCCCACCTTGGAATGTCTTCAGCACCAAAATCAGGGATCAAGGCCAGTATGGATCTGTCACCTACAATGACCTTACCGTGTTCTTTGAGTTCAACGGCAAATATATGCGGCTTGAGGTTTTCAAAGTACTCGGGCGTAACCGAGCCGACATCAACATCCGGTTCAATACCGATACCACGTAGAATATCAGAGAATATATGCTCAACTTTAGCGGCAAGCTCACGTGCCTGCGCAGGGTCCTTTGCTACCAGCAGAAACTCAACATCACCGAGTAACCTAACCCTGCCTTTCTTGCCGCGCATAAATGAACCCTCACCACGGGCAATACTCCCGGTCAGAATAAGTGCAGTTATCTGGTTAGATATATCCTTAGGCAATACACCTGCGGCATCCTTAAAGAGACGGATGACCCTTGCATTCATCGTCTCTTTAAGGTTAGCATTCTTATTTTCAAAGAGGAGTACCGCCATTAGTCGAGCCCTCCGGAATAACCACCTTGGCTACCTGATGGCAGGGCTGTTGGATCGGTCATCATATCCCCAGCGCTTGCGCTGTCTTTCGCAGAACCGGCCAGCTCGTTATGCCCATCAAGACTGGACGCCTCAACGTCAATCGCGTCCTGATTCTCACGCTGCTTTTGCTCTTTTACAATGCGCTCCAAGGCAATGGTAAGAAATATTAACAACCAGAAGAGTTTAGTATGTTGCCCACTTATAAAAGTTGCAGAGACAACAAAACCAGTTAAGGATAATATAATCATATTTGGCAATAAGGCAAACTCGGCATCAAACTTAAGCTCACTACGCAACCTCCACAAGGAACGAAAAGTATATCCTATCATGCCAAGAAATATAGCTAATATGGGCAATCCCATCTCTGCACCGATCTCAATGTATGTGTTATGACCAACTAGATTTACTGGCAAGCTTGAATTATATTCAGTCGAAAAATATTTAAAATTACCGATGCCAACCCCTTGTAACGGATGAGCCTTGATCATATTCAAACCTGAAACGACAAGGTTCCACCTAAGCGTTGCAGCTCCTGCAGCACCGTATGTCACCTCATCCTCAACTATACGCGTATCCACAAATCTATTTATCATACGTTCGGGTAGCAAATGGAAACCAACAACAACTAAAACAGATATAATAATAAATGCTTTTATTTTCTTTTTAGAGATTAGTTGAGCTACCAATATAATCGCAGCCAACCCTACAAAACCACCGCGTGAAAAAGTAGAGACAAGGGCTAAAAAATTTATTCCTATAGTTCCTATAAATGCAATTTTGAGAAATTTATGCCTGACTGTTTTCATCAAATAATAAGCAAATGGCATGGCCATAACAAGAGAAAGAGAAAAATAGTTAATATCTTTAAATAATGCTGCAGAACGCCAACCATGATAGCTCTGTGTATAGTACTGCTTAACTCCATACATTGATGAAATCAACATGCAGATGACAATTGCCCACACAACCTGCCGCACTCTTTCTTTAGTATTTACAAGGCTAAGTGTTACAAAAAAGAATATTGTAAAAGATATATAAATCATTAAAGGAGTTAAATTCGACAAATTACCCTGAAAAACCCATCTAATAAAAAGAAGCAATAAAAAGAAAACAAAAAACTTACCTTGCCTACTTTGAAGTAACAAAGGACTCCTATGTGTTCTCAAATTATCAAATATTGCCGCGAATACAGCAAAGACACCCACCCACTTGATTACGGTAAGACCCATAATAGTCTGTGACAATTGATGGTGTGTCTCCATTGGAATCAACAATACAAGTAAAATAAAAACCCACATAAGAAAACCCCTAAGTAATATAGCTAGACTGCAACAGCTGCCGTATCTTTCCACATTCGAACGACACCGATAATATTGTGATCCTTGTTAAAAAGACCCGCGACATGAGCCCTACCAGCCAGCCCCATTACTTTGGCCTCATTTGCATTTTCAAGAAGCGATATGATCTTACCTGAGATAGAACCAAGATCCCTTATAGGAACTCTGAAACCGGTCTTTCCGTCAATAACCAGCTCATGAGCTCCGGCAAAGGCAGTCGCAACGACTGGCTTACCTGCAAAGCAGGCCTCGGCCAGCGCAATACATGTCCCCTCGTATATCGAGGGCATAACAAACAGATCGCAGGCTTGCAAATACTTCGCAACATCTTTATGTGGGACAGCTCCGGTCAAGATCACATTATCCTTGAGCCCTTGCCGCTCTATCTCGCTTGTAATCCTTGCTCTGTCAGAGCCCTCGCCAAGCAAGCACAGGACAGCATCGGGATGCGTCTTGCATACCTCTGCCATAGCCTGGATCAAGACCGGGTAATCCTTTTGTGGCTCAAGACGGCCTGTAGAAACTATGAGCTTCGTAAACCTGCTAAGTCCCGCCTCTATCAAAAACTCCTCTCTGTTGAAATTACTTTCTTCAGTGGAAAACCTCTCCACATCTGCGTAAACAGGTATGACTCGTATCTTCTCAGGAGCAAACCCCATCTCACAAAGTTTCTTTTTTTCATATTCCGTACCTACACGTATAGTATCGGCATACTTAAGCGTAAACTTACCGAGTTTATTGAAAACCCTGTTTACAAAACGCAAATCGATCCAATACTTATTATCAAAAAAATCATTATGTATCTGAATATTCAGAGGCAACCTAAAACGTTTTTTAAGTATCAAACCGACTAGTCCTGTTGTAAAAGGGTCCTCAGTAGTCAGTGCATCAATCTTCTTTGTTCGGCACATCTTCCAACCAATCTTCAGTGCATCATAAATGAAAGAAACCCTGTTGATAGAATCAGTCGGAATCAATGTTAACTTATCATCTCCTGAAAATTTCCTATAAGCAGCCCTGGATTTTTTTGAATAAACCACCTGATAGAAATGTCCAAGATATGATGCATAGGACTTCTGGCGGTCATCCACATCACCACCGACAAGGTCCTTTTCAAGCATACGAAAGTCCAGACATATTCCAAGCAGATTTATCTTATTTGTATTCTCAGTCTTTTTCATAATTACGCTCACGAAAAAACCTTAATTACTTCAGGGCAACTTACTTAAAAAAACGTCCGGCCTCTTTCTTGATCTTTTTAATCGTCATCTTCGGGTCTTTAACAAACCTGTAAACAAGCTTTCTACCAACGACATTCAGTGATTCCTTATTCTTCTTACTTGGATTTTCATTAAAAGGACATATCCGCTTACAGAGAGAATAATCCTTAGCTGCCATTTTTTTTCTCATATTGCGTGCATGCGAACTATTCCAGATATCTTCAATCGAGTTGGTGTTAAGGTTGCCGATGGCCAACCATGCCGCACAACAGACCATCACGTCACCTGTGTGTTTCACGTAAAGAGAGTTCCACGGATACTTACAGACTGCGTCGTAGTACGACGAGTCACGCTCGCCATGCTCATCGCATCTATCGATCAAAGCCGCCACCTCGTCATCTGGCTCGGGAAAGAGATTTTTAAGGATCGACTCTATTCCTTCAACTTTGACTCTCTGGTATTTATCCTTCATATCGCAGGCTTCAGTGATGCTACGCCGCGCTACGTCTCTATCTACATTCTTGATTTGATGAAAAAGCGGAGTGATAAAGAAAGCTTTATCAAAACCCAACTTTTCACACAGCTGGATAAAAGCACCCATCTCATGAATATTTTCTGGAAGAACCAGCATACTCGCCTCTAAAATAAGTTTGGAAGAAACTTTTTTACGAGCCGCCACCAAGTCTTTAATATTAGCTATGACCTTATCCCAATTACTATTCCTGGTTATTTTGTCATAGACCACGGAGCTTGCGGCATTCAACGAGAAAATGATCTTATGACCGTTCGAGACGAACTTATCTATCCACTCACCTTTAAAGGCAAGACCATTGGTAATAGTATCCAGCTTTATATGAGGATGTTCCTGAACAATAAAGTCGGAAAAATCTTTTGCACCCTTTATTATCGTCGGCTCGCCCCCAAGGAAAGTCACGCGTTTGAGGCTCGGATAGACTGGCGCCAGTTTCTCTCTCCATAGCTCATCAGGCGCATTGTTCTTCGGAGAGAAATCCTCCTGATAACAAAAATTGCACCTGATATTGCACTGATACCCCATCTCAAGGGTAAGAGTCTCTATCTTGGATAAAGGAGTATTATATTTTTGGATTTTTTTCATAATATACTTTCCACTAAATTCATCAACTAAGACTTATAAAGCTCGATAATATGACCGAGTACAACATCTTCACGAAATATCTCATCGGCTCTTTTTAGTGCATTTCTTCCGAGCTTCAACCTATAAACCTCGTCAGCCATAAGACGCCTGATTGCATCTTCCAACATGTCTACGTCTTCTGGTTTAACAACCAACCCGGTCTCACCGTGCTGATTGATATAAGTCGTCCCTGTACCAAGCTCGGTCGATATTACCGGCTTGCCTGCGGCCATTGCCTCCAAAAGGACCAGACCAAATGATTCCTGGTTTGATATCGAAGGCAGACAAAAGATCTCTGAGGCGTTATAAAATTCTTTTAATCTCTTCTTTTCCTGAGAACCGACAAAAAAGACCCTATCACTAATATCCAAATTATCTGCGAGCGACTTTAACGATTCAAGCTCCGGCCCCTCACCCGCTAAGACAAGGTTGCAATCAAGATTACGTACTGCTTCTATCAATATACGCGCGCCCTTTGTCTTAAAAAGACGTCCCGCAAAAAAGACGAAAGGGCCGTACTCCGTCTTCAGTGCAGCTACAGCCTCAAGGCTCGGTGCCTCAAACCACTCGTCCTTTACCGACAAGGGAATTACAGTACACTTATCTCTGTAATTATTCAGGTGCTTTGCACTATTTAACAGATTATCCGAACTAACTATTATATGATCTGCTTTACGAAGCAGACCATTCATAAATGGAATAAGCGGTTTTTTAAGCAGCTTCGTATACTCCGAGTTCATATGATAAGTAATAACCAGCTTTGCATTGATCTTATTAAAAAGACACGAAAGCTCCCCTATCGCATAAGGATAGTGCAAATGAACAACATCATAATGCTTCTCTTTTAGCATCTGACGTAACTTTAAAGGGTAATGCAAAGAGATAGGAACAGACCCAATATTGGATATCCTCTTCACCCTATGAACCGTAACACCGTCTATCTCTTCAGTAGATGAATGACCGTCCCTGCTGGAGACGACGACATCCACATCAAGACCGCTGCGCGCAAGACCGGAGGCCGTCTCCTGAAGTGAGTACTCAATACCGCCAACATACTGGGGCGGATAGAATTTACCAACCATCAATACCCTGATCGGCCTACTATCTATATCTGTTGATCGGCTCATAATCTTTGTATCGAAAGCTACGTCTCCTTTCATGACCTGTACACATCCATAATGCGCTTTACGACGACACGCTCACTGAAAACCTTTTCAGCCCTTTCCTTTGAGGCCTTACCCATACGTTCTCTAAACTCTTTATCGCTCGTAAGCCTCTTAACGGCATTCTCTAACATATCCACATCGCCGGGTTTGACAACAAGCCCTGTCTTCTCGTGCTTGTTTATATAAGTAGTCCCCGTCCCGAGTTCGGTCGCAATAACAGGAACACCGGCTGCCATGGCCTCGATAAGAACAAGTCCAAATGATTCTTCGCGCGAGATAGACGGTAAACAGAAAACCTCAGCAGCGTAAAAGAACTCCTTAAGCCGCGCTTTTTCAAGAGAACCGACAAAGAACACCCTATCCTCTATTCCTAACTCTTCGACAAGTGACTTCCACGCTCCCAGTTCAGGCCCAGCTCCGGCAATTACCACATTACAATCAAGATTGCGTACCGCCTGTATAAGAAAATTAACGCCCTTTGTCTTGTATAACCTTCCGGCATAAAATAGGTATGAGCCATATTTAATTTTAAGATCTTCAACAGCCTTCCGGGATGGCGGATCAAACCAATCATCTTTTACAAAGAGCGGAACAACCAGGCTTTTATCATGATAATTATTCAGATGTTCAGCTCCTTTAAGTAGGTTATCTGAACTCACCAATATCCGATCTGCCTTCCTCAGGCAAGCATACATGAATGGCTTATATAGTTGCTTCGCCATCATTACAAAAGTCGCGTCCATGTGGTACGTCACTACGAGCTTCGCACGTAACCTGTTAAAAAGGCAAGATAGCTCCGCGCCCGGATAAGGAAAATGCAAATGAACCACGTCATAATTATTCTGACGAAGTAGCTTACGCATCACAAAAGGATATGTAATGGATATTGGCTGCTCGCTTATCTTTGCGACGCGACGAACTCTATGAACAGTAACGCCTTCAACATCCTCTGTTACCGTCCTATCACTGTTGCTGGTGACAATTACATCTACCTCAACACCACGCTTTGTAAGCCCCATCGCAAGATCGTACATAGAGAACTCTATCCCGCCAACATATTCAGGTGGATAGAATTTACCAACCATAAGGACTTTCATAGGGCTATTTTCTTTATTAAAAAGTTTTTTCATCTATAGTCTCAGACGTTTTATTAAAGGCGACCGACAAATTCTTCTTGTCATACGCCTGCGTGAACCAATGGTTATATTGAGCCGAGGCCTTTGCAAGATCAAAACGTTCTCTTAAAACGATGATTGCATTTTCAGAAAGCGTTTTTCTCTTAGCAGGATCAGAGATTAATTGCATTATTTGATTTGTCAGCCCCTTCACATCTGCGGGTTCAAAAAAAACACCATTAATATTATCTTCAATTATCTCAACAGGGCCGCCATGCCGCGATGATATGACCGGAACATTGAGAGCCATTGCCTCCAAAATAACCATACCCAAAGCCTCTGGTTCTACGGAAGGCATCACAAGAATGTCCAGAGTCGCCATGTAACGATCTATACCACCGACGATCTCTCCTGTGAAGATCATGGCGTCTCCCAAGGGCTTTGCCATATCCTCAAGTTTTTGCTTATAACCCGGGTCTTCCTTACCCTCGCCGCCGATTACGACAAAACTAATATCCAGACCTTTAGCATTTAACTCGATCGCCGCCTTTATAAAGGTATCCACTCCCTTGAGCTTGATCAGCCTACCGACAACACCTATTAAAAAACGCCTACCATTGAGTAGCTCTTTACGTAATACCTCATCTCTTTTATTTGCAGTCTTGTCACTGACGCCGTCATACAAAACCTTAATAGAATCATCCGGCAACCCGAGGAAGTTATAAGACTCTTTAACCTGCTTTGAGACGGCTACAAGCACAGTATCCGAAGGCAACATTTCAAAGCTATCCCTGGTATATACCGGGTCTATCATACAAGATCTCAGATGCGAAACAACAGGCTTCTTTAGATACTTTGCAACCCTTATCGCCATACGATGCGGCGTCGGGTTATTATTCAGATGAACGACATCTGCCTTTCTAATTTCCAAATAAAGATTCAATATATATTTAAAACTTCTCCAACAACGCGCAATGACAGAACGACTTTCATCTTTTGGCAAACGACCTTTATCAAAAATCATCTTGGTAGTCACCCCTGACTTTTTGACAATTTCTTGCCCTCTGAATTTATAATAAAAAAGTACCTTATGATCTTTGACCGCCTCAGTGCCAATACCATTCAAATACCTTTCCAGACATGTCACAGACCCTCCGTAGTCTGTGCCTGCCTCTATGTGTAATATACTTAGATTCATACTCATTCACCTAAAAGTCATTAACTTACCATTTTTTTTGTGGCACTAACTTTCTAAACCTTAAATATAAAACCTCAGGAATAAATCCTCTCTTCAATACGTACAACATTCTTTTTCTAAAGAGTATCGATGGATGAAGTTTAAAAGATAAAAATAGGTCATGCCAACCTTCCTTTAATCTTGAATGACGAAATGCTGTCATACTTGTCCAAAAAAAGACGGATGATATTAAAAAGTCTTTTTTTGCTTTAGGTAAAAAATCACAATCTCTTATATACTTCTCAATATTATTTTTAACTATCATTGCATTATTATGAAAAAGTGCTGTTGCACTTGAATTACCTGAATGTATCCTAACCAAACAAGTAGGAGTAAAAGACACCGTTATTTTTGCCTTATAAGTAAAATACAACCTGCAAACCAAGTCCCAGTCCTCACATTGTTCTATGTCTGTCCTAAATCCACCAGCCTTGACTAGAATGCTCTTTTTAAATAAATATCCTGGTGGACACGACAGCAATCCACGGCTAATTAAATCTTCAATACTACACGAACTGAATTCAGTCATAAAATCATGCTCTTTTCTTTGAACAAGTTCATGAGAATTTACGGGTTTATCTTCTAAAAAATAACAAGGCATAGCATATGAACAGTCGTTGTCTGATGATAACATTGAACTAACACCCTTCTCTATATGATCTTTCAACCATAAATCATCAGCATCCTGAAATGCTATAAATTCTCCTTTTGCTAACTCTATTCCTTTATTTCTTGAACGACATCTTTCTATATTCTCTTCGTTTTTTAAATATTTCAATTTACCTGAATGAATCTCTTCTTTGAAATTATTCCGAACCAAATTTTCCGTATTGTCAGTCGAAGCATCATCTATAAACAAGACTTCATAATTTGAATATGTTTGTAAAAAAACACTCTTTAAAGTCTCAACTATAAACTTACCACCATTAAAACATGGTATAATTACGCTGACTAAAGGCATCTCGCTGTATATGTCATGACTATCACTTGGCATCTTCATAATATTTTCATCTCAAAACAGCTTTCAACTTTAATCATCAACAATAACTCTCAGGACTATGACTGAACCTATATAAACATTTTCAAACTCTTAACGCCTTCGTGTATCTTCCCCTTAAACACTTTCTTTTTTTCAAAAAGATGAGCCCTAGCTTTAGAACTATATCTTACTAAGTAATTAAACTTATCAAGTATTTTCTCTAAATTAAAGTTTTTTGCTTCCAATAGAAACTCATCCGAACCAAACAATTCATCATTCAATCCACTTGCTTTAAGACTATAAGCTAATGCCAACGTTGGTACCCCAGAACTATACGCAGCAATTGTCGCATGAGTTCTGGCAGCAACGAAATAATCACATTTAGATATGATATATTTTAGTTCCATACTGTTGTAGGCGGGGTTGACAGGCAAAACATTGTCAAGTTCTTCCGCAATTGTTTGCATATATATTGCATCATTTTCACAATCTTTCTCTTTAACAACATGAGGTATCAATAGCACGTTATACGTTTCAGAAATCTTGCGAACAAACTCCTTAGCTATCAGAACAACTTCATCAGAGGTTTTTGATGTAAATTTATGATACATAGGACTGATATTAAATCCCACAACTTCTGCTTTACGATAAAATTGAGGAATTTCACAGCTTTTCACACTCAGTGCAAAAGCACTATCGTATACTCTTTGAACTTTCCCCTTAAAGCCTAACGACTCAAGATAAAGTACTGTACGATCCTCCCTAGCAGTAATAAGCGGAATTGTATTCAATCCACGCCTTGCCATTTTCAAACTTTTCTTAGTATTAAAAGGACCTACAGATGCACCCCACACAACAAATGGTTTGTTGTGCTTTTCAGACAACATGGCTAGTGACCAAAATAATTCGCAGGCGCCATAATCGTCAGTATAGTTATCCCCGCCAAGCGACAAGACAATATCAACCGATTTGAGTTTATCCACATAAGGTGTCAACAGGTACAATTTACTAAGAATGTGAATAGGGAAAAGTCCCAGTTTCTTTAAAATTCTAAACAATATATAATTTTTACGTTGAGAGGTACTCATAAGACTGGATACCTTAACACCGTATGCTTCGAAATATTTATCCACCTTGGTGTCAAAAGATAAAACTTCAATATTAACCTCTGGAAAACAACTTCTTAGAGCCTCAATAGTAGAAATTGTAAGTGCTTCACACCCTCTATTTTCCCTAGTTCCATTACCTACCAATAAGATTTTCATAATATCCAACTCCTAGCTTTACTTTCTCTTTAACAAGAGAAAGTACTCTAAAACAACTAGCTAACTTACTTCTTGTAGCATTGTCATTGTTTTTAGTTTTTGATAACTCTTTTAGAATAACTTCAAAATTCTCTTTTTTCACATCAAAATCTTCAGATATTTTAGCGTTCTCTACATAGTCATTAGGCACTCTAAGATTCTTTTTCGTATCGTAAATTATCCTTTGAGATTGAATAACATTATCCAAACTAATTTTTTTATATTGAAGTCTAGTATTCTGCTCTATTAGATCTTGAGCCATATCTTTTTTTACTAAAACAAAATTATATCCAGCCTTTGACTTATTATACGGATGAAGCCACGCATCCATACATGAGATATCAGCATCAACACCAAAAAGATCTGTACATTGAAAACAAGCTTCCTGGGCAAAATAATATTCGCACCATAACCTGTTAATAAAACCATTAACAAAGTTCTCTTCTATAATCTTCCCACTACTATCTTCTGCCTTGAAAGAGTAATTAGAAAATGAATAATCCCCTTTATTTCTAAATGAAATTGATTTAAAGTCAGGTTGCATTTTGTAATGTCCTAATATGAAATCTGTATAATTAGTAGTTTTATTATGTCCACATGCAATGGCAATAATATATTTTATATTATTAAAACGGGTATCATTTTTTTTTAGCCTTCTGATTGCTGTAGCAACACACGGTAAACAAACAACAGCATAACTAGAATCACTAACCTTAACTTTTTCTAAAACATCTGAAAATTCTATAGGGTAATATTTACTACCTCTACTCTTAAATACCTCATCAACTGACTGACATACCTGTGACTTAAAGTAAGGCACGGCTCCTGAATCAAAACCAACACAAATAGCTTTATCAATCTTTTTATTGGTTAGGAGATGAGTTAGCACCTCGGTAACCACTCCACCAGATGAACACTTCACACGTCTTTCTCTTTCAGATGAGTGGGACACATATGACTCGGAAAAATCTCCAATTAAATCCTTCAACTTGGAGGTCACATGAGTCTCCTCCATTGGGCATACTTTCTTACACATTCCACACCTAGTACAGCTATCTAGGTCGACATCTGGTTGATATTCCCCGTAAGAATTAAGTCCTATAGTTATTGATTTAAGATTACAAACCACAGCACACACACCACAACCTTTACAACGTGCTTTATAATTTATAATTTTACTAACAGGTTCTTTCATTAAAACCTCTCAAAAGAATTACGATAAAGCTTTTTGTTTTAAAGATATCAGTATACCCTTCCAATGAGCTTTCTGGTCGCGATTAAAGGTAACAACTACTATTGTAAAAAGTATAAAGAGACTCGTACTGACTACTGTTGCAATTGCAAAATGATAATAACTTGTTATTTGAAGATACTTATCAAAAGCGATATGCAATAGTGTGAAGACAAAAACAGTACAAAAAGGAATCAAAAAACACTTCCTAAGATACAGCAAGATAGGAATTTTAATCACTCTACATATATAAATAGGCTGAACAATACCCTTCGTCAAAGCTAGTGGTATAGCAGTACCTAAAGCAACTCCAATCAAACCCATTTTACCTACAAGTATTAAAGTTAAAATCAAATTCAAGAGGCCATCGACTAAACAAATCCCAGCCAGAACTTTATGCTTCTCAATTCCGTATGCAGCATGGATAGAAGGGTTCTGTGCCAATGCTATACAAAATGAAAAAGCAAATATTATAAGTATAGGATAAGCGACAATTGAATACTCCTCGCCTACCCATAACGTAATAAAAATGTCGCCGTATATTAAGAACATCGATGCTATAAAAAAAGAAATCAGTGCTGAATAAAAAGTGCTATTCATAAGAAGTTTTTGAATAGCTAATGTGTCCCCCTTGGCTTCATATCCACTGTACATGGGTGTCGTAACACTAAAAGTCTGCGATATAAGCATTAAAGGAAACTTGATGAGCTTTTGTGCTAGAGAAAAAGGAGTAATAGCTGAGACTGTAAGCATTGCGCCTATAATTATAGAATCAATATTGAACCTGAGTAAGTCTCCAATCATAGCTACGAAGGTATAAATACTGTAATTAAAGATCTCTCGTAGCTTTTCCTTTCTTAGAAACCTCAAACCAATTTTCAGAGAAGGAACCTCCCTAAAAGTAAAATATAAATTTGCAAGATACCCAACCATAGATACGGCTAGGATTGCAAATACAAGTCCCAAGAGTCCGCCCTGACTCTTTAAAGCAAAAACTATCAACACGGCTCGAAGTACATCTGTACCAATCCCAATTGTGCTCACAATTGTATACTTCATTGTAGCTTGCAGAACTCCGCTAAAGACCCTAAAAGGAAATGCCAAAGCAAGATTTAAACCTAAAAGTATTAGGACCGTTCTCATCAGAACGGCTTTACCTTCAGGGACATTAAAAAAGAATGGAAAAGTAAACGCCATGACTATAGAGAAAACAATAATCAATACAGCTAATATTATGTACATTGCCAGACACGTATTTACTGTTGTATTCATGCCTTCCATGTCGTCTAAAGCTACATACTTTGAGACATACCTGACAATTGAAGTAGTAATCCCTAAATCCAAAATGCCATAAAACCCGCATATCGAGCCCACCAGAACCCAGATACCGTAATCTACATCACCAAGTGAATGAATAATAAAAGGAGTAAGGGCCAGCCATATCAACGTAGAGACGCTAAACGAGGCCACCTTGGAAGATGAATTTTTTAAAATTATATTAAAAGTTCCTGCCACTAGCTATCTCCTTTAAAACTTAAAACGTGCTCCAGAAAACCCTTGAAGACCACTGCCACACCGTCGTCGGTTTGCGTATCGACCCTGATAGGAATAATCACTAATACTTTAACAGGTCGCACTTGTTTATTTTCTTTGCTACACATTAACCAATCTCCTTAGAAATTGTCTGGATTTTACTTTTATTACTTCAGGAAGGTTAATTTCTACAGCTCTTAAAAGTAACTCCGCATCTCGAGTTTTTAAATAGCCGTTAAGACATGTCTTAACGGCTAAGAACCGCATTTTCTCTTCATAGTGATAATATTTACAAAGACGAACATAAACATCTTTCATACCGTTACGAACTGCCTTTTGAGCCTCAGGATCATTAGACAAAGATCTCTTAATATCTGTAAGAAAACCTAGAACTCCTAAAATATCCTTCTTTACATGTAATTTATGTAGAGAATCCTTAGACAGGCGAAGTACAGCCAGTGGTTGATTAATATATCCAAATTTTTCTGACTTGGATAATCGAAGAAAAAACTCCCAATCCTCACCCGATACATAACTTGGATCGAAACCACCAGTATTTTTGAATAACCCCTTATAGATAGAAAAAGCGGTAGGTTTAACAGGAACTTCTTTAAGTAAAATTAAAAACATATTTCTTTGACTCACCACTATAGCTTCGCCATAAGACAAGTCTTTAATCATTTTAGAAAAAAAAGGAGTCTCTCTCATAAATGAAGGTATAAAAACATCTCCGCGCTGTGCCTCTAAGTCACTAAATACTACCTTTACATCTCGGTGTTTCTTGAAGAAAGATACTTCACGTTCAAGCTTTTCAGGCTTCCATAGATCGTCCGAATCAATAAATGATATTACCTTTGCAGTAGCAAGAGACACTCCAAAATTTCGTGCTGCTGAAACACCAGCATTTTCCTGCTTCACATAACGAACTCGACCATCTGACAAATAAGGTTCAATCTTTTCAGCTGTATCATCGGTGGATCCATCATCAACGATAATTACCTCAAAGTCCTCATACGTTTGAGCCAGTACACTATCGAGGGCTTCGCATATTACATGCGCCCTGTTATATGTCGGTATAATTACAGATACTTTCAAATCAACTCCGCTTTCAGAGACTAACGAGATAGTTTTAATAAATGCTCCAGAAAACCCTCAAAGACCACCGCCACACCGTCGTCTGTCTGCGTATCGACCCTGCAATGCGCCCACTGCTCGCCGCCCGAGATGAACTTATCGTGCATGGGCTTTACGCTTTCGATATATTGCTCAACGACCGACTCAACCGAGCGACCACGTTCAGCGACGTCTCTTCTGATCCTGCGAAGCAGCCTTATATCTGCATCGGCATCGACGTAAACCCTGAGATCAAAGAGCTCGCGCAGATCGGGATCAGTAAAGAGAAAAAGTCCTTCTACTACAATAACCGGGGTGGGTTCTACGGGCTCGGTCTTATCAAGACGCGAGTGAGTTGAAAAATCATAGATAGGACGCTTGATCACATTCCCTGTCTTAAGCTCTCTGAGATGTTCAGAGAGTAAAGACAACTCAACAGCATCGGGATGATCAAAATTACGCTTATTCCTCTGCGCCGTCGTAAGACGGCTGCAACAGGCATAATACGAATCCTGCTCTATAACCAAAACCCTTCCACCCAGGGTTTCTAGTAAGGCATTGGCCAGGGTTGACTTCCCTGACCCTGATCCCCCTGCGATACCAAGCAGCAGAGGTCTTTTATTCTGATTCCAATTTTTATCAATGCTAGCAAACAACCCCTTAAGATCCACTACGTCCCCTGACTTATCTGGCACTCTTGGCCTTCTCCCACGTAGAGAGCTTACCGCCAAAGAGCATATTTATAATACCTGATATTGCCGCTGCATTTACAAGGCAGAAAAAATAAGGTATAAAAAGCAGCTTGACCTTAATGCCTTTCTTCTCGAAAAGATAACCAGTTAAGG
Organism: Deltaproteobacteria bacterium; assembly: GCA_024278765.1. Classification (GTDB taxonomy): domain Bacteria; phylum Desulfobacterota; class GWC2-55-46; order GWC2-55-46; family DRQE01; genus JAJRSM01. Next base: position 37,252 of record JAJRSM010000030.1, on the reverse strand, counting down.
CCGCCAGATAAAATGCAATCTGCAAAATAAAAGTTACAAAATAAAAATTCTCACCTAATAAAAATAAATTTGAGATAAAAATACCTGCCATGAAAACACCGACTATCCAGCGCAGAAACTTATGCGAGATCAACTCAAAGATAACCAAGGGCTGAGTTAACGGCAGCTCGCGCATCAAAGTAAAAAAAGACCGTGCTCCCTGCGTTACAATACGCCTCTTTCTCGCGTATTCGTCCTTACCTTTTTCTGCAGCCTTCTCCATTATCACAGCAGCAGGTTCATATATATGCAAGTAGCCTTTGCCTATTAACCTTATCGGCAGAATGAAGTCTTCAGTTAAGGCCTCGTCGATTGGTTCATACAACTTTTTCCTAAAGGCCATCGTCCCGCCGTGTGCTACAAGAGTTTTACCCAGTTTACTCTCCAGCGTCTTTACGATACCATCGTAGTTCCAATAAAGACTCTCGCCTTTACCTGTCATGGTCTTGGAACTAACATAGCGCAGCCTACCTGCTACGACCCCTACCCGCTCATCGGCAAAATACGAGACCATCTTCCTTATCGCGCCGCTTTCATATATTGAGTTCGCATCAGAGAGAACAATGATCTCACCTTTAGCCTTTGGTATAGATAGGTTCTCAGCGTTTGTCTTACCAGCCTTTTCGTATGAGAAGAGCTTAACGCCTCTGTCCCTATACTCTCTTACGATTTCATCTGTTCTATCTGTAGTACCATTTGACGCAACTATTAACTCAAGCTTTTCCGAAGGATAATCAGTTGCAAACGCATTCTCGATCTTTTCTCTGATACACCCCTCTTCGTTATAAGCCATAATAAGAAGCGTAACCTTTGGAGTATAAGTTCCGTCTCGCTTCGGAGTAACACTGAAGAAGAATGAAAGTATGGCCAGTACAGCAGGGTATCCGAAATACGAATATACTACCAGGGCACCAGCGAGCCAGAAAACAACCTTTGCTATAATTATCTCTGCCATCATTCACACAAAGAGACCATACAACGACCTCTTACTTACATACCTGTGCCGCGCAGGACCGCAGGTATGGTCTTGAATATGATCTTCACGTCAAGGGCAAGACTCCACTTATCGATATACTCTAGGTCCTGGCGAACCCACTCATCAAAGTTAACCGTATTCCTTCCGCTTATCTGCCAGAGGCAAGTAAGGCCTGGACGTACCGAGAGACGTCGACGCTGACTAAACTCATAACCATCGACCTCGTTAGGTATCGGAGGTCTCGGCCCAACAATACTCATATCCCCTTTCAATACATTTATAAACTGAGGAAACTCGTCGAGGCTGAATTTGCGCAGGAACCGGCCTACAGGCGTTATACGAGGATCATTCTGCATCTTGAATATTGGGCCCGTCATTTCATTGAGGTGGCTAAGCTCGGTCTTCATATCCTCTGCGTTCACCACCATTGTGCGAAACTTTATAAGTTCAAACTTTCTTCCGCGCAGACCGTAACGTTCCTGTCTGAAAAATATAGGCCCGGGAGAAGTGATCTTTATAAAAACTGCACTCACAATGAAAACCGGAAGCATCATCAAAAGAACGAAGAAAGAAAATCCTATATCAAGCGCCCTCTTTACGGCAAAGAGATCTCCGTAATCAGGCGGAGGAGTAAGGCTTAAAAGTGGTTTTCCTCCAAGCGTATCAAGGTTGATCTTAGTAAGGCTCGTTGGCCAAAAATCACATGCGATCTGTGCTCTAACACCAATCTCTTCGCAACAACGTACGGCATCCTGAATCTGATCAAGCCAGCTCCTGGGGCCTGCAAATATAACGTCATCAACCTGATAATTCGTCAGTATCACAGGCAGGTCTTTGAGAAGTCCCATAACCTTAACGTCTAATATTTCATTACCTACCATCTCAGGGTCTTTTTCAATAAAACCAATAACCTTAACGCCCCACTCCCTATGGTTTTGAATTAACTCGGCCAGATGAACAGCCCTCTTACCGGTACCGACCATTAGTATATTTTTTTGATTAAGGCTATGTCTGTTCCTGTGTGCTACATAGTAATAGACACCTATCCTTGCTACTATTAAAAAAACAGTATCAACCACTAAAAAACTGACAATAAAGGTCCTGCTAACGTCACTAAATTTCAGAAAATACATCAGGCCCATTAGCAATATAGCGCCATAAAAAATAACCCTGGGAATAGACCTCAAATCCTTATAAAGCCCGTCCTTACCAAGAGGAGAATGCGCTTTATTATTAACATATAAAAGTACTGCCCAAAGCGGCACGATCAGATACAAGAGAAAAACATAATGAGAAAGTTCACCGACCAGAGACGAAGAAAAAAAGAAATTATCTCTGATCAGATAAGCAACAAAAAATGCCGGAACTACCAGGCATGTCTCCAAGATTGTTTTTATTTTTCTACTAGTATCGTCATCCATTGCTATTCTCCAAGCAGTTGATTAGTTGTGAAAATCTTCAACAAATCTCTTACTAACACTCACCTTCCACGCCCATCTCTTTCAAAAAAGTCTTTGAGTGAATGCTATTCTCACTACCCACACCTTGTCTAAGCCTATCCTTTTCAAGGTCTTCCCTAACACTCCTGACAACCTCTAGATCCAGAACCTTCTGCTCCTCGACAAAACCAAAGAGTAAAGAAAACTCGCAGATAATATTAATCAGCCTCGGAGTCCCCTTAGAAAACTCATAGATCTCTTCAAAGCACTCTTCACTAAAGATATCCTCGCCACCAACGTGCTTCATGCGATGCATAATGTACTCACCTGTCTCCTCAAGGCTCAGTGGGCCAAGATGATAGCTCAAAACAACGCGCTGCCTGAGCTGCTCTAGCTGAGGAATCGAGAGTTTATCGCGAAGCTCAGGCTGGCCTGCGAGGATTATCTGCAAGAGCTTATGCTTGTCTGTCTCAAGATTGGAGAGCAGCCTTACCTCCTCCAGAGTCGCCGGGCTCAGGTTCTGTGCCTCGTCGATAATAACTATGCATTTCCTGTTCTTACTGAACTGGTCTATAAGAAAATCATTTATCGAACTCAGTATCTGTTCTTTTTCTTGCCCCCAGATGCCGGGGATACCGAATTCATCGGCTATAAGCTTTATAAGCTGAGAGCCCGAGACCATCGTGTTCCTGATAAAGGCCACGGTCTTATCCTCTTTTTCAAGACCTTTAAGCACAGTCCTTAAAAGTGTTGTCTTACCGGCCCCGATCTCACCGGAGATAACTACAAACCCTTCCCCTTCCCTTATCGTATAGTTAAGGTAGGTGTAGGCACGCTTATGACCTGAGCTCAGAAAGAAATACTCCGGGTCAGGACTCAGACTAAATGGTTTTGCAGAAAGTTTATAGAAATCCATATACATATCTATTCCCCTTAAAAAGCCTCTTAATAAGTAGCTGCGACAGAGACCGTTGCAACATTGTTCTGGTATGAATTGCCAGCTGTTGTTGAATCTCTATCCCTATAGCTATAATTTAGAGAGAGGTTTAGGTGCTTACCAAGCCTGTAATTAGCACCAACCCCAGCACCCCACTTATCAACCTCTTCACTTGGTTGTGTGAATTTTTCATTGCTAATATCACCGTTAACCGAGACCCTTAACTTAGAGGTCATCTGCCAGGAAAGAGAGGCATTGCCAAAGACCTTATCGTCTTCACGCTCAGAGGTAAGGTACTCGTCTTGACTCGCCCCCCCTCCAAGTGTAAATTTAAGACGTTTACCAAAACTCAGCTTCAGATTAACTAACTCATTCAGGTACGTACCGAGCTCAACCGAATCCTTGCTCTGACGACTATAACCGAGCGTTGCCGTACCTGTACTCATGAGCTTGGTCTTGGCCGTAAAATTCCAAAAATTAGATTCTGTGTTACTCTTGGTCTCGTAGTCATACCAGGTTCTACCAAAGGTCGCGTCAAAACTTGTATCACGCGTTAACTGCAGAGAAGACGATACACTTGCGTTCCGAGAGGTAAAGTCCTTGGTTATGTCATCCTCTGTCTCTTTGTCATCATGACCATATTTTGCAGATACCGTAAGCCGCTTTGATAGTCGTCTCTCAAGATTCAGGTATACGTTGTTGTACCTGACATCCTCTAAGGTATTATTATTAGAGGTATTATTATAAGAGATATCAATAAACTCATAACCAACACTGAGTGTCATCACCGGTGAAAGGTTTCTGTATATTACCGGATTAAAGGTAAATGTATTTTTTCCAACTGTATTCACAAGTACCTCACTTTCATTTGTAGAGCGCCTGGTATCCGTAGCCGTATTCGAATAAACATCTGATATATTTACCGTAAGAAGCCTCTCTATCAGCATACTGGTTATCTTTGCACTACCATCGTGACGACCACCATCAGACCTTGAGTTCTGCGCATAAGCCTGCCACTCATAACTATACTCAAGCGTGGCCTCATGCCTGCCACTTTTATAATTCAACGTAAAAGACGGAATAATCTTTGTAATAAAATCATCTTCTTCATTTTTGTCAGTAAGAAAAATATTATCGTTATAATCTTCTTTCACTGATAGAGCGACAGAGGATCTTAACCTCGCCTGTGAATCATTTACGGTTAGAATAAGAATAGTAAGAACGCTTATAATAGCTATCAGACTTGTCTTCATCGGCATTTAATACAACTCCAAGCAGGTTAGCCCCTTTAAGTAGTGAAAGTGCGTGAATAACTTCCTTTTTCGGTACCATCCTCTCCCTTACAACAAATATAACGCCGTCTACCTGCGAAGCAATTGCAATCGACTCTGCTGTTGAAAGGACAGGTGTGGAATCAATAATAATATATCTATTCTTGTATCTCTCTTTAATATCCCTTATAAGTTGCTGCATCTTGTTGGAACTTAAAAGCTCAACAGGATTATCCGGAGGCGTGCCTGCCGGCAGAAGTGTCATCCGCCCTATTCCGGTATTAATAAGTGCATCTTCAAGCTCTATATTACCCTTTAAATAATCAACCAACCCAACCTCCGGGGTCAGACCAAAATATTTATGCATCGTCGGATTACGCAGATCGCAGTCCACGAGCAAGACGGTATGGTCGATCTTAGAGGCGATAACAGTAGCGAGATTAACAGAGGTCAGGCTCTTGCCCTCACCCATAGCCGAGCTTGTAACCATTATCATGTTCTGATCTCTTTTCTCTGTAACCGAAAATATCCTGGTGCAAAGTTTCCTGTACTCTTCGGATATATGCGACAGAGGATTCTTCATCGTTATAAGGTACTCGCTTATCGCCGATTCATCGATCTCCATAGGGTCAAGTGTCGGTGGCGCATCAAAGTTAGTAGTGGCTGTTTCTGCCTCTACCTTCGGGCTCTCAACTGCTTGGCCCTCATTGCGTATTTCCATTGCTTTCTCAAGTGCTGACTCTAGCTTACCCATATTAAAGAACCCCCAGCCCGTACTTAGATGCTAATTCAAGCAATAATATCAATCCAACAACAAGCAGATATACAGCTGTGGCTGAAAAGACCCAAATATCTCTTTTTCTTGTTTTCTTTTTTACCGTATCTGTCACTATCATCGGAATAGTAGCCAAGACCGGCAAAGAAATCGAGTTTTTAAGAGAATCAACACTCTTAAATGAGGTATCTAGATAGTTCTCCCATGCAAAGATAATAGCTATCGCAGCACCTATACCGGCAAAGAAACCGAATATAATTATAAGAACCCTATCGGGCTTTACAGGCCTAACGGGCAGAACAGCCGGACTTATCACCTTAAAGATAAAAGGCTCCTCCCTCTGCTCCAGTTCTTTTGTTATCTTTACTGCCTCAAACTTAGTGACCAGATTATTATATATCCCCGCATATACTGTCACCTCTCTTCTCAGATCCACTAATATTTGATGCTCAGCAGGGACATCGCTCAGTGCAGACTCAAGACCCACAATTTCCTGTTCTATCTCCGTCGCCCTTGAGTCAAGCCTGGTAAGGGTAGTCTTGATCTTATAGACCTCGCTCTCAACCTGTTTTCTAACCGGATTTACATCTCCTTTAGAACTTGCCTCTTCACCTTTATCATCAAGCCCTTTGTTTAACTCTGCTATCTCACCCTTTACCCGCAATACCGCCGGATAACTACCAGTATACTTAAGAAGAAGTGTCGCCAACTGTTCTTCTAGCATCTCAAGCCTACCAACAGGGCTATCATTAAATGTAACGGTACCGGATAATGGGGTCTTACCAGAGAGTTGGTCATTTAAATTGTCAAGCCTACCCTTAAGCTCATTACGCTGTAACCTCAGATCCATAAGCGCGGTCTGCATGCTCTGTACCCTGGCAACCTTAACATCAGGGCTTTTAAGTATCATAGTTGGATTTTTCCCAAGATAATCATTAACCGCACTCTCTGCGTCGCTCAAGCGTTCCTTATAATAAAGTATCTGATCATTATAAAAACCAGTTGATAACGAGACGCCGCTTCTCTTTGACTGAAAACTATCCTCAATATACTTAGCAGCAAGTGTATTGACTATATCCCTGACCGTCTTAGGATCTTCACCAAGATAGCTCAATTTAAAGAAGTTATTCCTGCGTGTACTGGTATACAAGTTACTCTGAATCTTTGAGATCAAAGCCTCATATTGATGAGGGTTTTTAATATAAACATCCAAATCAAGTTCCCTGATAACCTTGGCGACACTGGACCTGTTAAAGAGAAGGTGCTTTATAAGTGACAACCTCTGTTTGGCGCGGTTGACACCGGAAGAATCACCGCCCAGCGGATTTGCGATAGAAGGGGCCTCGACCAAGACCATAGTCTCGGCACGGTACATCTTGGTAATGGAATAACTATAGATAACCGATGCCGTTATAACTAGCAGCATAATAGCGATAAAGACGTACCTGCGCAGTATTATCGCATTAAGTAAAGACTTTATATCAAAAGGGTTCTGGCTGTCTGTCTGGTTGATTTTATTCACTAGAATAGCCCCTCCTTAACAATGATCATATCGCCTGGTAAAAGGATAAGGTTCTTCTCAACCTTTCCTTTTTTTACGATATCGTTGAAGCGTACAACTATCTGCTCTACCTTTTTATTACCTTTCTTATCCGTGCTCTTCCTAAAGACTATGACTTTCTTGGGATCGGCAAACTCGGTAAAGCCACCTGCCAAAAGCACCGCGTCTACGATAGTCAGCCCTCTTTTATAGGATAATGTCTGTGGATTCTTTACAGCCCCCACGACCTGTAGTCTTGTCTCAAAGTCATCAGGGACAAAGACCATATCACCGGATTTAAGCGGTATATCCAATGTGTAATCACCCCTAACAACCAGATTGTAGAGATCCACCTCTACCTTCTTATCACCTCTTAAGAGGAACGCACCCTCTATATCTGCATTATTTAGTGTCCCTATGTGAGCAAAAAGCTGCAAAAGCGTGGTATTCCTTCTAAGAGATACCACCTGAGCGGAAGTACCACCGCCAACGACATAGACCTTAAAACTATTTATCGCCGAGACCGTAACGGTAACGGTAGGGGTACGCACAAAAGAAGCCAGCTTTTTTTCCAGTCTCTTTTTAAGCTGCTCAGGCCTGAACCCCTTGGCCCTTATATCACCAAGAAGAGGCATAGTCACCTTACCGTCGGGCCTAACCGAGACACTAACACTTAGCTCTGCATTCTCCCAAACACTTATATTCAGGACATCCTCTACACCGATCACATAACTATCAGCACCTTTAGCAGCACTGGCAGGACTTGCAAAGATCAAAGCCGCCAGAAGTAGCACAAAGACTAAAGCAATCATCTTAGGTGGTCTGAGATTAGATCCTATTTTAATTAATATCGTCATATTCGTATTGATCTCTCTTTTTAATTATTACTGATTAATCTTATATCACCTGATTGTCGACAAAAGACGCTCGGCATCCTTTTTTTCCGGGAATGAACTATCTACCCCTAGTGCTGCCTCAAGTTCGTCTCTGGCCTTTTCTTTATCCCCTGTCTTTATTAAGCCCAGCGCGTGGTGATAACGTATTGTTGGGTTATCAGGTATTAGCTCCGAGGCCTTGGCAAACCTTGCGAGAGCTCCAGCATAATCGCCCCTCTTATAGAGTACCCATCCGAGAGTATCTATAATCCCTGGATGTTCATTGGCCTTCTCCAGTGCCTTCTTTGCGTAAATCAGGGCTGTATCAAGATCTGTGCCTTGCTCAGCCATGGCCCACGCAAGGTTATTAAGTACAGCCGGGTTATCAGGTGAAAGACTCAGAGCCTTTTCATAGCTTTTCGTTGCTAGGGTCATCTCTCCCATTTCCTGATAAAGAACCCCCTGCTTCATATAAATATTCCAGGCATCCGGCTTCTCGCTTTCTATTTTCTTATAGACTTTTAAAGCTTTTTTATAATTCTTTTTTGCAAGATAAAGATCACCAAGCATCATACGCACGCTAAGGTTAGAGGGCTCTTTTGAAGTAGCCATTATCAAGGTCTTTAGAGCGGCATCAAGCTGACCTTTTTCCCTCTGGATAGTTGCTTGAGGAATATAGCTTGCGCTATATTCTGGTTTTAACCGAATCAGTTTTCCGGCATACTCATCAGCCTGGTCCAAATCGTCTATTCTTAGTAGAAGTATTGATAAAGCTCCCAAGGTATCGGGCTGGCGTGATTCAATATTCAAGGACTCTTTAAACTCAGAGATCGCCTTATCAGCCTCCCCTGCTTTTGTGTAGTAGGCTCCGAGCCGGTTGTAAGAATATACCGAGATAGGGTTAGTTACCTTTGCCTCTTCCAGAGTCTTTACGGCTGACTTTGCATCACCGATTGAGAAGTATGTATCTACAAGTAATTTAACTGCAAGCGACGATTTTGGATTGAGTTTTACGGCCTGTTTTGCGATATCAACTGCCTTATCCTTCTTGTCATTAGTAAAGTAGAGTCTGATTAAAGATGTATAGGCTAGGGGATGCTTGAGGCTTAAGGCCTTTTCATAGCTCTTCTCTGCCGCGCCGAAGTCCCCAGCCTTCTCCAGCAACTCACCGGCTGCGATAAGGGCCTTCAGGTTTTCAGGATCTTTTTTAAGAATATTCCTATACTCCTTAAGTGCGCCGTCATTATCCTTTTCAAGGAGCGAGATCAAAGCCAGATTAAAATGCGGAGCAACAAACTTGTCATTTATCTCAATTGCTTTTTTGTAATGCTTGCGAGCCTCTTTATGATCTTTCTTTGCTAAATAAACCGAACCAATCAAGTTCATCAGTACTACATTATCTTCCTCATGCTTAAGCCCAGCATCAAAGACCTTGACTGCCTTATCAAATTCTTTTTGTTTCAGGTGAGCCATTCCCAGCAATATTCTGACATTTAAAAGTTTAGGATCTATCTTCAGTGCTGAGTTATATTCCTTGATTGCATCTTTTGGCTTACCAGTCCCCATATAAAAACCACCAAGCTTTGCATACGTATCGGCAAGCTTAGGGTCAAGCTCCATAGCCTTCTGCAAAGATGCCAGCCCCTTATCAAGATCCCTCTTCATCATATAAGCAGTACCCAAGACGTTATAAGCCATTGCATTATCAGGGCTATGTTTTATTGCCTTCCTGGCCTCATCAATGGCATCATCAGGAAGTTTTTTCTGTAAATAAAGAATCGCCAGCGGAAGATGTACAAGTGAAAACTTTGGCGAGATATTCTTTACCATCTGAAACGATGTGATAGCACGTTCAAAACTACCGTCCTTATACAGCACAACACCTAGAAAATAATGCGCCCAGAAATGACCGTTGTTTTTACTTGTGGCCATCTCAAAGTTAATCTTTGCATCATCCAAGTTTGCCTTACTGCCCTTTCTCATCTGGGCAAGCCCCTTGAGATAATATCCATCAGCATCATTAGCATTCTTGGCTATAATCTTACCTGCCGTTACTACAGCATCATCATAACGATCAAGTGATATCAAGATATGCACTATACGCTTGAGCGCATAGTGCTGCTCGTTATCTATCTCGACGATTTCTTTATAGACCGCGATTGCATCGTCATACTTTTTATTCTTCACCAATAACTCGGCCTTTATATAGCGTGCCCTTACAGACTCACTATCAAGGTCAAGCACTATTGCAATCTCTTTCTCTGTTTTTTTGGTATCACCTTCTGTCAGATAGATAGCGGCAAGACCGACATGGGCATCAATATCATTAGCGTCTAAAGCAAGAACTTTCTGATAATATTCTTTTGCTTTATCTTTGTCACGCTTGGCAGCATGGACAGAAGCGGCAAGCTTGAGGGTATCGATATCCTCAGGTGAGCGCTCTATAAGATCCTTGGTGGCTGCGTAGGCAGAATCTATATCGTTTTTAGCCAGGGATATTTTTGCAAGCTCAATATCGATATCAGAGCTTAGGGCAGGGTCAAACTTAATGGCTCTTTTAAATGCTTTCTCAGCGGAAGCAATCTTACCGACCTTCATATAGGCCTTTGCTAGGCTGTGATCAACCTTGCCGATACCTGCATCCAACTGAATTGAGTTTCTAAATTCGATTATTGCGGCGTTATATTCTTCGGCCTCTAGAAAGGCAACACCTTTAGTATAATGCTCTGCGGCCTTGACTTTATAATCACCACCACAACCGACAGTCCAGACAAAAAGCAATAGAAATAGTGCGACAAGCTTACTTGCAGTTCTCATAATTCAGCCACCCCTGACATTAGAATTTAAGTATTAAAATATATTAGTTCTTATTTAATCAAAAATCAAAGAATTAAACAATCGGTCAAGAGCATGCATTTTACACACCTAAAGTATTAAGACCATAACTACAATAAGTTGCAGTATAGTATTACACTTTAGTATTACAGCTAAAATCTTCTTAGATGCAACTTTAGTAGCAATCGACGCTACGAAATTACAATAAAAGTTTAAACACAGCGAAACTAGTTAAAGGAGGTATAGATCTCAGGTTTTAGGATACGTGAAAGGAGGCATTAGAATGGCTCTCAACTATGCTTGGATTCTTTAAAGCAAAGACGATCAGCTGCGATCTATTCTGCAAGGCAAGCTTCTTGAAGATCCTGTAAAGATGGGTCTTAACGGTCTGCTCGCTGATGCAAAGCTTCTCGGCTATCTCTTTATTGCGATGGCCATTGACGACTAGTGCCACTATCTCCTTCTCACGCGCCGATATCTTACCTGTTGCCGGCTCACCCTTCAGGGCACTTAGCCCCATCATCAAGTTCTTGATATTATTATTATCTATCCATACCTCACCCTTAGAGACCACATTAATAGCCTTGACCAGCATCTCCGTATTCGTCTCTGGCGTTAATATCCCTGTGACCCTGCGACTGACAAAGGCAGAGACGATATTTTCCTCGCCGCAATAAGTATCGACCAGGATAAAGGCCATCTTTGAGGTTGGGTTAATATTTGCAAAAAAGCCATATAGCGTAATAAAGTCCATAAGGACTATATCCGGAGACAACTCCTTTAACGTTGCATCAAGGTCATCGTTTTCCCTGAAGAGATATGACTCTATCTCCTCATAATCCTCTAAGAGCCTTGTAATCCCCTCGGAAAAAAGGTTATTGCTGAAAGCAAGTAGTACCTTAACGTGCATAAATTCCCCGGTTAAAATTACTAGTAGCTATAATATGACTAATACAGAACAGTATATATCTTATATAAACTATTATCGGCAGCTTGCTACTTTAACTATAGAATTAGTAAGCATTATTTCTGATTATAAACCATGGGAACTCTAAAAGGCAAGTGAAAACAACAGAAAAGCGGAGCAAAACAGTCCTTTATGTAAAAACTGCAACCAACTATCAAAAAAAGAGGAAAAAATACAAATTTAAGTCTTTTCAGATAATTTGACTGAAAAAACAAAAAAATAATTTTGTAAAACTCCCCATGACTAGTTAAGGGGACCAAGAAGTCTTTTCACATCATTGACCATCTCGGTTGTGTTATATGCTTTATCGTTATAGACTATAACCTTCTTTCCAAGCTTATTAAAGAGGACTATAACAGCCTTGTGATGGCGGCTTCCGTCAGGGTCAGTTCGCCACTGGACGCCATGCTTTTTCATAATCCTGTTAATAGTTCCTTCATCAGAGCTAAGAAAATGCCAGCCTTTTGAATCCACCTTGTTTTTTTTTGCAAATTTGTTCAGGATTTCAGGAGTGTCGTTTTTAGGGTCGATAGATATACTCACAAGAAAAAGATCCTTACCAACTCTGTTCTTCAACAAGGTCTGCACCCGCAAGAACTGGCTCGTTAACATATCGCAGCCACCATGCGCGCACGAGGTGTAGACAAAGTTCATGAGCACGACCTTGCCGTCATAATCGGCAAGGCGTACTTCCTGGCCAAGATGACTAATATAAACGTCACGCTTTGAGTTGCTACAGGCGGTAAGAGATATCAATACAAGAAGTAGTAGCGGTAAAAAAGAGAGACGCAGGCCGTTACTTGACATCTTTGACACAGCGTACTCCTATAAAGCAGTGGTATGACTGATCAGGAAGATAGGTATATCTCATATTGCTCCTTGCGAGGTCGGCGCCCGTACTGTTCCATGCGCCTCCACGGGCAATCTTATAGGTCTTGCCGAAATCAACCCTGCCCTTTATAGCACTACCGGGGTAAGCCTCGTACCAGTCCTCGGTCCACTCCCATACGCTTCCGCCCATATCCAGGGCTCCGTAAGGGCTTGCCCCCGAAGGGAAGCTACCGACCTTGACCCTATCGACCTTCCTTTTATTCCAGTCCCTTGTATTTAACTTATCAGCGTCATACTCATCGCCCCAGGGATATATCCTCCCGTCGGTACCGCGCGCAGCCTTCTCCCACTCGATCTCTGTGGGAAGCCTTTTGCCTACCCAGCTACAATAAGCCTTAGCATCATACCAGTCTATATGAGAGACAGGCCAATCACCCTCACCCTCAGGGTACTGCCGATTCTTATAGTCATAAGGGGTCTTGTTCCCGGTTGCCTCTGTGAACCTCTGGTACTGCGCATTAGTAGCCTCGTATTTATCGATATAAAAGGCCTCTACCTTGACCTCTCTCTGTGGCTGCTCGTCTATGCCTACCATTATTCCGCGCTTTTCGTCTTCAGGGTCACTGCCCATTATGAATTTACCTGCTGGGACAAGCACCATAACGTCATATTTCCCCTCGCCCTGGATCGTAGCCGGCCTGAAGCCAAGCATAGCAACACAAGCCGAGAGCATAAAAGAAGAGACTATCAGTATAAATATTGCGGTCTTTTTCATAACTTTACCTCAAACTACTTACCGGCCTTTGCCGGCCTTACGCACCTGAAGCCCTGGCTGCGATGCTTATAATCTATCGGTTGCGCCGTTCTAAGCATTGTAAAGGCATAAGGATCTGCCGGGGCTGTCCATGCCCCGCTGCGAACAACTTTATATAGCTCACCATAGTCCTTATGTTGTTGCTTAGTACCCGGATACCCCTTGTACCAAACGCTTGTCCACTCAAAGACGCTGCCCGCCATATCCATAACCCCGTAAGGGCTCGCCCCTTCGGGGAAAGTACCTACCGGCAAGGTCATCTTCACATTAAAGTCTATCGTATTGGCCTTGAACCTGTCGTACTCGTTGCCCCAGGGCCAGTGCCTGCCATCGGTGCCACGAGCGGCCTTCTCCCACTCGGCCTCTGTCGGCAGCCTCTTACCCGCCCAACTGCAATATGCCGTTGCGTCATGCCAATCTACAAGAACTACAGGATGATCATCAAAGTTCTCCGTATACGCTCCGTCTATCCAGTCGTATATGGTGTCGTATTGATCATCAAAAGGCACCCTGTGTTCGGTTGCCTCTACAAATACTTTATATTCCCTGTTGGTAACCTCATATCTGTCTATATAAAAATTCGGCAAAAAGACCTTGCTCTGCGGACTGCCCCAGATAAAGCCCAAAGGGTCATCCTCGTCAATGCCCCTTATAAATTCACCGGCCGGAATAAGTACCATACCGTCTTCCGCATCCAGCGCGATTTTGTCGGTATCGGCTGCGAAGGACTCACCTGCCGCAAAAAAAACAACTGCTGCAAGAACCACATAAAATATTGCCTGCCTGCCTAACACCAACCGCCTCCACCCGGACCGCCGTCATATTTCCCCCTATAAGTGCAAGAAGACATCGTCTTGCCGTGACACCTCATATTACACCTGAAATCACCGCTGCTAACAAACCACGCAGGCTTTGAGTAACTGGAGGCCGTCACCGTCGGGCCGAAGTTCAATAAATGAGTATTGCCGTCGGAAGGCCAGCCGCTGCAACAACTGGCTCCGCTGTAAAACTGTGTGTTAGGGGCCTCCACATTACTGTGCACGTTGTTATGGCACTCATGGCATGTAATGGGAATATTGTCGCTCGTACCCTGGCTTAGATGGTAATAGTGAAGGCTATTACCCCAATTATTGCCCATCATACCGCCACTACTCGCCCAGAAGTTAGTCCAGTTCTCACCCTCATTATTATAATCAGTGTATGTAAAAGGCCCGTTGTCATGACAACGGAAGCAGAGCCTGTCGGTAACAGAGATGGTTCCACCACCGCCGTGCCCACCCATTCCGGAACACGAACCTGTGCCCATCACAGTGCTGTAATCCGTCCTCAATATCCTCGGGTACTCCGAGCCGTGAGGGCCGACGACCCCCCCGGTCGTATTGACCGGGTAGACATCGGTTGTTCGTAGATTGGACTGAGTGATCGGCCCCATTATGGTATCGCCGCCCATTGAATTATCATTATGGCAATCGGTACAGTTGATTGTAAGGTTGCCAAGTTCGATATCTGCCGTTGCCTGGTTAATACAACTCAGACTAAAGGCATCCTTGAGCTGGTTACAGAGCTGAATCGAAGTATTCCTGCCGGGCACGGCCACCGGATGATAACCGCTGTTTACCTTTGATGCGTCAGCACCATGCGCCGTACCTATAATTGTATCAGGGTTAAACTCAACCCTCTTATTGGAGTTGCCCAGTTGCAGGTTTATACCAGAGGTATTCTCATTGCCCCTGTACCTGTTAGGCAAGGGCGTACAGCCCTCGGTTCCAGCAGAGGCCCCGTACGCCGTATAAGACATGAGGCAATCATAAGAGTCGCCATGACATCTCAGGCATACCTCGTGGACATTCGGATCGCGCCCTAAAGAACCGGGACTGGTCTCAATACCGCTACAATCGGTAGAGTCACACTGGATAAAATTCTGGCCGGCGAGACGGTTAAAATCCGAAGTACCGATAGTGCCGCCGCTGCCATCGCCTGTAGCTGCATGCGGGTTATGGCAATCGTAACACTCGACATGGTCGCTGGTATTTAAAACACCCTCGCTCGCAACATGCCTCCCCGCAAGTGTCGTATCCTGCACAGGATGGCCGCTTCCCCCGCTGTAACGCTTGGCCAGCGCGTCCTTGATATTTGTTGTTGCAGGGCCGTCCGCGTCATGACAGTTCTGACAAAGGGCCTCTTCCCACGCAATAAGCTGGCGGGGAATAAGGTAGTCCTGGCTGACCGAGGCGTTATTTGCGGCAAGGTGATAGTTGGTAGGGGAGGTTGGAACTGCCGTTGTATCGTACTCGCTACCTTGGTTCTCCATAATTCCGTGCGGAGTATGACAATTCAAACAATGCCCCGATAAAATATTACTCGTTCGGTCGGTCCTTGGCCACGGTTGACTTGCGCCGTACCCCGGGCTCTTCATATTATTACTGATAAAATGGCTGGATGCCTCATAGACGGCCTGCCCTTGATAGAACTTCCAAAAACCTGTCCCACCCCAGTAAAGCGGGTCAAAGTTTATATTTTCATGGCAATACCAGCAGAAGTTCTGGTCAGCACCGGCAAGCCCAAGATACGGGTTAGGACCGCCGTCAGGATCCTGAAAAGTACCGGCAGAAGGCTCGGGCTCTACCCCGCCAAAGCTTGCATGTGGCTCGTGACACATTGTGCACTCACCGGCTGCGTACTGTCCGGCCTCGGAGGCATCGTTATAATAGATATAATCAGGGTTAACGCCACGGTCGACGCCACTGAAGGGCATACCATCGACCGTACCACCGCCGTGCTTGGTATACCTAAATGCATCATTGGTAGCTTCGGCGCGGTCATCAATTATAGTCGATGTAAATACATATAAAAAACCCAGCAGAATTGCCGGTACGATAACAAAGAAGAATATTCGCCTAAAGGAAGATCTCATTCAGCCCCACTCCTTAATCACTACAAAAAGTATACCCAGTGCAACTACTTAAAATCAATAAAAAAATTATACTACAATTAATCAAGAAATGTAAACACAGATAATGGCCTACCGGACTCAACACGCCAATAGACCATTACTACACGTATAATATTATTATATCAAAAAACCAAAAAAAATTCAATTATATTAAGAACTTAAAGAAGACAGACCGGGTCTTTAACTGCCTTTTCAACTACTCCAGTCTTACCTCAAAACTCCTATCGAACTCCCCACCCATACCAATCAGCGTCATCCTGGTATCGGTGATTGACTGCACCCTCACAAGCCCTTTTATGGATGTGCCTTTTTTCACCAGTAAAAGATCATCGCCCATACCAAGGAATATCGTCTTTTCTCTTGCATTCTCCATAAACCCTATAAAACTCAGCTCAGATACGAGCTGATCTAGCGAATCAGCCCCTGTTACGGCAACAGGCAAAGACGACGGCACTACAGCAGCAGGCCCATTCTTTGCCACGCCAGAGAAGGGGCTGAAGATATCCTTACCTGCCTTCTTAAAGGCAGTATGCTTTTTCTGCAACATGGCGGTATTAAGCATTGGAAAGTCTTTTGCGTCGGCAACCTGCCCGCCCCTTAGAAGCTTACCACCGGGCTCACCACCGCCTGTACCTGCGCCAAACAGACCAAAGTTATATATCAGGATAATTATCCAGATAACACCCAGCACTATAAGTAGATTACGTTTATTCAATATACTACTTCCTATTGGTCGTCGGCACAGAGAGCACCTTTAATACTACAACCCTAAATAAAATAGACGCTAAGCACGATATCTACACCGAGCCGCCCTACCGCCTTCTTACTGCTGTGCATCGTTATGCTCTCGACCGTGAGCATATGCTTACTATTTTCGATCTCGTATATAAACTTCTTTATCTGCCCGTAGCGCCCCTGAACAGGAAAAGAAAATACATATCTGGAGATATCCGTATCCTTGATAGTAATGGGATTATAATCGGCGGATCTGATCTTTAGTCCATTTTTGCGAGCAGCCTTAAAGACCTCATCCAGAACCTCAGTGAGGTCGCTACCACTGATGAGCCTCTCTTTTTTAAAGGCCTCTACCTCTTGGACGCCGCGTGCTGAGGCCGCCAGAAGACTAACCGCACCTGAGCTTGATAACCCCTTATGCCCCAGAGCCCGCAGCTCACGCGAGCGCAACTCAAGTGTGCTCAACTGACGGCTACGCTCCTTCTGCGTGGTCATGCCAAAGCCAATATTAAAGATAATAACAACGGCTGCCACGGCGGCAATCACCAGAGCGATCAGTGTTGTCTTGTCCCTTATCTTATAGCCGAAGATAATCATAGTCCCTTGCCATCCGTATAAGAGGCCCTTAGATTAAAAAACAACTTGGTCCTACTGCCTTTCGCGTCTTTTTTATCCTCGTGCTTCAAAAGATATACATCCTTAAAACGAGCTGCCGCACCCATGGCATCTACCATCGCCAGTGCGTCGTCAAGCCTTCTTGCAACCCCTGTGATACCTACCTCACCCGTTGCAAAATTCGGCTCAATAGACACAAGATAGACGCCTTTAGGCACGGTCTTCTCCAGATCGCTTAAAAGTACGCTCCACGAAAAAGACTTCTTCTCGATAATGGCATTTATAAAATCGACCTCTTCGCGCACGGTTGCGGCATTGACCTTTAGACTCTTTAAAAGCCCCGGCTCTCTGCGCGCAATCTTTGACTCCAGCTTACTGACGCTCGCCGTATAGAGTTTAAGCTCACCAGAGGTCTGACGATACTCATAGATATTATAGGCACTAAAAATCAAGGCCACCACCGCCAGCACCACGGCTCCGACAATAAAAACCTTGCCAGAAGTAAGCTCTTTTTTCCTAGTTGCCAAATTTATATTAATCTTATTCAAACTCTACCCACCAGGTTAAAGACATGCGCCAATAGCTGCAAGTCGTAAAATATTTGAGTTACCAGAAGTCGGAGCGACCCCTGCTGACTCTAAAAAATCATCGGCCCTAATAAGCTTTATCTTCACGCCCTCTACCGCATCTGCGGCCTCCACCTCGTCACGAGAAAACTCCTCGGTAAAGAGCAACAATTGCTCGTCACCACCTATTGCGATCTCGTCCCTACCGCCCCCAGCGTAAGAAACAAAGCTCATACGCAGATCTCTAGCGAGGTTCTTAAACTCACCCCTGAAAGATTTAGAACGATAAAAATCAAGGTTGCCCCCAGCATAAATCAACAAGGTCATAGTCCCATTGATTACAATAGCTACAGAAAAATTACCGTGAGACGGGGCTTTATCTTCTGTAAGCATATTTGCAAGATAAAAAGAAGTAAGCCCAATACGTCCGGCATCTATTCCCCGCTCAGCAAGCCCATCTTCAATCGCACCGACAAACCTCTGTCCGGTGGCTACGACCAGTACCTTTGTAGTACCTGCGTCGTCTAGAATCTGATAATCAAGGCGCGGCATATCACTTAGAGCAAATTCTTTCCTAGCTCTAAGCCCTACGATAGCCCGTGCGTCATCCTCAGATTCAGGAAAGTCGCTAAATGTAAAGATACCAACACTAGCAAAACGGTCGCTCAAAGATACAGCTATATCTGTGGTCGCGCCGCCTGTGCCGGCACTCAGACCAGCACCTTCCACGGTCTTTGCTATCGCCCTTTTTAGCGCATCCGGATCTTTCAGGTCAACAGCAACGGCAAGTTCATTACCACCGGTCTGATACCATCTACCCCCACGACTCTCTGCGACAACGACCGAGACCAGGTCCGAGTCAATTGTTAAGGCCGTTATATTTCCGCCTGAACTTAGCATAAACTACTCCACAAATGTAACTCTGTTGATCTCTTCAAGTGTCGTTTCCCCTAGCTTTAATGACTCTAACGCACTCTGCCTGACCGAGATCATTCCGTTCCCTACGGCCTTCTTTCTAAGCAAGGTAATTGATTGGCGAGAGGCTATCATATCCCTGATCTCATCGTTAAGATCTAGTATTTCTACTACTGCCTTCCTGCCCCTGTACCCGGTACCATGACAATGCTCGCAGCCCGTCCCCAGGTAGAACTTTACGTCTTTATACTCGGAGTAATGCAGCCTTGACTCAAGCAGCAACTGCGGATCAGCCTCTACAACCTCTCGGCATTTATTACAGATTAGCCTGATCAGCCTTTGCGCAATAACACAGTTAAGGCTAGAGACAAAGTTATACGGATCGATATCCATATGGGCAAAACGACCGATAACATCAAAGACACTATTGGCATGAACCGTCGTAAAGACCAGATGCCCGGTAAGGGCAGCCTGAATCGCAATCTGCGCGGTCTCTGCGTCCCTTATCTCTCCGACCATTATCTTATCCGGGTCGTGCCTCAGAATCGAGCGCAGCCCGGTTGCGAAGGTCAGGTTCTTCTTTTCATTAACCTGGATCTGCACGACGCCTTGCAACTCATACTCCACTGGGTCTTCAATGGTGATTATCTTATCGCGCCCCGTGTGGATCTCGGATAAGGCGGCATAAAGCGTCGTTGTCTTTCCGCTCCCTGTCGGCCCGGTAACCAGCACCATACCGTAAGGCTCTTTTATCATACGCCTGAGATGAACAATATTTTTTTCTGAGAAACCAAGACTCTCAAGCCTTAGCTCTTTAAATTCCGCGCTGATATATTCTTTATCTAGAATCCTTATAACCGCATCCTCACCGTTAATCCCCGGCATTATAGATACGCGAAAATCTATTGCCTTGTCCTTGAACCTAACCTTAAACCTGCCGTCCTGCGGAATCCTGCGCTCGGATATATCAAGCTCACTCATGACCTTTATCCTGGAGATAATGCTTGCCTGATAACGCTTGTCAATCGTATCCATCACCTGATAAAGAACGCCGTCAATACGGTACTTGGCGACAAGCCCCTTGCTCGTCGTCTCAAGATGGATATCACTTGCGCGTTTACTGACGGCATCATAGAGGATGGAATCTACGAGCTTTACCACAGGGCTTGCGCCCTCGGAGATTGAATCTATCGAGAGCGTCTCGTCTACCCTGGCAAGCTCCGAGACCTCACCAAGCTCCAACACATTAAAGACATCGGCTGCGTCTTTTAAAAGCCCTGTATCCGAGGCATTTCTATTTAAAAAACTCTCGATATCACGACTGCTGGCAACGGTTAGGCTACCGACCTCAACGCCGCCTTGCTCAAGCAACCGCTCTATCATATCGGTAGTGAAAAGATCAGAAGGCTTTGAGGTAACAAGAAATCTTTGGTCACCACGCACGACCTGAACGATCATATTCCGGCGCAGTAGTTCATGCGGGATAACCCCCATAAACTCATCATCTATTCGTGTACCGTCAAGGGTTGCAACATCAAGCCCGTAGAGCTCGGAGAGGGCCTCTAGGTACTGAGCATCACTTACAAGCAAGAGCCTTTTACAGGCATCTCCAAGCCCTATCCCCTCGCCCGTTACAAGCTTAAGTGCGGCTTCTATTCCAGTGTCGTCCGCGTACCCCTTGCCAACAAGCAGCTGCGCTATCTTCTCTGCCTCTGTCATGATATATCCTTAAATAAAATCAGTCAGTTAAATTACTAAATATTAGCTCCCATCTGGAAGATAGGCAGGTACATAAGCACAACTATTACGGCCACAATCGTACCCATTACGACCATCAAGGCAGGCTCTATAAAGTTTGTAAGGATTCCTACCTTATGGTTTAGATCCTGATCGTGATAATCAGCTATCTCACCGAGTATAACATTAAGACTCGCCGACCTTTCGCCAACAGCAAACATCCTCATCGAAAGCGGCTCCATAAAAGCCTCGCGTTCCATAGAATCTGATACAACACCACCGTGCTCGGTATTGGTTATAATGCGCTCCAATTTTTCTTCCAAGACAAGATTTGCAAGGACTCCCTTACTCATCTTTAACCCCTCCAAAAGAGGCACACCAGAGGCGAGCACCATCCCCAGAGTTCTGGTAAACTTTGCCATTGCATAGCCGCTCATGATCGCACCCAGATACGGCATCCGCAGTTTAACGCTATCTATCATAAAAGCACCGCGCTTGCTGCGAGCAAAGGCCTTAAACCACAACACACAAACAACTATCACGACTATAATCAAAAGAAAATAAGTCTTGAGCAGATCCGAAAAACCAATAAGCAGACGGGTCGGCATCGGCAGTTCCGCACCTGTATCCATATAAAGACCGGCAAAGGAAGGCACGACATAGGTTATGAGAAAGATCACAACGCCGATGCTTGCAACCGCCAGAACAACAGGGTATATAGCAGAGGATGTTATCTTCTTTCTAATGGCATCTACCCTTTTTTGATACTCAATATGCCCGGTTATTGAAGGCACCAGATCCCCTGTCTTCTCTCCGGCAGCAATGGCTGCAACATATAACCTGGAAAAGACAGCCGGCGAAGCACCCATAGCGACCGAGAGCGAACTACCTTCTTTAACATGCTTAAGAACATCACGCAGTGCCTTACCCAGAGCCGCCCCGCCGGAGCTCTGCACCAGAGTCTCCAGAGATTCGACAACCGGCAACCCTGCGCGCAAGAGCGTAGCAAAACCCTGATTAAAGATAAGCAGTTCTTCACTTTTAACTTTGGGCGCACCAAAAGAAAGCGGCTTGGAAAGAAACTCCTTGGCCATGCCCTTCAGCCGAATATCAATCGGGTAAAGCCCTTCTTTCTCAAGAGCTGCCTCTACCTCACCGCGCGACTGCGCCATGATCTCTTTATAGAGGATCTTGCCTTCCAGAGTTCCCGCCTTTATCTTATATACCGCCATCTACAATCCTTAATCGCCAGTGCTGCCGGGGCTCACCAGATTCGCGGTCTTTGGAGGTACGTACTTAAACTCCCAGCCGCTATAGGTTGCTTTATCCTCAAAACCAATCAGCTCAGAGGGGAAGTTCCCCTTCTTAATGGTCTTCTCCACACTCCGGCTCTTGACCCCGTTAAGGGCACCACCCGGGACCTCGATAGCGACCCAGTCGGCCTTACCTGTAAATGGGTCTTCATATATGCGACGCAGATACCGCTTGGTACCGGGGTATCTAGAGTCCTTCGTCAAGTCTTCCAAGGTCTTCGGGTAGGACTTCGCCCCGGGGCTCGACTGATAATAACCGCCGATGGCTCGCATAATCTCAGCACCTCTAAAGATCAGTTCTGCTTCTTTCTCACGCTGCGCCACCTTGCTCCAGACCTGGCCCGTAACAGAGGCGGCAAGCCCCATCAAGACTATAATAAATAGCAAAGACAGGTAAGTGAAACCCTGCTCTGCGCCAGATTTTTTTTTAATGGCTAAGTACATATTACCCTCACCACTCGGAGTAGGGCACGCCACTTCTGCCGGCCTTCTCGCTCCCGCTTACGACATCAAAGATACCGGAACCGTCGTTAGAAGGTATCTCAATCCAACTATCGCTACTCCCTGTAAGAGGATCAACCGGGACAACCCTTATATAGCTCTTGTCAACTAATTCTTCAAGGTTATCCGGGTAGATCTCATGGTCGCCATAGAAGTTATCAATAGCTTCTCGCATATGATAAAGATCCTTCCTAAGGGTTGCTTCACGGGCCCTGGTCACTGATTTGTTATAGGTAGGGATAGCAATGCTAGCCAGTATGCCCATAAGCGACATGACTATTAATAGCTCTACTAGGGTAAAACCCGCGACCAGGGTAAAACCCCTAGCCCCCCGTCTACCACTTATTATATTGCGTACCATTGATGGCAACCCCTTCACTCCTTGAATATATATCAAAGACGTCCTCGCCCTCGACAGGGCTACCGGCGTCACTCTCGTAGCTACGCAACCCCCAGACCTCTGATGTATCTACAAATTCATCCCTATTCATCGGGTCTCTAGGGATGCGCCTCAAGAACTTAAGCTTACGCCCCGACGCTACCGGGCTTGCGTCATCAACACCCTCGACAAGGACCATTAGCGTCGCAGGGTAGCCGGACTCACCGACTGTCTTTTTTATCTTTCCCTCGTCCCAGGCCTTTTTATAGTTATCAAGGGCCACGCGAATTACACGCAGATTTCTCTTTAACTCCAGCTCATTGCCGCGCTTGACAGAGAGCCTGGAGACGGGCACAATCGAGGCCGCAAGAATGGCTATGATAGATATTGTTATAAGAAGTTCTATAAGTGTAAGGCCTTTTTCATCCATGACTTTAAAACACCTCGCCCCCTACCTTCGTTGGTCTATGGCTCAGGCAACTGAGGAATAGGCGGCATATCATGCGGCATAAACGGCGGCGGCAGTTCACTCTCATTTACAGGCGCAACAGGCGTGTTCTGTAGTCTATCCATTGGTGAGAACTGCCTTGCGCCGGACGCAGACAAGGAAGGGGCGTCTTTAGGCCCGGACATAAAAGATGTCTTAGAAGGATCCGGCATCTCTATTCTTCTGATTATATGCGGCGTGATAGAGAGCAGAATCTCTGTCTTGACGGTACTGTTGTCGGAGTTTGCAAAGATGCGTCCGATAATTGGTATCTCTCCTAATAAAGGAACTTTTGCAACGGTAGACCGCTCCTCGTCGCTAATCAACCCTCCGATTATCTGGGTCTCCCCGTCATGCAGCCGCAAAAGTGTCTCGGTCTTACGTGTACCAATCTCATAGACGACACTACCGTTTGTCGTAACCGTCTTGGTGCCAAGAGAGCTTACCTCCAGAGAAAGTTTAAGGTCTATCTCGTCATCAGGCCTTATTATAGGCTCGACCGTGAGCTGAAGCCCTACGTCTTCATATTGAATATTCTCGGTAGAGACCCCTTGATTAACCGTCGTCGTTATAATAGGAATCCTATCGCCGACATGAATCTTTGCTTTGCTATTATTTTTAACGCGAATCCGTGGGTTGGACAATATATTGGCATCCAGATCTTCACGCTTAATATTAATTGTTGCCGATGGCAGACCTATAAGCAGCGCAGAGCTCGACAGTTTGTTAAGAGCACCAAGGGCTATTGTGCCACTAGTAACTGGCACTGATGCAGTTGCTGCATCAGGGGCGAAGTCAAGACCGAAGTTTGCGGTCTTATTTCTCTTTATCTCTATAATACTAACGTCCAGCATTACCTCTGCGTCGGCAAGATCGGTTACGTCCAGCACTTTCTGCGCCAGAGTTATCGCCTCTGGCCTAGCACGTACAACAATAGCATTGAGTTTTTCAATGACCGAGATATCAGTGACCTTAAGCATTGATTTAAGCATGCCCACAGTCTTTTTTGCATCGCTATGGGTCAGGTAAAAGACCTTAATCATCATCTCCTCATACTGCGCGCGTTTTCTACGCGTAGAAGGATAGATTATCATCGTATTCTCGGCAACTACCTTCTTAGAGAGATTATTTGTAATCAAGATCAGATCAAGTGCGCGTTCAAAGGTAGCATCTGTTAGGAAGATAGTCGTCCTCGTATCTTTTACATTTGAGTCAAAGACAAAGTTTACACCCGAAAGTCTGGAGAGAACCTGAAAGACCTTCTTGACTCCGGCCCCCTTAAACTCCATGGAGATAGGAGCATTTGACTTAAGGCTCAGCTCAAAGCCGCCCATCAAGATCCTGCGTTTACTAATAAGTTTTTTCAGCTCGGCAGCGGCCAGTTCATTATCTTGGTCCAGATCAACCGCCCTCTGGAAGGCCCCCTTGGCACGTTTATAGTTAGAGGCCTGCAAAAAATTCTGCCCTTTCTGATAGTAAAAGAGCGAGTCCATTATCTTTCTGGTTCTTCTTATAGAAGAACCAGCCTTGGAAAAGGTAGAGTCAAGAATTAAAGTCCTCTGAAACTCAACAAGAGCTGCTCTGTAATCACCGCTCTCCAGAGATGCCTTTCCTCTATTGTAATGCATCCAGACGGCCTTTTCCTTTGCCATCTCATACCTGATTTTATACTCCATCTTTCTGGGGTATTTACTATAAAGCCCCTGGTATTCATGCACGGCCTCGTCCCACCGCCCGGAGGAAATATATTCATCTCCTCGTTGCTGGCTATATATGGACGAACACCCGGCCATAACAAATAAAGCCAGCAAGAATACAAATAAAGACAAAGGTCTGGTGTATAATCGATAATTTTTCAAAGCAAGTTTATCCATAGTTGGTAATCAGCCCCCATGTTATTTTTATCGGCGAAAAACTCATAAAACATAATACCTTACGAAGAATTATATAACCTAATTTTAATAATTTCACCCAAAAAAGGCGGTAACTCTGCCTGAGACGCGAGTTGACCCGCCTCAGGTAGAGAAAAGACAAATAAAAAAGCCGAGATCACTGGATCTCGGCTCTTTAAAACTATTTCTATATCTATTGGGATATATAATACTACCTTCCCCTGTACCTGTTTCTATCTCTATGTCTCTTATCGCTTTTCTTGTCTTCTTTATCTTTCTCGTCTACCTTGTCCTCTTTATCATCATCATCTTCATCATCATCTTCATCATCATCTTTTTCTTTATCTTTCTTAGCATCTTTCTTGTCGTGTTTTTTCTTATCTTTCTTGATACCCCTTCTGTCGCGAGGCACCAGCACATCACCTGAGGTTGTAACGCTGTTACCTGCGTTATCCAGACCGGTAAGACTTATCGTATAGAGCCTGCCGTCCCTGTCTCTGCCGTGCCTCATTGCCATAAGCTCTACAACAAAGGTAAATGACCCGCCGGCTGTTGATACGGCGCCTGTTGTGCCTATCTCACCGTACTCATCTACCACAGCATAGGTCAGCGAACTTACCCCGCTAAGCGCATCGGTTATAGTACCGGTAAAGGTCACATTCTTCATTCTACGGTTAGGCGGCCATAATTGCTCGGGAGAGACACTGCTTAATAGTAAGACGGGAGGTGTCAGGTCAACCGTAAAGGTTCGCTCGGCAGGCGTTGGATCCTCATTGCCCGCAAGGTCTTTGGCCTTAACACGGAAGATGTGCTCACCGCTTCCGATAGAGGACGGCGAGAGCGTCACCGTGGTATCCATATCAAAGGGCGACCACGTGCCGCCATCAAAAGAATATGAATACTCAAGCGAAGACGCCCCTGAGACGTCGTCCGAGCCGGAATAGACAAAGGTAAATGAAGTTGCTCCGGTATAGCCCTCGGATGCCGATGTTATAGTCGTCTCTGGTGGCGTCGTATCCTGAGGCATCTGCCCGCCGATCTCGCCCGTAGCCTCTATAACAAACTCACGGGCTGCCATCGATGTATTCCGATAGGTATAAGTGCTTGCGGCCCTCATATCTATAACATCGCCGGTAACGGTATCCATCATATAGAGCTCAAGATTTTCCGGGACATCAATCTCCCAACTAACTATATGGTCTCTATTCCTATAACGGGACTGAACTATCCAGCTCCACTCCTTGGGCAGGGTCGTATCCCTTATATCAGTCCAGAAGAACTGGGTCTCTTGCCCCCACTCGGGATGACGGAAGTAGGCCATCAAGTACCCCGACAATAAGGCTCTGGCCTCATAGGCATTTTCAAAACCATCGGTTGCGTCAGTGGCAGCGCCGAGTATTGCCGCGCCCGTATCCGACATGCCAACGGCCTCAACATTGATCTTTGCCTTCCAGACCATTGCGCTATAGGCAGGAAGACTGAGAACGCAGACCAGCATAAAGCTCGCCGCTACCGTCAGGCACAGCGTAAAAGGTCTCTTTAATTTTCCAAGTATCGCGTTCATAATCATAACCACACCTTAAGGTTTAGGCACTACCATCATATACGTATTAGAACTCTGAAGCAGATATACCCATTGCCCCCACCACGGCCTGAGTTCAGCAAGACACTCAATAGAGCTACAGGTCTCTGTTGTAAAGGTAGTTGCGTTACCATAATAAGCAACCGTACTATCCATCCAGCCAGCCGTTACGGCCTCTACAAAGGTATTTATAGTACCGCCGCTGCATCCGCCGGAGGTCGTAAAGCTCGAGTTCTGACATACCTTAATATTACTGAAGTCAACGTTCTTTGTATACGGGTTGCCGACCAGGTTACGGCCCTGAACCATATCTAACTTTGCCCAGTTATCGGTATTTTCACTGACTAGCGCCGTACCGCCTGAGTTCTTTTCGTCAATAACGCTTGAGTTGGCGCTGTAGACATACATATAGTAGCCGCTGCCGTTACTAAAGGACGCTGATACGGTCGCCGTCGAACTAAGCCTTGTCCATCTTCCCCTGAAGCGGCTGCCCCAGTCCAGCCCGGTCGGTGTCCACTTGAAGATATATACATAGGGCACATCATCGCCAAGCAGATCCTGCAATGTCGCCGACGCTCCGGTTGAGGCGTCAAACGGAATCGACATATAGTTGTAGCCGTACTTCATGGCCGTATGCACGCCAACCTCGTTGGATATTACGGATATATTATCAAGGTCGTCCCTGGTCTTTATGACGCTATAGTAAGACGTATTCGGGAGCACCTTTACATTACTGGTATTCTTACCAAAGAAAAGCGTCTCGGTACTACCGGCAGCCAGCGGGGCGGTCTCATCGACGGCCTGCTCAAGGCTACCCCAGCTTACATCCAGATAAGTAGCCATGCTGGCGACATAATCCTGCGCATCGGTATACCTCATGTCATAGCTCGTTGCGGTCCCTGTACTACCGTCATCGCCCGGAGCCGTCCAGGTAAGCTTTATACCACGCGTATAGACGGATACACTTGAAAGATCAGTTATCTTTGCCGGCGGCCCGGTATCCAAGCTCGGAGTCGCCGTCGCGGCTGCGCTCGTTCCGTAATTTGGAATCTCATCATAAGAACAACCGATATAGTAGTAAGTCGTTTCGTTTGTCAGCCCTGTATCGTCGACCGTAGTACCTGTACTGTTATAGACCGTCGTTGCCGTACCATCGGTACAACTACTAGGATAACCGCCGGTCTTTCTAAGTATCTTTGTCCCTGCAAAGTCCGTCTCTACCGGATTAGTCCAGGTAAGCGTTACCTGCGTGTTACCGCTCGTTGCCGTAAAGCCTGTTATGCTGGACGGCGCAAGCGTATCGGTAGGGGTCGCACTCCCGGTAACTCCGGCTGCATAATTAGATGAGTTATCATAAGAACAGACTCTGTATGAATAAAGAGTGCCGTCAACAAGACCGGTATCCGTATAGGAAGTTAAAGAGCCGTCATAGACAGCACTTCCAGTACAATCCGACGGTGCCGAGCCACCTGTTACACGCACGATCTTTACGGCCGCAAAATCCGTATCGACCGGATTAGTCCAGGAAAGAGAAAGCTGACTGCCAAGGCCAAGGTTGCTGGCGCTAAAGCCCGTCACATCGGCAGGAGGCGTTCCATCGAAAAATGGAGTTGCCGCAACAGTAACACCCGTCGGATAGTTAATTGCCGTATCATAGGAGCAAACCCTGTAATAATATGTCGTGCCATTGGTAAGGCTCGTATCTGAATACGAGGTTCCCGTATTGTTATAGACCGTTGTCGCACTGCCGTCAGTACAACTGCTCGGGTAACTGCCGGTCTTCCTTAAGACCCTTGTCCCTGCGTAATCCGCATCCACGGGATTTGTCCAGGAAAGATCTACCTGTGAATCAAGCTCAATGGCCGCTAATCCCGTAACATTGGACGGAGGTACCGCATCGGTCGGAGTACCGCTGCCGGTAACGCCGGATGCATAGTTGGCTGACGTATCATAAGAACAAATCCTGTATGAATAAAGGGTGTTGTCGGTCAGACCCGTATTACTGTAACTCGTACCCGAGCCGTCATAGACCGCCGTACCCGTACAATCCGAAGGTGCGCTGCCACCTGTTGCACGCACTATCTTAACCCCGGAAAAATCCGCATCACCGGGGTTTGTCCACGTAAGGTCGAGCTGACCGCTGGTTGCCGGGTCTGCCACTGAGAATCCGGTAATATTGGCAGGGGGAGTAATATCTGCGGCTATATGCTCGTAAGCCCCCCTGTCATAGTCATTGACGCCGTCGCCGACACCTGCGACGTCCTGAGGACGCACAGTGCCTACGATATCGTCGGAAGGAGCGTTCGTTGAATTACCAAAATCTATATCAGGGCTGGTCGTCGACCCGCAACCTGCGGCAGGGTTGCCTGAACCGTAACAAAGACGATAGTCGCCGGCGGTAGTTGCCGCGCTTGAGGTCGCCTGCTGGAGGTCGACAAAACGCGCGTTGTTTCCTATATTATTGTTCGTAGAGGTGCCGATCGTACTACGTACGTTATTATTGGAGCCGTAGCCCGCAGTATTACCATATATAATCGTATTACGGATCGTCTCGATACCGCTTGCAGAGATACCGCCACCGTCATATGCGTAGTTGCCGGCTATGGTAGAGTTATACATATAGAGAGTACCGGCGTTATACATACCGCCGCCGTAATTCCAGCTAGACGTATGCTGCCTGTTGCCAGTTATAACCGTGCTGGTCACAGTACTCGTCGTGCCGCTACCGCCATAAATACCGCAACCGCCGTCACGGCAACTATTGCCCTGAATAAAGCTCTTTGAAATCGTAAGCGTCGCGCCCGAGGACATAGAATAAATACCACCGCCATAACCGTTAGTAGTATTGTTGTTTATCGTAGCGTCTGTAATAACAAAATCAACACCGCCGGTAGAGTAAATAGCGCCGCCGTCATTGGTACCGGTATTGTTGCTGAGACTACCGCCGGTTATATCGACAGAGGTTATACCGGATGTATAGATAGCGCCGCCAGCGCGCGCTGTATTGTTGTTCATCGTGGTCGAACCGTTAATAACAAGGGTATTTGACGAGACGTTCATATAAATAGCGCCGCCGTCATAGGTAGAGGTATTATTGCTGAGACTACCGCCGGTTATAGTAAACGGGGAGTTATTGCTAAAGATAGCTCCGCCGTACTGTGAAGCAGTATTATTGTCAATAGTAGTATTGGTAATAGTAGGCGTGGAGGAGACACTCAGAAAATAGAGAGCACCGCCGTGGACACTAGCACTGTTGTAGGTGAAGGTACTATTACTTATAGTTATCGACCCGGAAGTAGTAGTAGCGTAAAGCCCTGGGCCGCGGGAACTGGTGTTTTTATCACCGGAATCACCACCAACGGTAGAACCTGTCAAAGTCACACCGCTTGAACCGCCTGTTATATATATACCGGCTCCGTTAATACTGGAAGACGGCTTATTGCCCTTGATTATAGAGTTCTGGATCGTCGGTTTTGCGCTGCTACCGATATAGATGCCTCGCCTGTAACTGCCGCCGCTTGTGCCGTTATTGATGGTAAAGCCATCGAGAACGGCACTTGAGGTAAGCCCGCTGTTATTGAACCTGATAACCGGGTTATCACTACCGTCGCCGGCAATAATCGTAGTGGCCGCGCCGCTTGCCGACTGGATGGTAAGGTTCTTTGAGCCGTAGTCGATTCGCTCGTTGTAAGTACCTGATGAAACGGTAATGGTATCGCCGCTTGAAGAGGCTGAAAGGGCGTTATTAATGGTCGTATAGTCACAGCCGCTTGAGCAGACCGTGTAGGTCGCAGCAAAGGCCTTGGTTGGAACAAAAGAAAGCAGAACAAAAGTAAGTACCAAGACAACCACTGCCTTGACGCTACCCGAAAGTCCTGCTCTATTATTTTCTATACCTGATGACATTTTCATAACCCGCTGTACTTACCCTTTTGCTGTACAAATAAACTTGCCGTTAGACCTGCTTAGGTCAAATACTTAAAACACAAAAAAACGCCGCACGAATAGGAACTACTTTCATTCTTCCCACCCATGGGCGTCGTCACCCTAAAGATAATTATTTTTTAATATAAAGATAAAACTCTATTAACAATTCTATTATACAATAAGAAAGCCTACTCAGTCAACCATTACATGCACTTAAAATGTAATACGATAGTTGCATTTTACGGTTAAAATCCAATATTTACGGTTATTATCAGGTTTCATCCTGCCTTTGGCGTAATTGTTCGCGCTGAATGGCAAAGACGTAACCTATAAGCTTATCCCTGTCCTTATCGCTTAGATCAAGAAACTTCAGAGCAAGCTTGTTCATACCATCATCGACTGAAGTCTCACAGCGAACGACCTCGGATTTAAGGCTTAAGAGACGCGCCTTGGATGGGAGAAATAGTTGTACTTTTAGAAGATCTCCAGGGGTAAAGATCTCATTGGACCTAAAGCTCATACCACTGCCGCTGACAACGACCTCGCGAGCCTCTGGCAAACCGAAGTTCTCGCTATTTTTAAGGTGCTGCAAGACAGCATCTACTTTTTGATTGATATTAAAAAGGAAGTTATAGAGGTTTAGTTCTTCATCGTCCTTTGGCTCGACAGAACCAAAGAACCGTTCCCAGTCCGAGACATCTTCTTCTTCTTCGTAAGGTTTGTAGTGAACGTCCAGAACATTTCTTACCCTGATAAATTCACGTTTTTTTTCAGACATCACTACCCCACATCCAGATTTTTTGAGCCCCCTACCCCGGCGATACGCTCGAAGTTATGAAGAAGATCGCTCTTCATAAAGGCCTTAACCACGCTCGGATCAAACTGGCTGCCACTACAGCGAAGTATCTCGTTGGTGGTAACATGACTGGTCAAGGCGGAACGATACGGCCTTGATGAGGTCATGGCATCAAAGGTATCTGCAACGCTGAAAATCCTGGCAACAATCGGAATATCCTCACCTTTAAGCCCAGACGGGTAGCCTGCGCCGTCCCACCTCTCGTGATGGCTAAGCACCACTGCCTTCTCTACCTTCAAAAGGTTCAAGGGCTTTAATATCTCTTCGCCACGCAATGCATGTGACTTCATGACATTACGCTCTTCGGTCGTAAAAGACCCCTCTTTAAGTAGTATATCGTCTCTAACGCCTATCTTGCCGATATCATGGAGCGGGCCGGCAAAACTAATGCTATCCATAACTCCCTGATCCGCCCCGTACGCAGAGGCGATGCTCAGCGCATACTGGGTAACCCTGTGGGAATGATCCTTAGTATAAGTATCCCTTGCGTCCAGCGCATTTATCAGGGAATCTATAGTAGCAAGTATATTGGTAAATATATTATTTGCAAGTGAAATATTCTCAAGCTTCAGAGCGGCTTTTGTGGCTAGATTAAGCAACATGGCCATATTGTCATCGCTAAACTGCATTAACCCTTCTTTACCGCAGAGCCCGAGTATAACCAGCGACTCGCCGTTGATGATAATAGGGAGCGTCAGAAGCGGGGCTCTATCAAACGGTGCGACCATATTGCCGACCAGAGGGACAAAGCCCTTATCATCGACAAATGAATAAGAATAACACATCTTCTTAATAACACTTCTAAAAGGCTCTCGACTGGCATCAAACTTTCTGCCAACAGGCGAATGGGTTTTATAATTTACAGCAGCTCGCACAATCATCTCATTGGTGTCGTTATTAACAAGACCAATAAAAGCACGCTCGGCACCTGTAATAATAATAGCAAGCTCCATTATCTTTCTAAAGATCTCGCCCTTCTCGCGAGTTTCATCCAGGGTATCGCTGATTGTATGCAGGACAGATAGTTCCTTTACCTTGTCTTCCAGTCTACGGGTCTTTACCTCCAAAGACCGGTGCATCTGCTCATCAGTACGCTGAACCAGGTTCAGGCCTGCGGGTGCACCACTACCCTTATGACCAACGAGTTTAGTCTCTCCCGTCTCTTTAGAATCTGAACCCTCGGAGTTCTTAAGACCTATGACCGCAACAAAATCCTGATACTGCTTGGCCTGATCTATAGCCTTGCGCACGGCAAATTCTAGCTTTTCGGCACTGAACGGCTTAACGACAAAATCCGCCGCACCGTACCTGATAGCATCCACTGCGATATCTATAGAAGGATAACCCGTTACCATAAGCACGGATGTAGACGGGGAGTGTTCCTTGATGATCTTAAGAAACTCCATACCGCTGATCCCTGGCATCATAAGGTCGCTTACTACAACGTCGTAATGCTTCTCTTTGATCCGCATAATTCCGCGCTCAGAGCTCTCGGCGGTATCAACCTTCCAACCGCGCCTGAGCAGAATCTCAGAGATCAACTCCCTTAATATAAACTCATCATCTACTACGAGAATTTCCGGTGTGCCACTCATATGATAATACTCCGTACTGATCGAGTTTACAAACAATCGCCGGTGACCTCGCCAATATTGCCACCTACTGCTGATAACCTAACAACTATAAATCTGAAAAATACTTCTTCCTAGCCGTCTCAATATCTATGGGCTGAGAATAATTTCTGCGTTTAAAGGACTCAAAATCAATTGTTTCCAGAGAATGCTCCTGAGCCTTGGCCTCGCCGGGCTCTTCACTATCAAGAGAGACCTTCTTGAGTCGGTCGATTTCATTATACGCGCCCTTGAGTTCATCAAGTAAGGCATTTTTCTGCTTTAAAAGACGCAGACGCTCACAGGCATTCTTGATTACTACCATTAACTCATCAAGCCTGAACGGCTTGGCTATATAATCGTAAGCACCCTTTTCAATGGCCTTAACAGCGGTCTCAAGCGTAGCGTAGCCAGTAACCATTATTACAACGACGTCCTTATCGATCTTCTTGATCTCTTCAAGGAGCGACAGCCCATCCATCCCCGGCATCTTAAGATCCGTAACCACAATATCAAACTTACGCTCAGAGATAAGATTAAGCGCATCCAAACCACTATGAGCAGCCGCAGCACTACAGCCCATGGTCTGCACCGTCTCGGTCAATAGCTGTAAGAGAGTATCGTCGTCATCTACCACTAAAACCCTGAATTGTTCTGTCATGCTGCACCTTCTACCCATCACTTATTGAAAATCACGCTGCGTCTATAATGCCTAGACTTAACTCGACATCGCAACATATTGAAAAATAAGAACTATTACTATATTAAAACTGTCATACATAGTTTGTTAGATTGAATTGTACATCCATATATTTTATCGGATATATTGATATATAACTTTAGGAAAACCAAGGGATATTCAGGAATCAAAAGACGTACCAACTTAATAATAAGTATTAGGTATGAGGAGATAAGTGCACGATTTCAAAGATTAAATAAAACGACATAAACAAGCAGGACGTAAAAATCTTTTTTTACTATCTTGTAATCCGACCAGCATATGCCTTTAGTACGGTAGAGCCCTTTGCGGTCTTCTTGAGTTTATCACTAAGGTTATTCTTCTCTGAACTGAGCCGAATAGAAAGTTCTTTATCACTCTCCAGTATTCCGTCTCTTAGATCAGAGAGGCTCTCTCTTTCTTCTTTACTGCCTTTAACCTCATCCAGCGCTGCAAACAGCTCGCCTCTCTCTATCTGCGCTCGCACAAGTTCCGGATAACGCCTCTGTTCAAAATAACCTAACTGTAGCCTTGAAAGCTCCAAAACCCTCTCAAGTATCTGCCTAGAGTCCACCTTGCGCCGCCCCCTGAGAGTACCCGTTATCAGTTTCTATCGAGTCCGAAGAAGTATCCGCCGCCGCCTTATCCGAGGTTATGCCGAGCCATCCGGCCTTGACCTCTGTTATAACCCTATTTACCCCCTCTAGGGCCTCGACTGAATTCTGGGCATTTGCCTTGTTTAGCGAATGAACGCAGTAATCATATAGCTTACTGAGATTCTCCGCGACCTCGCCACCAGCCTCCATATTCAAAGCACCGTTGAGCTCGGAGATTATATCCATACTCCTATTGATGAAGTAGACCCTATCCTTAATATTGCCGTTCTCGATAGCCTCCATCGCACCAGTATTAAATCTGACAATTCCTTCATAGAGCATTATTATAAGTCTAACGCCATCGGAGGTCATGACCTGCACTTTCTGGTACTGCTCGATATTAGTCATTAAGCCGTCCCCCTGTTATCTATTAAGTAAAGTTAGCTAGGTAGCCACCCTGCTCTCTTAATCCGGCTATCGTAGTCTCAAGTAAAACAAACTGTAACCTTAGCCTTTCCTGAAATGCGGCCAGCAGGTCTTCCTGTTGGATTATTTCAAGTTCCATATCTGCGATAGAATTGGTCAAAGACTTCTGCCTTGCAGCAACCCTTCCGTAATCAACGGCTGTCAGATCATCGACCATATCTGCGATGAGCTTGGCCATCCCTTTAGTAGACTCACCGATGGAGTTACCATCAATAAACAACCTTACAAAGTTATCAAAGTCATTTTCAACGGCATCGGTCAGATCCGAGCTGTTTACGCTTAGCTTTCCTTCAACATCCATGGTAAAACCAGCGTATACAAGTCTACTCATACCGCTATCAACACCTGCGACCTCACTGGTCATCAAACGCCTCACCTCATCACCGACACCCCTTGCCGTACTATCACCGAAGAAGACACCCGAGGTCTTTGTATCGCTATCATAGCGATTATGTTGCTTAATAAGACTCATAATCGCATTATACTTCTCTGCAAAATCAACTGCCTTTGTCTTTATGCTCTCGACATCCCGGGCAATAGTTACTGTAATAGTCTTTGTGTTATCCGCGCTCTGAAGATTAAGCGTAACGCCCGGTATTATACCATCAACATTATTGGTCTCACTGGTAACGGCCAGGCCATCGACTGTAAGCGAGGCGTCTGTGCCGACCAGAAGCTCATAGCTACCTGAAATAATAATTCCACCGCCAAAAAGATCAGTGTCATTGTTGGTAACAGTCATTATCTCTGTCTCACCGGTCCCCTGAGAGGTCATCGTCATAAGGTAGTTCGTACCATCAAAGATCACAGAAGTAGTCACGTCAGATACCGATGCATCCGTGGTCACGGCATTTATAGCGTCACTTACGTCCTGCAAAGAATCTCCGGTTGCCACATTAACGGAATAGGCCGTACCTCCTACCGTCCACTCAAAAGTACCCCCTGCTCCGGTAACGGCAGAATCATCGGCACTAGTATAGGTTGAGCCCTCAGTATAGATCTTATGCGCCTTGGCAAGGTTATTGACCACAACGGAAAAAGTACCGGCATTCGCAGTCTCACTGGCCGTCACGCTCATTAGCGTTTCATCTGATACAGAGGAAGTATAGTCATTGAAGTCTGTAAATTCATTGAGTGCTTCAGCCGCAGTCTTAAACTCCTCCAGCTTTGTAGCCAGCTCCTCATAGGCAGAGTCCGCGCTCTTCATCCTATCCTGACGATCCATCATAAGGTTTATCGGCTCACGCTTTATCTGAATCAAAGATTCTAGAAGAGCCTGATAATCAATCTGACTTATTAGTCCTGTCGACGCTGTAATAACCATAACCTACCCCCTTTCTGACACACCTGTACTTTCACGGCATAAAAACAACTAACTAAGAAAACCTAAACCTTGCTGTTTTGCAAAGCAAATATATTATCCACTTAGGACTCTTTATCAAAAAGCATCCCAATTGCATCTTTCATACGTTTGCTAAGCTCTACAAACTCTTCTGCCGGTATCTGTCTAACGACCTCTTGGCTCTCACTATCGATGACCTTTACAACAACCATATCAAGTTCGTCATCCAACTCCACTCTTAACTCCGTATTGAGCCGCTGTAAAAGGTCGTTTGTCGAGTATACTACCTTTTCTACTTCTTCGACCGTGACAACCCTTTCAGCATCAACACCTTCCTTATTCTTCAGATCGTCACCGACGTGGGTAGGTTTCTCAACCTTAACTTCTTTCTTCGCGACCTCAACCTTCTTGGGCTCCGGCGCTGTCACACCTTGCTCAACCGGTTTTGCCACTACTGATTTTATCCCTACGTCTTCCATTTTCTCTACCCCTCTTTTGGTGGGTGAGACGCCTTACCAAACCAAGGCGTCTCACCCCGCTTTCTCTCAACCGCTGCACAATGCAACGGTGTGTAATCATATTACTATCCGAGCAGCTGCAAGGCTGACTGCGGAAGCAGATTGGCCTGCGCAAGGATCGATGTACCTGCCTGAACCAATATCTGGTTCTTGGTAAATACCGCAGTCTCATAGGCAAAGTCAGCGTCCCTGATCCTACTCTCGGCAGCCTGGAAGTTAGTAAAT
>JAJRSM010000029.1 GCA_024278765.1 Deltaproteobacteria bacterium | reverse complement strand
CACCATAATAAGACTTATTGCCTCGCGCTTGAACTCACGGTCAAAACTCTTACGACCTCGTTTCTCTTCCATCTGAACACCTCCTATGGTAGCTTTTTATCACTAACCTTTCGATGTGTCCACTAAACAGGGGCAAGAGCACCCCCTTACCCACTGGCTCGCATAATATGCGGCGTCGTGGTACAGGGGGGCTAGCAGAACCAAATAAAAAATAACTGAGAAGTAATCCGTGCTACTCTAATTCGATTACGGTGGCATAAATTTACAGTAAGACGAAGCCTAGCTAATCAACCTCAATTACCCGAAACAGAGTATACGCATATGAAGACACCCGAACTGCTGGCCCCTGCCGGTACGCTAAACAACATGCGCTACGCCTTTGCATACGGTGCCGACGCGGTCTATGCCGGTCAGCCTCGTTATTCTCTGCGCGTGCGCAACAATGATTTTCAGCTAGATAATCTCAAGATCGGCATCAATGAAGCACACGCCCAGGGCAAAAAGTTCTACGTTGCCAGCAATCTGCTACCGCACAACAACAAGCTCAAAAATTATCTGGAACACATGGCTCCGGTAATAGGTATGGCGCCGGATGCGCTTATAATGGCCGACCCCGGGCTGATCATGATGGTGCGAGAAAAATGGCCGGAGATGCCGATCCATCTCTCGGTTCAGGCCAACACAATGAACTGGGCGGCAGTAAGGTTCTGGAAATCGATTGGCATTGAGCGCATTATCCTCTCAAGAGAGCTTTCGCTCGACGAGGTCGAGGAGATCCGCCAGCAATGCCCGGATATCGAACTCGAAGTCTTTGTCCACGGTGCTCTCTGCATCGCCTACTCAGGGCGTTGCCTGCTCTCTGGCTACTTCAACCACCGTGATGCCAATCAGGGCAATTGCACCAATTCGTGCCGCTGGGAATACAATCTAAAAGACGCGAAAGAAGACGACTCGGGTGGCATTATACCTGCTGAGGCTTTGGACGACCCACAGCCCTTTGCTGATTCGCAGAACTTCGAGCGTCATCCATTGGCAGATAAAGCCTATACCCTAACTGAGAAGACCCGCCCGGATAATCAGATGCCGGTCTTCGAAGACGAGCACGGCACCTATATAATGAACTCGAAGGATCTGCGTGCTGTCCAGCATATCGAACGTTTAATAAAGATCGGTGTAGACTCGCTGAAGATCGAGGGGCGCACCAAATCACACTACTACGCGGCACGCACCACTCAGGTTTATCGACAGGCAATTGATGACGCAGTTGCTGGCAGGCCTTTTAACACCTCGCTGATGCAACAGCTGGATGTGCTGGCCAACCGTGGTTATACCGATGGTTTTTATACTCGCAAGAGCAGTTCGGAGAGCCAGAACTACGAGACAGGAAGCTCAGTAATTAGTATGCAGCGTTTCGTCGGTGAAATCGTCTCCTATGACGCAGGTAGCGGCATGGCAGAGGTAGTGGTTAAGAACAAATTTGCAGTAGGTAGTCAGGCCGAGCTGATATGCCCAGATGGCAACCAGCCTTTTATCATCGAAGCCATCTATAATACTAAAGGTGGCGATGCAATGGAGACCGTCCCCGGCAGCGGCTATAAGGTGAAAATACCGCTACCAAAAGACCCCGGCCCCCACGGACTGCTGGCGGTCACCCTAGATTAAGAGGCCTTCAGCGCACCTGCTTGAGGATCGTTATTCAGTTGATAAAGACTACTGAGAGTTACCTCGATCTAGAAAGAAGGCATTGGGCTTTGCTTAATCTTTCTTCTTTATTGCAGACACCCTGCCCGACTGACATAAGCTCAACCTGTACCTTTTCAAGTTCAGCTACGATCTTGTTATATGATTCTTTTGCAAGTGATAATGACGTAAAATGAAAACAAGCCTTTTATTTTAGCCAGTAAAAAATCAAGAGAATTTGCCATTGATTTTAATGTTTGATATTATTCTAAAAAGCATGTTAAAAATCAAAGAATATAGTGGGTATTAGAATGGCTGAACATATAAATCTAAAAAGGCAATTCGAGCATGTAGAAGCTGACATAGAAAACGACCCAGAGAAGATCCGGAACACCTTCAACTTTCGTCTGAATAAACAACTTTCATGGGAAGAGCTACTAGAAAATGATCGCATAGTCATCCTCGCTGAAGCAGGTACAGGCAAGACAGATGAATTCAAAGCAATTACCAAGCTCTTGCAAGAGGAAGACAAGCTCGCCTTCTTTTGCAGAATTGAGATACTTGAAGATTTAGGCATTAAAGGTAGCCTCGATATTGAAACCCAAGATAAATTTAACGAATGGATGAGTGGAAATGAAGAAGCCTACTTTTTTCTCGATTCCGTTGACGAAGCACGCTTGAAAAGTCAGAAATCATTTGAATTGGCACTAAAAACATTCGCAACCGCCATAAAGAAAAAGGAACATCAAGCAAAGGTTTTTGTTTCTTGTAGGGTTAGCAATTGGAGAGCAACTGCAGATTTGGAACTATTTTCAAAGCTTTTACCAAGCTTTAAAAAAAGGTTTGGACTTCCCTCAGTTTAGTAGACAACTACCCTTTACCTGATGAAGCCATTTCAAAGTCATGCGGGCTCAGCTGACCGAGGTAGCTGTGACGCCGGGTTTTGTTGTAAAAGACCTCGATGTAATCAAAGAGGTCAGCCT
>JAJRSM010000028.1 GCA_024278765.1 Deltaproteobacteria bacterium | reverse complement strand
TGAGGAGTTCGAACGTGCCATGCTCTCTTCAAAGAGTAACGAAGGGGCAACCCTGAACTATTTTAAATACCTGGAGAATTATTAACCTGAAATCTGGCAAGTGTGCTAATTTAAATTGTCTCAACAGAGGGGTTCACCCCATGTCACTGTGCTAAAATTGTGCTAAAAAATATCAAAAGAGGCATAAAATTTAAAAAGGGATAGAAGCATTGTAATACTCCTATCCCTTTAATTTTTGTAGCAAAACGGAAAACCAGACTATAGATCAAGGGGCTTTTGGGCTGATAAATTCACATGAGCAAATCTTGATTGTACAAGTCTTCGGAATTATGTTAGTTTTTACTTAAAAGGGTGAATTATGGACAATAAAATAAACATAACTATTCGGCGTGAAAAGATAGCCGAATTCTGCAAACGTAACCATATCCGAAAGTTTTCTCTCTTCGGCTCTGTCTTGAGAGATGATTTCAGCCATGACAGCGATGTGGATGTTCTTGTTGAGTTCGAGGAAGGACATGAGCCGGGGCTGATAACCTTGTCGGGTATGGAGATCGAGTTAAGTGAAATCATCGGGCGCAAGGTGGATTTACGGACACCCGAAGACTTGAGCAGGTATTTCCGTAAGGAAGTAGTTGAGTCTGCAGAGGTTCAGTATGCCGAATAAAGACGATATCA
The DNA here is from genome assembly GCA_024278765.1 of Deltaproteobacteria bacterium. GTDB lineage: Bacteria > Desulfobacterota > GWC2-55-46 > GWC2-55-46 > DRQE01 > JAJRSM01. The sequence goes on along the minus strand of JAJRSM010000028.1, from coordinate 1,935 downwards.
TTCGCCTGCGGCATATTCTTGAGGCCGCCATGGATGCAATATCCTTCTCTCAGGATAAAACAAGAGGTTCGCTTGATACAGACAAGATGTATAGATTTTCTCTTGTAAGATGCATTGAGGTTATTGGAGAGGCTTCGTCTAAATTATCCAGCGAATGTCAAAATGAGTTCCCTCAGATTCCATGGAATAAAATCATAAACATGAGAAACAGGCTTATTCATGCCTATTACGACATAAATTTGGATATCTTATGGAGTACCGTTACGAAAGACCTGCCTCCCATTATTGCAGAGCTTGAAAAAATCCTTTCACAGGAAGATAAGCGATAAATCCGTATTGTGCTAAAATTGTGCTAAAAAATATCAAAAAGGGCATAAAACATCAAAAGGGATAGAAGCATTGTAACACTCCTATCCCTTTAATTTTTAAAGCAAAACGGGAAACCATACCATAGATCAAGGTGCTATAGTTTATGGTTATTTAAAACTTAAAATCCCGAGGGGGAAACCTCGTGCCGGTTCGATTCCGGCCTCGGGTACCACTTAAAATCAACAGGTTACGCAATAGCAATAACATCGGCTTTTCCTCTCTTATTGGCATTTGTGCTTGAATTGTGATTGTTTTCGAAGAGGTCATCAAGCGCACTTACAGCCGCCTGCTGGTGTTTGGGCGATAGGTGGGCGTATCTAGTGACCATCGATAGTGTCTTCCAACGACCGAGCCTTTGGATTGTATACAGGTCTATGCCCTTTAGCGCAAGGTGGCTTGCGAAGGTATGGCGTAGGTCGTGAAAGCGGAAGTCTTTGATGCTAGCCGCATTCAAGGCTGTTTTAAAGGCATACCTTATTTCGTTATAGGGTTTCCCGTGCGGATCGCAGAAGACGTAGTTGAAGTTATGGTTCGCAAGGTGCTCTTCCAGGACCTTTTTTAGAGACTTGTTCATCGGAACTTTGCCGCGCTCACCGTTCTTGGTGTCTTCGATATTTATGATAGAGTTACTGAAGTTGAGGTCGGTAGTCTTCAGGTATAGAATCTCCCTTAGTCTCATGCCAGTATTGAGTGCGGTTATCACTATAGGCTTGAGTGCTCTATTCCTGCTCTTCTCGCGGGCTTCAAGAAGAACCGCTATCTCGTCTTCTTCAAGGTATCGCTCTATACTTCGCTCCTTGAATGTTTTTATGCCTTTTACCGGGTTTTTGTCTGTCTTTCCCCATTTGATGGCCATGGTGTAAAAGTGTTTCAGAAGCGATAGTTCCCTGTTTATGCTCGTAAAGGATACGTCTTTTTCCGCTTTCTCCGGTTACTTTGCCTTTATCTCCTCTTTGCGCTTCATCTTATACTTCTCGATAAGCCATGAGTTGATGTCGTTAATGCGCTTGTTGCCGAAAAAGGGTTTTAGGTGCTTTACGCTCGTGGTATCGCGTTCATAAGACTTCTTATGGGCTTTGGAATATTCAAGGTATTGTTCTATTAGCGTACTAAAAAAGGGGTAGATCTTTGTTTGTGCTATGTCGAACTTTCCCTGGGTAATTGCGCCTTCTCTGGACTTAAGGGCTTCTTTTGCCATCCTTTCAGTTATACCGTCTTTTTTGCGTCCTACCTTTTCACGATACTGTCTTCCGTTCACGTAATAGGAGATATGGACTTCCCCCGCTTTAGTAGACACATTTGATAATACAATTACAATCAAACGGAGGTGTGTCTATGTCCAATCAGAGGTATACAGAAGAGTTTAAGCAAGAGGCGGTAAAATAGGTGACAGAGCGCGGTCATTCTGTCAGTGATGTTTCAAAACGCCTTGATATATCGGCCAATAGTCTTTATGCCTGGGTGAGTGCGTCCAAGGGCAGCAAAGGCAAAAGTGCATCAGGTGCTACGTTCTCCATGCGCATGGAGAACGCAAGGCTAAAATCTGAGCTGAAACGCGTAGAGGAG